>CAJTSF010000090.1 GCA_910578985.1 uncultured Odoribacter sp. | reverse complement strand
TCATCGCCTCGCATCCCCGTTCGGCGGTGTCCGCCTGGTTGGGCAACCGCCTAATGCGGCAGGGCTACAACCTGACCATCGACGAGGTGGAGCGCCTGGAGCGTGCCATCGAATCCGTACCTGCCGACCCGGCACGCTTTGCCGCCTTCAGGCAGAACTGCGCCTATGCGCGCCAGACGGCGAAATACCGCCCGCTGGTAGACCTCGCACTGAACGACACGGAAGGCCGTCCCTGCCGCCTGGCGGAGGTGGTGCCGACAGGAAAAATCGTCCTGGTTGATTTTTGGGCTACGTGGTGTGCCCCCTGCATGATGGCGATAGAACCCATCAAGGAACTGGCGGAACGCTATCCCGAGCGCCTGGCGGTCGTCGGAGTCTCCTGCGACGAAAACCTGGAGGCATGGAAAGCCGCCATCGAGAAAAAGCAAGCCCGCTGGCCGCAGTACGTATTGCCCAAGGCAAGTTATAAAGAGATGCTCAAAAAATACCAAATTAACGGTTTCCCCTATTTCCTCATTCTCGACGAGAAAGGGCGGGTCATCGAGAATCCTCATGGCGTGGAAGCTATCCGTAAAACCGTCGAGGAATTGTGTGGGTAAGGCTGGGGA
>CAJTSF010000089.1 GCA_910578985.1 uncultured Odoribacter sp. | reverse complement strand
CTCCTCCCATATTCAGCCCATCGCGGTCGGACGAAAATCGGAAGAGAATGGCGGATGCGACGAAAGAAAATTATTTGTTCATACTCCTATGTTGTCAGGGATGTTGCTTTGGGGAAGTTTTGTTATGACACTTCGATCGCGTTGAAAAAGTTCGCCGATTTGTGTTTGCGATAACCCAACCGTTTCCCCAATAGGTCGCAAACAAAGATCATGAAAATAATTCGATGATTGTGATTTTCGTGTCGTTTGTATAGTTATTTCTTCGATGGTATAATGGATTTTTGCTGGTTTACAAAGGGATATACTTTTGTCGTCGAGATTTGATTCCGGCGCCGGAATCGTGAGTATAAACCTTTAAAAACAAAAGTTATGGCAAAGACAGACCATTTGATTCGAGGACGGGTAGGCAACCTGGTGTTCTATTCGGTGCGCGGGGAGACCCGCGTCCGCAGCCTCCCCTTAGTGAAACGCACTTTGCGCAGCCCGGAACAGGAGATGAACCGCAGGCGGCTGATCGTGGCGGTGCGTTTCTACCAACGCCTGAAAACCCTCCGCCTGCGCGACGTTTGGCGCGAGGCGACACGGGAGACGGTGATTAACGGGTATAACCTGTTCCTGAAACAGAACCTGCATGTGTTCAACGAACACACTCTTTTCGACCCCGCCGGGTTGTCGATGACCGCGGGCACCCTGCCCCGGATGAACGGGCTGACGTTGGTGGGCCGGGAAGCGGACGAGGTGACGGTAGCCTGGCGGAACAGCCTGGAGATGGAGGGCGAACGGGCGC
>CAJTSF010000088.1 GCA_910578985.1 uncultured Odoribacter sp. | reverse complement strand
GATAGGGCTTGTCATACCGTCCGATGCCCAGTGTCAGATAGAAATTGGTATCGAAGTAGTCGGTCATTATGTCGCTGTTGTCGTAGTTGTACGACATGGTAAAATCACAGACGTTGAGCATGACCTCGCGTGCCCGTTCCGTAATGGTCCGGTCTGTTCCAATGTGATAATGGTTGATATCTTTATAGATAAGACCGGACTCTTTCGTGAAAGCCTCGAAATCCGCTTTGACCAGATAGATGTTGATGGAACGGTAACCGTTCTGCGTGACGGAGAATTTATAGCGCGGGTAGGTTTCCTTGAGCCATTTACGGATAATCTCCACGATTTCCCCACGCATCTGTCCGTTGTAGTTCCTGCCTTTCCAACGGTATTCGTTATAGACGTATTCCGTGTACTCGTTGGCTGATGCGCCGGCATAGTCGTTTTCATAACCGGATGCAACGGCCGATACGGTCGTGTCATCCTTCCATTTGGCGTACAATCTTTCAAATTCGAGATTGATCTGCTGCATGGTTTCCGTGCTGCCACCCTTGTCGGGGTGGTTCTGCAATGCCAGTACGCGGTAACTCTTCTTCAGTTCCGTAAGGCTGTTTATATTCTGAAAGTATCCCATAATATTGATTTTAATTGATGACCATTAATAAATGAGTGATTCGCAGAAAAAAGGCAGGAAGTCCTGTTCAATGCCGAGGTTGTCGCATGCCGATTCCAGATCGCCTTCCCGCAAATCGTTCGCGTCGCGTAATTCACGCAGGTTTCTTACTTCGGCATCAAGGTATTCCCGTGCCGTATCTTTGTCACACCCGCAAGAGGTGCATATCCTGTCAATGATTATTGTTTCCATCATTATCTTTCTATTCGGTTTTTGTATTGGAATCGGATAAAAGCTGTACGGTTGTCCGGAGTATCTCGTCCAGCCAGTTGATGCAACGTGCCCCGAGTTCAAAAGGACCGTCAATTTCGTACAAGTCATGGGAATGTTTGTCTTCCACAACGAGATGGAGGTCCTCCCC
>CAJTSF010000087.1 GCA_910578985.1 uncultured Odoribacter sp. | reverse complement strand
GCTTCGTAGCCGTAGGGGCTGCCCTCGTAGCCGCCGTCGGTGACCGTCCACATCTTGTTGTTGCAGTCCATGACCAGTGATGTGGGCTGTATGCCGACTTTCAGTTCATCGACCACTTGGTCGGTTTCGGTGTCGATTTTGATGATGCGGTTCTGATACGACCAGCAGTTGCAATAGACGTATTTGCCGTACTGCACCATCTGCTCCGTCGAGCCGCTTTCCATCGTCATGTCCGGCACTTGAATGTAGCCGGTAATTTCATATTTCTTCGGGTTGATGATGAAGATGCGGTTGTCCCACAGTTGGGTGACGTAGGCTTTTTCGTCGCTTAGGAAATGAATGTAGCGCGGCGAGGTCAGGTTCTCGATGCGTCCCACCTCCTTGAAGGTGTTCAGGTCGATGGCGAAAATCACGTGGGAGTTGTTCACCACGACCCAGCCCTTGTTGTCGTAGATGGTCATCGACTGCGCCACGTCGCCGAGTTTCATGCCGTTGGCACGGAAGAAGATTTCGTTCTGTACCTGTTTGGTCGCAGGGTCGTAATAGGACAAGGTAGCATTGCCGTACTGGAAGTTGCCCTCGTTGGTGATGAACAGTCCGGCTCCCGTGGCATTGAAGTCTTCTACGGCATCGCCGTAGTCCCACTTCATGCAGGATGTCAAGGATAGTGTCACTCCGACAACTACGCTCCATAGCAGATATTTCAATTGGTGATAGGTCATACCGTTATTTTTATAGTTAATCCCCGGTAGTCTTACCTTACGGTAAGCATACCGAGGATTGGCAGAAAACTTATTGTTTGGTTATCTATTCGGCAGGCTTGTACTTCCCGTCTTTCATATCTTGGTATGTGGGGTTATAAGCACATTCTCTGACAGACCATTGAGATTCTCCTGTTAGAACATTGTTTTCAAACAGGTATTTGAAAGAACTGAAATCGCTAACATCTCCTTGCCCGCTTATACTAATCCCTTTTACTGATTTGAGACCTGAAAAATCAATGGACAAAATACCATTAGAACCAAAATCAGAATACGGGCATGTTATTGAAAGATTTTCGGATATTGATTCAACGGTAGGATAAGACACCTCATCAGCCGTCATACCCCATACAACAGTAGATGTTACAATATTAAACAGTCCGTTTATCGTTTTTAATTTGGGACATAAAATATTAGTAACATCAATCTTAAACTCAATTTGTGTATTTGCTCCATCCGTCCCAATGCTTTCCAAATTAGAAAATTCGATGTCATCCTTGAGGGATGATGTAGTAACTGAAC
>CAJTSF010000086.1 GCA_910578985.1 uncultured Odoribacter sp. | reverse complement strand
AGACAAAATTTGATTTCGACAGCGAATATATAGGCTTTAATTCGTTGATTTACAAGGCTGACGATGCGTTACACCGGATGTCATCACGTTACATCGGAAGCTGATTTCAAGGCATCCAAAAAAAGACTTTTCCGGTCATGTGGAACAAAAAGGGATAAGGAGGAAATTGGTAATTACAATGCCAAGTAATAACCGATAGAAAAAACAGTTTATGATATACTCAATGATTAAACTGTCCGGGAATAAAATACGATTGCTATTATGATTAAGTCACAAATAATGAGTAATTTTGTGTTTACTTTAACCCGTATGAGATTAATAATAACGAATACTAAAATATGAATACAACAGATGTAATTATACGTGAACTTACCAAAGAAGAATTAATAGCAAGAGGGCCTTTTTCACATTTTGGCTGGGAAGGAGACGGCGCGTTCTCCTTTTTAACCATTTCAGATGGATATTGGGAAAGCGCAAAAATGTTGCTTGAAAGAATGGAAAAAGAAAGCAATAATTTTGCTATAGTCGATTCTTTGATATATCCTCTATTCTTCAATTATAGACATTCAATAGAGACATACCTAAAACTATTGTTTTTTAAATATGGAGAACAAACGGAACAGGCTAAGCGTGATTTTCTGGAGTTAGGACATGATTTGCAAAATCTTTGGGCTAACTTACGATCATATCTGAATAAAGGGAAAAAACACGTAGGAAGCTCTATAAACCTGGATGCAGTGGAACATTATATAAAGTCAATAAATGGTTTTGATCCGAATTCAATGGTAATGCGCTATCCTATTGAAAAAGATTTAAAAGCAAACAAAGATCATGAGTATCGTTTCGACTTTATCAATTTTGGCGAGCGAATGAATGAATTATGTTCTTCTTTGAGACAGCTTGATTATGATTTATCAAACCAGATGTTAGAAACAGCATCATTGGAAGAATTAAACACCTATCTTGATATGATTGAAAAATATCGTCCTCAGATAGATAGTTTTTTATCAATATTAAAAACAGAATCAAAAGAAGAAGCTATAAAAACATTTAATGTTCATGATTTTATCAACGATTTAAAAAATCATGAACCATCCCCAACGTATCAATTTCTCAGAGAATGTGAACCAGACTTGCTTATACTGTTAGATAATTTATTCTACGGAGGACGAACTGTAAATTCAAATGAAATACGTTTATCTACATCCATCGTTGGTAGACAGAAAGAGTTTGTCAGATTTTGTTATGCTTTATTAGATAAAGATGGACTCCGTTTCGGAGAAAAACCTCAAGAATATCAGATTAATATTTGGGGTAAAATGTCTTCTTCTCTTTTAGATGGCATTTCTACGGCTCTTTCCATACTGGA
>CAJTSF010000085.1 GCA_910578985.1 uncultured Odoribacter sp. | reverse complement strand
GAAAAAAGGAATAAATAGAAACAGATTCATCAACTAAAAAAGAAAATGCGTATGAGTATATCAAGAACGAAAATGCTGCAAGTCAGCAAGTGTTTAATCGGGCTGGCGGTCATGGTGCTGCAATCCTGCGACATAACGGACAACCGACGCGACCTGCTTTGCGGAAACTGGGAGAGTGTGGAGGGCAAGCCCGACGTGCTTATCTACAAGGAGGGCGAAGCCTATAAGGTGACGGTATTCAAGCGGAGCGGCATCCGCCGCAAGCTGAAGCCGGAAACCTATCTCTTGCAGGAGGAGAACGGCAATCTGTTCATGAACACCGGATTCCGCATCGACGTGTCCTACAACGAGGCGACGGACATCCTGACCTTCTCGCCGAACGGGGACTACGTGCGTGTGAACCCGAAACCGGACCATCCGATAGGCGAGCAATAAATAATGAAATCCACTAAAATCCAAAGTAACATGAGAACAAGAATAACACTTATTATCTGCCTGTGCCTGTTTGCAGTCGGCAGGGCAAGCGCACAGTGGGCGGTGATAGACCCGTCCAACATCGCGCAGAGCATCGTGAACACCTCGAAGAACGTGGTACACACTTCCACGACCGCCCAGAATATGATAAAAAATTTTCAAGAGACCGTGAAGATTTACGAACAGGGCAAGAAGTATTACGACGCACTCAAATCCGTGAACAATCTGGTAAAGGACGCCCGGAAGGTGCAGCAGACCATTCTGATGGTGGGTGACATCACCGACACCTATGTGACCAGTTTCCAGAAGATGATGCGTGACGACAACTTCACGGTGGAGGAACTGGGAGCCATCGCCTTTGGCTACACCAAGTTATTGGAGGAATCCAACGATGTGCTGACGGAACTGAAGAATGTGGTGAATATCACCACGCTCTCCATGACGGACAAGGAGCGCATGGACGTGGTGGAACGCTGCTACTCCAAAATGAAGCGTTACCGCAACCTCGTGAGCTACTACACCAACAAGAACATTAGCGTGAGTTACCTGCGTGCGAAGAAGAAAAACGACCTTGACCGCATCATGGGGCTGTACGGGAACATGAACGAAAGATATTGGTAGCCTATGAATTTCGACAACCTTCACCAAATTCTGCGCTCGCTCTACGAACAGATGATGCCGCTATGCGGGGACATGGCGGGCGTGGCGAAAGGCATCGCCGGGCTGGGCGCACTCTTTTATGTGGCCTACCGGGTATGGCAGTCGCTGGCGAGAGCCGAACCGATAGACGTGTTCCCTATGCTCCGCCCGTTCGCTATCGGTCTGTGCATCATGTTCTTTCCGACGGTGGTACTGGGTACGATAAACAGCATCATGTCGCCCGTCGTGCAGGGTACGGCAAAGATGCTGG
>CAJTSF010000084.1:1314-1548 GCA_910578985.1 uncultured Odoribacter sp. | reverse complement strand
GAATCTGGTTGTAAATTTCCGCCACGGAATTGCGCCGGTAATCCAGGTCTTCCACATAATGGCTCAGTTTCAATGGGACAGCAGGGTCTTGAGCTGCCGTCGCCGCCTCATAAGGCTTACCGTAGAAATTAACCAGCATAAAATAATTGGCTGCCCGCAGGAAATGGCATTCTCCTTTGATACGGCGGATATTTTGCACATCATTTTCTTCCGTTGCCGCCGCTTCATAAGGAG
>CAJTSF010000084.1:0-1304 GCA_910578985.1 uncultured Odoribacter sp. | reverse complement strand
AATTTCATGCAAAATGATGTTGCAGGCATTGATATGTGCATACAATTTATTGAAATCCGCTCCATCGTCCCACGTACGCTGTCCCGCCGGGTCTTCATACACCCGCAACTGCCAGGAGTGATAGCCGTAAAGCGCAAATGCCGCATAATTTTGACCGAAATCACTATCATCGGTTATCTGCTGCAATTCATCCGCCAATACATGAATCCAGGGGTAATAGAATACCCCGTCTGTTCCTTGCGCCCACCATCCTCCAACAATTCGAACCGGATTGAAGTAAGCATTCCCCAGCATCAGTTCGTCGAGGTCTTCCCAACCTTTTACATACGCCTTGTCCTGCGAGTATTCTTCGAGGAATCCCGAACAGCCGGTCAAGGCAAGTACACATAGTATGGTATATAATTTTCTCATATCTGTTCTTTTTATTTGTTTTTCAATAAGACATCGAGTTTTTCCCGCAATTCCTGCTCCGACAGGTCTACGCCTACAATGACTCCCTCCTTGTCCAGCAAGTACATCTTCGGAATGCCGGTCACCTTGTAAGTCTTTGCCACCGGACACTCCCATCCTTTCAGGGAAGAGACGTGCTGCCACGGCAATTGCAAGTCGGCAACGGCTTTCGTCCATGCCTCCTTTTTGTCGTCGAGCGACACGCCGAACACCTCCAGTCCGGCATCCCGGTAGTCGGCATACAGGGCTTTCAGTTCGGGGAACTTTCTGCGGCACGGTCCGCACCAGGAAGCCCAGAAGTCAATGATGACGCATTTGCCCCGCAAGTCGGACAGTTTACGAATGCGCCCTTCCGGGTCGGCCAGTTCAATCGCGGCAGCCGTTCCCCCCACGCGGATGTGCTTCTCCGCCTCGATTTTCTCCGCCAACTCCTGTCCCATCCAGGAAGCCTTCACTTCCGGCGACAGGGATTCGTATTGCCGCAGCAGGTCGGCAAAAGGGTATTCCGTCTGCAACATCTCCGTCAGGAACATGGCAGTCGTATGCAGGTCGAGGTTACTATCGACTACAGGCACCATCGAAGCGTCGTATTTGGCAAGTTCCACCTTTCCTACACCGAATGCCGCACACATTATCCGGCTCATGATGTAGTCTTCACTTAGGATAAGCATCTCCTGCTCCCGGCTTCCCCTAACCGTCAATGCCATGATTGTGGTGTCGTATTTGCTTGGAGCAAAATAGCCTACAATGGGTTGATTGTCGAGAAACAATGTACGCCGAAAATCCCCTACCCGCAAAATATATCTGTCCATCCGTTCCAAATTTCCCGTCATGCGGTATTTCCCATTCCGAAC
>CAJTSF010000083.1 GCA_910578985.1 uncultured Odoribacter sp. | reverse complement strand
CTTATCATCGCATGCCCAAAGGTAATAGTGAAACCTTAATCCGGCTTTACGGATTACGCGATGAAAAGGGATTCATTTTCTATATTAAAATTGGGCACTACAAACATCGGGATAATATTTTGAAAAAACAAAGCAAACGTGCAAAATCACCCACATTTTGCACACAAAATTCGTTTCATGTGCAAAAAGCAACTGTTTTCGCACATACCCCCTCCGTGGTTGAAGGAACGGTAACACGACCAGCCATTCCGCTTTTCGGGCCCCATTCCGTTTGCGAGCGTGCGAGCAAACGGAATGGGTGCGCCCTGCACCCCTCCGTCAAATCAGCCCCTCATCGCCAAAACTGTAATATCCACCATTCGTTATAATCACATGGTCTATCATCCTAATATTGAATAACCCTGCCGCCTTTTTAAGTTGCTCCGTCAGCCTCTTGTCCTCATTGCTCGGTCGGCTGTTGCCACTCGGATGGTTGTGCACCGCTGCGAACTGCACCGCCCCCGTATCAATCAGCACGCGCATAATCAGCCTTATATCCGCTGAAGTCTGGTCTATGCCGCCTACCGATATGCGTACTTTCTTGATAAGCCGTCCGGCTTGGTTTATCGACACTACCCAAAACTCCTCATTCGGCAAATCTCCTATCAACGGCTCCATCAGTTCGTATACGTCTTTACTCATCCTTATTTGCCTGCGTTCCACCTGCTGCGACTGTTGCCTCTTGTATATCTCCACGGCTGCCACGGCTACCCTCCTGCGTCCAGGAGTCAAAGAGGAAAACAATTTTTCAAGGTCTATCACTTCGTTGCTGCGTTCGATGTCCGAAACAATCTGTCTGTTGTTGCTGATTTCGTAAATCAGTTCGCTGTCGCTCATGTAGCGGCAATCGTTATCAAAAAGAGTATTCATAATTGTATGGACTAAATTGTTATAAAAGAATTGTCTTGCCTAAGAAATAGCCTCCCAAAACCTCTGCCCCAAGCGTTTCAAGTGCACACGCAAACCGTGCGTAACTATGCCCCTGCGTCAGTATATCATCGAATACAAGGCATTTCTTACCCTTGAAAAAACGCTTGTCAAACTTGATGACCTCCACCGTCTGCACCGTCTTAGCTGCTTTCGTCTCATGGATGGCAAGCCGTCCACCCTCAATGGTAATTGCTTTGTACGCATTCCTGCACCCCGTCAGCCGTGCCACCTCTTCGGCAAAAGCCTTGTATCTGATTTCGTTCTTCTCTCCGCTGCTGGCTGGTATGCAGACCAACGTCACGTTGCAAACCTCCGCACCGAACTGCTCGCGCATCTTCTTCGCTACAAGTTCCGCCACAGACGCACTGCGCTTCCCGTCCTTAAAATCCCATATCATCCTGCGGATAGACCACTCCCGTTTGTTAGCCTCGTACTTGGTAGGCAAGTAGTCAAAGAAGTTAAACATGAATTTAGACCATTGATTTTTCCATGCTTCGGGGATGTTTCTTTTTGCTGCCATAACTGTAAGTTTTTAATTTATTCTGGATTTCTGGAGTCGTCGGGTGGAGCCTTTTTTAATTTACTCCGTTTCCCGGAACGACTTTTTTTTTATTCCGGCGTGTCTGTATGACGTGCGGTATGGTTGCCTTTTGATGCCGCAATAATTGAGGTGCCGAGGATGACATTCCGCAAGGTTCCGATAAAACCGAAGGCTTGAATACTACCCGTAGGGCTGGAGATTTTTTAGCGGACAACGCCCGACCTTGCTTGTCAGACCGGTGCCCTACATTTGCGGACTCAAAAGACTACCTGACCGCATACAGAGATGCAGGAAATGAAAAGGAGTTGCGGAAAAGAAACGGAGGCACGCCAAGCGGAACGCTTACCGCTCTGCCCTTCCAGATGGAGGGGCGTTTCATAAAAACAGACAGAAAGCACTGCTTTCTACCGCTAAGACGCGAAAAATCCCGTTATGCAAGTTTGACATAGGATATACCGCCACCGGCACCTAAACCAGACTTGTATAACGGGATTTTTCGCGCGCCCACCCCGTATCGGGGTGACTTCTTCTCCCAATGGGGCGTTTTTGGGTACAGAAACACCCTAATCAAAAAACCACCTCCTTG
>CAJTSF010000082.1 GCA_910578985.1 uncultured Odoribacter sp. | reverse complement strand
CTCGTTCGGGTTCAGGGAATGCTATCCGGACGGAAAGACAGGTATCGTCGGGGGATTGATCTATCACGGCAATCCCGACCGGTCGTATTCCGTTCTGTTGGAACCTTTTCATGGATGGAGTATCCATACCTGATACTCATTAAAATACCCTCTTATAGAAAAAGCCGGTTCAAGTCCGTCTGTAATTTGAACCGACTTCTCTTGTATTATGCTAATCCACTATTTCAAGTTCGGATATTCCTTTTCAAGATTCCAGCAACTCGCTCGTTTTAGCCCAATAGTAGTAGGCTTCCGGTAAATTGGATTTCAGCTTGTTCAACTTGTTTGTCAATGAAGTCCGGATAACCAAATCTTTTATATCGTTCGGATTTTCCGGGTACGGTTCCACTCGTGTAACGCCTTTTTCAATCAGCGTGGCCAGATAAGCCGCCCGTGCCGCGTCAATAATGGCGTTATCTATCAGATAACGTTGTTTGTACATGAACGACTTGACGCGGATGATACCGTCCTGCATCAGATTGAAATCTCCTTCTCCGGCTTTGCCCCGTGTGGATATGCAAAGAGCCGTCTGGCGAATATCGTTGAACACCAGTCCTGCATCAGTCCCTAAAGAACGGTATGAAAGTTCCACCGCTGCAATCTTACGGAACGCCTGTGAGGTGATCTGCAAATCCAATACATTCTCAAAAAGCCGGCCCACGTCATAGAGCTGTTTGGCAATCTCCATCGAGCAGGACTTACCGTTTTTATAATAAGGTATTCCGGTTGTGTTGGGAGCGAAAGCAGTCAGCTTGTTCCCGAGAATATCTTCCGCAGAAGGAACCGTTACCATTAACGGCTCTCCCTCCAAACGTATGAACGGGCTGTCTATGGCTATCTGCCGGGTCTGTAAATAATGAACATCTTCGTACAATACGTCCAGCAAGATGTAGGATTGCGCGTCCGCATCATTCCGGTAGGCTATCTGGTAGAAAAACTTGGAATGGCTTTTAGGGATGTTGGCGTCATTCCTTTGCTTGCGCTCTACAAGTTCCAGATCAGTAAAACCGAAATCGGCAAACGCTTTCAGATAATCCTCGATATTTGTCCCCGGAGGACAAATCACATCAATGTCGATAGATAGACGATGGGCCGACTTTCCGAGTATGAGCATCAGTGCCGTTCCGCCCTTGAAAACCAGAGGACAACCGGCCCCGACCAACATTTCAAGCAGCGACAATGCGCGGATTACTTTTTCTATCAGGTTCTTGTCATTGTAATGCAATGCGGATGAAACCTGCCCGATCCATTCTGTCGTGAAACATTCTTTCTTTATCATTGTATATTCAAATTATTCAGGATGGACGATAATTCTTCCTTCACCTTCCGTCTGCCGGCATACCTGAAAAGCCGGCTTCTGTTGACGGCATAAAGGTTAAAGGCATTTTCTATGATATGTTCGCTTTCAATGCCTTGCAGATAGAAAAAGTCGGAGTCCCTCAATATATCGACCAGCAGTTTTTCCAATGTAGGCATCGGTACGTCGGACACTTTCTGCAAGGGTGCTTCCGAAACCAGATTTTTGACAAAGAACGCCCTGCGGTCCATATCCACGTAACGGTATATCATTTCCTTGTCCGGTCGAAGGTAAGCCTCCCGGCCTTCGTTTTTCAGAAAATTGAAAACGGTTTCCACCGAATCCCTTTCCGTTTCCACGTAGATTACACTGTTGGAAGAAAGATGATGTTGTAACGGTGCGATGATTTCACCTTGATAGACACAAAACCTGGCAAACGGGAAATTTGCTTGCAACAGTTCATATACCTTTTTCACTTCATCTGCCGGTTTCGGAAAGAAGGATTGCTTCACCACTTTGCCATACATGCCACGTCCGATTCTGACGAGTGCGTTATCATCTACAAGTTTGAACAGATACCATGACAAGGAAGACCTATTGATGCCGGTTCTTTCGTGAAGATAGGCAAACAAGTCCTCTATGCTGAAATCATGGTGCATTTCGGCATAATCGAGTATGGCTGTTGTCGTTTCGTTACTCATCTTGAATCTGTTTTCTCTGCAAAGAGAGCAAAATTTCGGCACTAAACCGGAATAGTGCCGATAATTTGCAGACTTCATCCATC
>CAJTSF010000081.1:1897-2137 GCA_910578985.1 uncultured Odoribacter sp. | reverse complement strand
ACACGGGCGTGTAGGTCCAGCGGATTCCAGAAAGATTATCATCGGACACGATGGAAAGGTTGTTGGTAACCAGGGTACAGACCGTCGGCTTGTCCAGTTTTCCGCGCAATTCAAAGCGTCCTTTGCGCACCGTTGTCTCCGCCAGCGTTTTTATGGGTAATTCTTCCCCCGTCAGCAAAGCCACGCTGACGCCGTCCGGCATGCCGGCAATCCTGCCGCGAATCACAAAGCCCTCGGCTT
>CAJTSF010000081.1:0-1887 GCA_910578985.1 uncultured Odoribacter sp. | reverse complement strand
CAGCGGGCACAGCAGCAGGGCAAATATAAAAGCCAGAGTCAATATTCGTTTCATTCTTCCGTATAAATATTAACACCATATTTCTGAAGCACGGAAACAAGTGCTTCCATTTTGCTGATAATTAATGGAGAGGATTGGAATTGAGCATAAAACTCATCCTTTGAGATGGTAAAAATCCGCTCGATAAAAGCAGCCAAATCATACTCTTTAGAGGTCGTTGAAATACTCCCGTTGTCCTCCAGTTTTGCCAACAATCCCAATTCTTCAAATGTATGACCTGCATCCGTAATGACATAGCCATTGACATTATACCATTCATTGCTGTAACTGTAAAAAAGTTCCATATCCTTTGCCGGCAGCAGAGAAACCTTTTCGGAAACCATCACTTGCAGAATTTCGTTTTTCATCGCCTCCTTTTCCTCTTCCGTTTTTTCGGTGACATCCCCGATTCCGAATACCATGGCTTGCAATTTGTTCTGACAGGTAAGATTTAAAAGGACGTAATCGTCAAACCAATCCCAATTTTCATCAAACATCACATATTTGAAGTATTCCAGCCGGTCAAGCAACAAAACCGCATTCGGCCAAAAGAGATTGGAAATATTGGGTAAAATGCAGTCTTCTACAAATTCAACCGCCTTTTTGCGCTTATCGTGATTCGTATAATATTGATAAGAAAAAGAATCCTGTGACCACGCCGGCGTAGTCATGTCATATCCCAAAATTTGGTAGTCATAGACAGTCTCTCCTGTCAGCGTCTTGTTTTCGCGTATGCCGAGCGTATCGGAAAACAACAAATAAATGCCATTGCGGTCATGAAATTCCCGCCGCAATACGCTTATCTCATCCGTCGCGCCCTCTTCGGGAGCCAACCAGTTGCGCTCGGGAGCGCTGTTGTCCGGCCAGTCTTCTTTGCTGCAAGCCCAGATGCTTGCAAACATCAATACGCCTAATATATATTTTTTCATCATATTTAGAATTTAAAGTGTTTCATAGCTTCTTTCGTCACGGGGATTGTCAATCATTCCCGCATTTTTGTCTATTTCCTCTTTCGGCAAAGGCAATACCCAGGCGGGATCGTCCGATGTCAGCGTAAACCGGCGGTGCCAGGTCATTCTTCCCTCTTCCCTATTCATCATCACCCGCACAAGGTTTACAGGCTGTGCGTATTTCGCCGCCACCCGGTAACGCCGGAGGTCAAACCAGCGGTGTCCTTCCATGCAGAGTTCGCGTTGCCGTTCCGAACGGATGAAATCCATCAATTCTTTACCGCCGAGCGCATCTATCTTATCGGCATCTTCGGCGGCGTATGCCGTTTCGATACGGTTTCTCCTCAACGTTTTCAACGCTTCGCGGGCTGCTGTCTCGTTATCACCGCAAACAGCCGCTTCCGCCAGATTCAGATAAGCCTCCGAGGTGCGCATAATGAAAATATCGGACATTTCCGGCGTACTATAAGCATCCCCCTGAAGTTTCTTATAACGTAGCGTCCCCTCTTTTCTGGTCACATAATGCTGCAAACGCAAGTCGTGCCCGCCAACCGCATCATAGGCGGCGTATAATTCGTCTGAAATCCGAAACTCATTGGCACTCTGCGAACTTTCCTTATCCAGCGACACACTGCCAAATATGGAAGTGCTTCCCATAGAGAAAATCAGTTCCGACAATTCGGGTGTCAGGAAAGACTCTCCGCTAAAACCATTGAGATTCTCCAGCCGAGGACCGTTTTCAATCACCATTGCCGCATATTTCTGTGTATTGGCGTAATCGCACATATAGAGATACACCCGGCTCATCAGCAAACGGACAGAGTTGATGTCGGCACGCCATTGAGACTTTCTCTCCACGTCTTTCAGCAAGTTCTCCGCTTCCTGCAGGTCTTCCAGA
>CAJTSF010000080.1 GCA_910578985.1 uncultured Odoribacter sp. | reverse complement strand
CCTGGAAGAAGAAGCCGCCGAAATGGACGAAGTGGTGGTGAACGGATATTTCACCCGGCAAAAGAACAGCTTTACAGGAGCTGCCAAAACCATCAAATCCGAGGAACTGTTGGCCACCTCTCCCACCAATGTGCTGCAGGCGCTCTCCATCTTGGAACCGAGTATGCAAATCATGAAAAACAACGAGATGGGGTCCAATCCCAACTACATTCCGGAACTGATTATCCGTGGAGCCACTTCTCTGGCAACTTCCAACGAAGTCGGCCTGAACACTCCCCTCATCGTCATTGACGGAGTAGAATCGACATTAGCCAACCTGTACGACTTGAACGTCTATGACATCGAGAGCATCAGCATCCTGAAAGACGCATCCGCCACGGCACTCTACGGAGAAAATGCCGCCAACGGGGTCATCATCATCGAGCGGAAGCGGGTGGCGGAAGCCCCTTTGCGCATCCGCTACGATTTCATGCCGGAATTCAGTTTTGCCGACCTTTCCAGCTATGACCTCTGCGATGCAGCCCAAAAACTCGAACTGGAAAAACTGGCAGGATTATACGAATCCCCCACCGGAGCCCAGGACAAAGAATATTACCGCAAATACAAATTAATCCAGCAAGGCGTCAATACCGACTGGATACACAAACCCATCCGCAATTCCGCCTCCTGGAACCACTCCGTTTCGGTGACGGGACGCGCCTCCGGTCTGGAATACAACGTAACCGCCCGTTACGCCACAACCAACGGGGTCATGAAAGACGACAACCGCCGCAATTTAGGATTCAGCGCCTACCTGTCCTACCGTCTGAAAGACAAACTGGTGGTCACTTTCCGCGGCGGACACGACCAAATCAATGTCAAAAACTCCAAATACGGGAACTTCTCCAAATACCTGTATGCCAACCCATACGACTTGCCCTATGACGAATTCGGCGATTTGAACCAGTCGCTCTCCTGGGGATTCGAAAATCCTTTGTACGAAGCCTCGCTGAAAAGTTTTGACAAGAGCCAGACACGGACATTGACCGGTTCTCTGGACATCCGTTACAACATCAAACCCAACCTGTATATCACCGCCCAAGGAACCGTCACTTCGGGACGCGGGACAAGCGATGTTTTCGTATCTCCCAACTCACACCAATTCAGTGGCGTGCAAGACCCGACCCAACGCGGAAAATACACGCTGACAAACAATTCCAACGAAGCCTACACCGGAAAAATCGTCGGCAACTACATCCACTCCTTCGACGACCGGGGAACCATCCTGACCTTGAACGTCGGCGGTGAAATCAAGAAATCCAACGCATTAAGCCGCACGACTGTCGGCGTCGGATTCCTGTCCGAACAACTATCCGAACTGGGCTATGCCTCCAACTATCCGACCGGCGAACATCCCTCTGGAAGCGAGTCCCTGGAAACCAGTGTCGGAGGATTCCTTGCCGCCAACTTCATTTTCAGGAACCGCTATTTCATCGATGGCTCTTACCGCCTGTCGGGTTCCTCCTTGTTCGGAGCCGACAATCGCTTCGCTCCCTTTTGGGCTGTCGGAGCGGGATACAACCTCCATCAGGAGAATTTCATCAAAAATCTTACGTGGGTCAATATGTTGCGTCTGCGAGGAAGCTACGGACACACCGGAAGCGTCAAATTCCCCTCTTACCAGGCGATTACGACCTACAAGTATGACATCAACCACTCGCACTACAACGGCATCGGCGCCATCCCCATCACCATGGGCAACCCCAACCTGACGTGGCAGACCACCCGGAAAACCAACATCGGGCTGACCTCTTCCTTCCTGAAAGAGCGGTTGAACGTGAACTTCGATTACTTTTTCGAATACACGGACGACATGCTCATCGACATCAGCATGCCGCCCTCCAGCGGAACGACCAAGGTAAAAGACAACTTCGGACGCCAGAAAAACGTCGGATGCGAATTTTCCGTGTGGGGCAAACTCATCGACAAAAAAGGCTTCTTCTGGACGTTGAGCTGGAACGGCATCCACAACAAGACCACCATTCTGGACATCAGTGACGCCCTCCGCCGCCAGAACGATGAAAACGCCACCGCCAACGATGCCACGGCACCCCGCGTCCTCTTCGAAGAGGGCGGCTCGCCCAATGCCATCTACGCGGTACGC
>CAJTSF010000079.1:745-2186 GCA_910578985.1 uncultured Odoribacter sp. | reverse complement strand
CCGTACCTTTGGAGTAACCGGACCGATGATAATATCGGTTGCCATGAATATAAAGAGGGCGGCTCAAATTTTTTGAGCCGCCCTCTTTTTATCTATTGAGATGTTATCACGGTGTAATCATGGAACACCTCCCATTTACGTCCCATACTCCTCCCATATTCAGTCCATTGCGATTGGACAAATATGGGAGGAGTATGGAAAGAAGATAGAGTGTAACACTTGTTATTCCCCTGAAATCTTTCTTCAAACGCCTGAAATCCCTAAAAAATAGGGCGAGAGTAGAAAAAAGTTGCGTGGTTTCTTGTTCGGGAAGAAAATATTTTTGTACATTTGCCCTCGCATATATGTAGAAAAATCTTTGGATTATGCGTAAACAGTTGTGTGTATGGATTTTGGTGCTATTGTGTGTGGGGGTTGAGGCACAGACCAATTTTACAGACTCATTGCATCTGATCGTGCATCATCAGAAGGTAGTTAATGAGGATGGCAGGAACAAGCTTCAATTCGACATTAGCGTTTATCGCCCGAATGACAATTGGAACGGAGGGGATGTTTACATGGGCGACGCCGACTTTTATTTCATGTTTAACGAGAATGCGTTTTCCTTTACGGAAGGACCGGAGTTGGTGCAAGTGCATCAGGACATCAGTCTTGGCGGTGGTCAGAATGCCTTGACGGCATCCGCTTCCACGTGGTGGGCATCGTCGCAGAAACGCTTGCGCGTAGGTGTGCGGAAAAATACGGCGGGTAACGGCATTTATCCGGAATTGCTTCTGAAAGATACAGTTTTTATTGCGAGGGTGCGATGGGAAATGGCGCCTGGGAATCGTGACCCGCACATTGTGTGGGATATGACCGCTTCGGGGGTGTTGAGTTCTAAAAACTATCCGATAATCCCCACCTTTATTGGGGATGTCGATAAATATCCGGAACCGGGTATCTTTATCGATGATATTTCGGCGGAGTCGGATGGCAAGCGATGGGCGTGCGAGGGAAGCGATGTTCTCTTTTACGTCAATGCTCGTTCCACAGGAAATAACATCCGCTACCAGTGGCAGTATGCTTTGGAGGGTGGCGATTGGAATAATTTCGATAATACTCCCGGGGAACATAGCGTGAGCAATCCGGCTTTCAATTATCTCGTGCATGGATTGGGAGACACATTGGTCGTGCGGCATGCGCCGGGCACGACCGACGGCATGCGCTTGCAGTGCGTGGTGAGCGACCCGACGCTTGCGGCTGGAGTGAACGAGCGTACCACGGAAGAGATGACCTTGCAGTTGAGGGATAGCATCCGGGTGTTCCTGTCGGCAGCGGAGAACGGATTGACGGGAGGAAGCTCGCTGGTGGGCATGTGTCCCGGTGCGACCGGCAAGGAAGTGCGCTTGAATGTGTGGGGACCGACCAATGGGGAGGAGCAGGAGTTGGGGGATGTGTACGT
>CAJTSF010000079.1:0-738 GCA_910578985.1 uncultured Odoribacter sp. | reverse complement strand
GCTTGAATGTGTGGGGACCGACCAATGGGGAGGAGCAGGAGTTGGGGGATGTGTACGTCAGCTACTATTTTATCAACGAGACCGGCTCTGCAGCGATGTACTCGGATACCATCCGTTCATTCACGAATCATTATACCGAGCCCGGTGTGGGGGAGATTTTCACCAAGAATATCACGATTACGGAACCGGGGACTTATCTCATTGCCAACGCTTCGACCAGCCATTGCTATGACGTGCCGGACTCGAAGTATGAGTTGGGCGGAATCAAACTGGACACTCTGCTGTGCAATGCAGGAACTTATACCGCTTATGATACTATCGTGGCTGTGTATTCCACTTCTCCGGATACGGCAGTGTTGGACAGGTATTCCATCGCGATGGGTGTGGATACAAACCTGATGACGGGATTGACCGGTACATTCGATCAGGTAGTAAATATATACAATAATACCAATACACCGTGGATTGGAGATGTGATCACTTCAAGTCGGGATACAATATATCGTTCTAATGGGTCAGGGGTGGATACGGTATATTATGTAAAAAAAATTGATGGGTGTGATGAGGTGAGTATAAGGGAAATAGAGATTGTTAGTAATTATTATGCACAGATTAAAGTGTATTTGGAAGGACCGATGTTGATTTCAGGAAAAATGGAATCTTTTGGTGAAGAAATATTACCTTTATCTGATGATGGTACTAAATTTGAATCTCCTTATGATGATCAAGCATTTGATA
>CAJTSF010000078.1 GCA_910578985.1 uncultured Odoribacter sp. | reverse complement strand
GTACCGGTTTGGGCAGGTAATCCCTGGCTCCGAGCTTGATGGTACGCACCACATCCGGTACGGAAACATATTCGGTCGTGATAATGAACGGGATGTCTTTCTTTTCCTTGCGCAACCATTCCAGCAGGGAAATGCCGTCACCCTCCGGCAGGCGCACATCCGATAATATCAGGTCGAACTGCGTTCTACGTATCAACGAGCGTGCTATCGTTTCGTTCATGGCCGTCACGGCATCATAACCCGCCTGTGAGAGCCAGTCTTTCTGCATCTGTGACAGACCTATATTGTCTTCAACTATCAGTATCTTCCGTTTCATTCGTCACTCTTTTTATTTCATTCTTCGCTTCCGCTATGATCATGGCGGTACATTTCATTATCTGCCGTGTGTGCTCCCGTACAGCGTCATCGGTTGCGGTGTCGTCTTTCAGCAGGGTACGATAGGCGGACAAGGCATCTTCCATTTGCAACAGTTCCCACATCGGTTGCATTCGGTGGGTGATTTCACGTAATTTCTGCCTGTCACCGTTTTTCATTGCCGTAGCGAGTTCCTCCCGGTCTTTTTCCGACTGGGAGATAAAGGAAAGAAGCGTTTTCGACTTGTTGCTGACTTCAGAGAGTATCAGACTGAAATCAACGCTATGGTTGTCTTCCTGCCGGTTTCTTCTTATCGTTGAAAGCAGGCTGAGCAGTTCTGATGAAGAGAACGGCTTATAAATGCAATCTGTAAACCCCGCGTGGAGAAACGCCTCTTTTTCCCTGTCGCCACGCGCAGTCATAGCGATGACAGGTATCGTTCTGGAATTGTTTATGTTCGAGTTACGCAACAGTGTCAGCAACTCGAATCCGTTAGTTCCCGGCATCTGGATGTCGGACAGCAGCAGGTCATAATCCTTACCCCGTATTGCCTTGACTACATCCTTGGCTGACGAGCACATAGTACAGGTTATGCCGTTGCGTTCCAGCATTTCCTTTATTACGCCAAGAAACATCGTGTCATCGTCTATTACCAGTACATTTGCAGGCAAATGCTCCAAATTCAGTAGTATCCTGTTCTCGCTCTCCACCGGTTCATCTGTCGTGCTTAAAGGAAGCGTCACGCTGAACGTGGAGCCTTGTCCGATTTCACTCGTCACGTTTATTTCCCCGCCGAGCAACCTGACTACCCCTTTCGTGATAGGCAATCCCAATCCGACACCATCCACGTTTGTCGCGGAAGTCAGGCGCTCAAACGGCCGGAAAATGCGGGAAAGGGTTTCCTGACTCATGCCGATACCGGTATCCTTCACTTCCAACGTCAATAGTCCTTCATGGTAACAGGCGTTCAATGCGATGGTTCCCGACTCGGTAAACTTGACGGCATTGGTTAGCAGATTATCCATAATCTGTTCGATACGATCCGCATCTCCATATAGATTGACATCAGTGTCCTTGAAATCCTGCCGGAACAGGATGCCCTTGTCGGTGACCACATGAGAAAATCCCGAAGCGATACGTTCCAGCAGTCCGTTCAGGTTGAACGGTACATCGTTGCAGGTTTCTTTGGCCTCGTTCAGACGGTACACGTCCAACAGGTTGTTGAGCAAATGTACCACGTGTTTACACACAATCCGGATATTGTTCAGATGGACGTTCCTGCGTTTCTTCTCACGGGTATCCATAGCCAGTTCCGCGCTGCCGCTGATGATGTTCAGCGGGGCGCGAATGTCATGGGATATGGTCAGGATAATATTCTTCCGCATTTCCAGCAACGCATTGTTCTGTTCTATTGTTTCCTCCAAACGTTTTCTGTTCCTTGCCTTTACCTTTATATCCCGTTGTATGATAAGATACAAAACGAATAACAGGATAATTGAGAAAACAATCAAACCGGTAATGACAAGAGAGGAATGTTCGTAGGAAGCTTTAAGACGTTTTTCTTTACTTTGAAATGCAATTGATGTCTGCTCGTCCAGACTTGTAATCAACGTGCGTAGCTTCCCGTTGAGTTCACGGTTGTGTAACCGCAGGCTGTCCGTATAGGTCTCAATGTTTCTTCTGCGTTCTTCCTGCAAGGAAATAAGCTCGTTGCCCCGTGCTCTCTCTTTTGTATTACCGGATGGCAATTGTACGGTTTCCTTGCCTCCAAAGAATCCGGCTATCCCTTTTTTCTTGCGGGTAACGGTGCGAGGCCCACTTGCTTGTGATGCCGTGAATGAATATTGATTGACTA
>CAJTSF010000077.1 GCA_910578985.1 uncultured Odoribacter sp. | reverse complement strand
TTGGATGATTACAGGCTTGACTGATAAAAACTAGTATTTATAATTTATAATTGGATAACAAAATGAAAAACTCAGAAGTACAAACACTGTTCGTTTGCGGATGTTGCAAACGCTCTCTTCCGGCAAGTGCCTTTTATATCAATAAGAAAACCGGTCTTCCCGGCAACTACTGCAAGGAATGTCGTAAAACTGTCAGCCGGAACCACCGGAAGAATGAAAAACGCTCCTTGGCATACGACAGGGAAAGCAATTATCCGGTAATTACCTCCACGGAAGACCCCACGTTGCGGCGGGAGCTTATTCTGCATGCCCTTGAAACCGTAGCTGCCAGCATCGAACGGAAAAGGCGGAAAGTCCGCGAATCGGAATTTGAATACGAACCGGATGCCGAATCCCGGTCCGGCTCAGCCTTTGAATCGGGGTCAGAATTAAAATCAGAATTAGAATTACAATTACAATCAAAATCAGGACCAAAACCAGAATTAGAATTGGCAGACTGATTTATAAAAACAATCAATAGTATGGGACGAATAAAACAAGGGCTTGACTATTTCCCTTTGAATACCGATTTTATGCACGACCGTGTCGTGCGCCGTGTGATGAAGCGTGAAGGCGATTCCGCCTTCACAATCCTGCTCTATACCCTGTCTTATCTATATTCTGGCGAGGGTTATTATATTCATGTCGACGATGACTTCTATGACGAACTCTCCGACCAGCTCTTCTGCACGGACAACGATAATGTCCGCCAGGTGCTTCATCTGTTTGTGGAGTACGGTTTCTTCGATTCCTCGCTCTACGAACGTTACGGCATCCTGACTTCCGCCGACATTCAGCGGCAGTTCCTTTTTGTCACTAAACGCCGCAGCCGCCGTCATATTTCTCCGGACTACTGTCTGCTGCCGGATGAGGAAACCGTACACTCGATCCTCCCGGATGCTGTTGCAGAAACCGCGGATATTGTAACGCAAACCCCCGATACTGTAACAGAATCCCCGGATACTGTAACAAAAAGCACCCTCCTAAAAAGAAAAGAAAAGGAAAGGAAAGAAAACATCCTCCCTAACCCTCCTTTGCCCAAAGGAGGGGATGAGGAAGAAAAGGGAGGAGATTCTTCTAACAGAAAACCGGCGAAGAAGAAACGCGAACTGACCCAGTCGGATATTGACCGGATGCAAGCTCCTGCCGACGGGCATCCGCGCAACCTTTCCGGACTGTTGGACAACCTTCGCCTCTATCGTATCCCTCCCTCCGAACAGTATGCAATCGTGCTGAAAAGTAATTACGGAGAAATCGGAGGCAAGGTCTGGAAGGGTTTCAGCGTCATCCGGGCAAGTGCCGGAAAGATCAAACTGCCCGGTCATTATCTGTTGAGTATCCTGAATAACTGAATGAATAAGGGTTATGATGCCGTTATGCTTCATAATGCATTGTAAATAAGCGGTATATAACAAATATTCATATTAACGAATTTATTAACGCACATTTTCAAAATCTCTTTGTCAATCGGAAATAAGGCCTTATATTTGCATTGTCGATAAGCTTAAAGACACAGACGAACTAGAATTATTAACAACTAAAAAACTATTACAATTATGCCAGTATTGTACAAACCCTTCCAGTCAACTCTGGAAGACCAAAAAAGCGGTAAAAAACTCTTTTATCCCCGAGTAGTACGTTCGGGAAACGTGGATTCCGCACAACTTTCGAAAGAAATAGCCGCCTACTCTTCCCTCTCTCCGGGTGACGTGAAAAACACGCTCGACAACCTGGTGACGGTGATGACGCAGCACTTGCAATCTTCGGAAAGCGTAAGCGTCGACGGTCTCGGCACCTTCCGCATGGTGATGGTGGCTCGTGGCAGAGGTGTGGAAACCTCCGACGAAGTGTCGGCTGCACAGGCTACGCTTACCGTCCGCTTCCAACCGGCGACTACCAAGAATCTCGACCGCACTACGGCTACCCGTTCGATGGTGACCGGTGCGAAGTGTGTCCGCTATGATAAACTTGTTTCCGATGCGGGCAGCGTGGAAGGCGGCAACTCCGGTGGAAGCGACAAGCCCGGTGGAGACGGTAATGAAGGGGACGGAGAAACGCCCGATCCGGCTGCATAAATGACGTCACGGCAGCGCAGTATACACAAAATGTAAATGGCAGACTTCGTAGGCTTAACTGAACTAGAAATCATCCACTAACATGAGGATTATTAA
>CAJTSF010000076.1 GCA_910578985.1 uncultured Odoribacter sp. | reverse complement strand
ATGCAGGGAAAAAGAAAGGGATTTTGGAAAGGGTGCGCATGATTGCCAAGTTAAAGATGGCATTGTTAAATGGAATACGGCTGGCATGATGGATAAATGACAGGAGTTGAAGGAACGTTTTAAATTGCTATTTATTACGTGAGATAATTTGATATGTGAGAAAATTTTTATAGTTTTGTTGGAAAGAATGAGAATGATGGAAGTGACTTATAAGACGATGTTGGAGTTGATCAAGCGGAATGTGCATGAAGTGGATGCTACGGCACAGGTTTGGCTATATGGGTCACGTGTGAGAGGAGAGGCGCGGGAGGATTCTGATTGGGATGTATTGGTGCTTTCGCAGAAGGATACATTGTCTTTTAGGGAAGAGGAGCGTTTTATGGATCATATGTGCGATTTGATGGTGGAGACAGGACAGGTGATTCAGTTGTTTGCTTATGGAATGAAAGATTGGCATTTGCGGCATGCCATCACTCCGTTTTATCAAAATGTGCAATCAGAAGCTGTGTTATTATGACGGATTATAATGACGATATGATCGCTTATGTCCGTTATCGATTGGAGAAGGCTCAAGAGGTTTATGGGGCGGCATGTGTGTTGTATGACGCAGCACAGTGGAATTCTGTGATTAATCGTTTGTATTATGCGTGCTTTTATTCGGCTTCTGCTTTATTGTTATATAAACAAATTTTCGGCAAAATCTCATTCCGGTGTAATTGGGCAGTTCTCAAAATGTATTGTTCGGACCGGTATTTTGTCTGTAGATGAATTTCGAGTGTATGCAAAATTATTGAATTGGCGTTCCAAAGGAGATTATAATGATTTGTTTGATTTTTCCAAAGAGGAGGTTGATTCAATAATGACACCTACGAAGCATTTTATTGACAAGGTGGCTGCTCTAATAAAGTTGCCTTGAAGAATTTTCTTAAGGAATAGATTAGTGTGGGGTATTGGGGGTGTTTTCGTTAGCATTATAAATTAATCATTTGTCTATGAAAGGAATAGTACTTGCCGGAGGTTCCGGCACGCGGCTGTATCCGATTACGAAGGGGGTGTCGAAGCAGTTGCTCCCGATTTTCGATAAGCCGATGATTTATTACCCGATTTCCGTGCTGATGCTGGCAGGGATTCGGGAGATTTTAGTGATTTCGACGCCGCAGGACTTGCCGGGCTTCCAGCGGTTGCTGGGGGATGGTTCGGATTACGGGGTGCGGTTCGAGTATGCGGAACAGCCGAGCCCGGACGGGTTGGCGCAGGCATTCATCATCGGGGAGAAGTTCATCGGGGAGGATTCCGCCTGTCTGGTGCTGGGTGATAACATTTTCTACGGGCAGAGCTTCACGCGTATGTTGGAGGAGGCGGTGCGTACCGCAGAGGAGGAAGGAAAAGCCACGGTGTTCGGCTATTGGGTGAATGACCCGGAGCGCTATGGCGTGGCGGAGTTCGACAAGGAGGGGAATGTGTTGAGCATCGAGGAGAAGCCGAAAGCGCCGAAGTCCAACTATGCGGTGGTGGGCTTGTATTTCTATCCGAACAAGGTGGTGGATGTCGCCAAGCACATTAAGCCGTCGGCACGGGGAGAGCTGGTGAACCAGCGTTTCCTGCAGGACGGGGAACTGAAGGTGCAATTGCTGGGGCGCGGGTTTGCCTGGCTGGATACGGGGACGCACGATTCTTTGAGCGAGGCGTCCACTTTCGTGGAGGTCATTGAGAAGCGGCAAGGGTTGAAGGTCGCTTGTCTGGAAGGAATCGCTTTGCGCAAGGGATGGATTACGTCTGACAAGATGCGCGAATTGGCGCAGCCGATGTTGAAGAATCCTTACGGGCAGCACCTGATGAAGATGGCGGATGAGTTTGAGCAAAAACTCTGAGGAAGTGGGTTGGTTTGTAGGTAGAATGTACTATTTTTGTGAAAATTAGCATGCGCTATAGTTGGCGATATGTTTAAGCAAAAACTGAGGTTATGGAAGTAATAAAGACCGACATAGAGGGGGTTGTTATCTTGCAGCCCCGAATTTTCGGCGATGAGCGGGGGTATTTTTTTGAGTCTTTCTCGCAGCGGGAGTTTGAGACGGAGGTGTGCCGCACGGTGTTCGTGCAGGACAACGAGTCGAAATCCTGCTATGGGGTGGTGCGCGGGTTGCATTTCCAGAAGCCGCCCTGCGCGCAGTCGAAGTTGGTGAGGGTGGTGAAAGGACGGGTGTTGGATGTGGCGGTGGATA
>CAJTSF010000075.1:1597-2283 GCA_910578985.1 uncultured Odoribacter sp. | reverse complement strand
ATTTCATGGGACGCCTGGAGTCCTGGCTGACGGATGCCAAGATACGCGCCAGCTATGGGGTGAACGGCAATGTCCCGACCGGTTTGTATGGCTATTTCGGGTTGTATTCCCTCAGTTACAGTTACAATGACCTGCCGGCGATGGTGGAGTCCAGTCTTGCCAATGACCGATTGAGCTGGGAGCGGAACTATGCGCTCAATTTGGGCGTGGACCTGACCCTTGCCGAACGCGTCAATATTTCTTTCGACTGGTACCGCCGCAAGACCAAGGATTTGTTGTTGAGCCGTTCCGTGAATCCGGTGACGGGTTTCGGCTCCATTATCGACAATGTGGGGCAAATGGAGAATAAAGGAGTCGAGGTGGAGATACGGAGCACCAACATGAGCCGTTCCCATTTCACGTGGACGACTTCGTTGAACCTGACGCACAACAAGAACAAGGTCATCCGTCTGGCGGATGTGAAGGAGTATTTCAATGGGAACTATATCGTGAAAGAGGGACTCGCCTTAGGAACGTTTGCTTTGCGGGAGTATGCCGGCGTCAATCCGGACGACGGGCGTCCCATGTACTATTCCAATGTTGCGACCGGCGACGGGCGTTCCCGTGAAATCATATACGACCCCAATGATGCGGCGGTCGTGCCTCTCGAGGATTCGTACCCCAAACTGACGGGAGGGTTGTCCAAC
>CAJTSF010000075.1:0-1567 GCA_910578985.1 uncultured Odoribacter sp. | reverse complement strand
TCAATCTGTCGTTCTCGCTCGGTGGATACAGCTATGACTCCTACATGTGGGCGTTGCAGGACGACGGCTACGACACCGCCACGAACAAGAGTACGGAATTGCGGCGGCGTTGGCGGAAACCGGGCGACAAGACCGATATTCCCCGCTATGTGGACGGACAGGAATTCGGCGGTTGGTGGCATTCCTCCCGAGGCATCCACAGCACCGACCATCTGCGGCTCAAGAGCCTGACGCTCGGCGTGAATGCTCCGGAGCGGTGGTTGCAGCCCATCGGGTTCAGCGGTGCGCGCATCTATTTTTCGGGCACCAATCTGCTGACGTGGGCAAAGTATGACCAGTATGACCCGGAGCTCAGCGGTGTGGTGGGGCTTTCTCTGCCTCCGTTGAAGACTTATGCTTTCGGCGTTGAAATCAGTTTCTAATTTTTAAATGCGATTCATTATGAAAAGGATATACATATTATTCGGAATGGTTTGGCTGCTGGCTGCCTGCAGCGAGGATTTCCTGAACCGGACACCTTCCGCCCAGATGGAAACCGGGCGTGCCTTTACCCGATACAAAGATGTCACCGCTGCGGTGGACGGTCTGTACGCCTTGATGGCTTCGACTTATTATTACAATGGTTCCATGTTCCTTTACGGCGATGTGAAGGGGGATGACCTTCAGGCAACTTCCTGGAGCAGCGGACGGGGGTCGGTGTACCGCTTCTACACCTTTGAGCATACCGCCGATATTCCCAACAACGGCGGTCTGTGGGGACGTCCTTATTATATCATCCGGAATGCCTGGAATATTGTCCGTGCCATCGACGACGGGCTTATCGAGGATGCCTCCCCGGCGGATCTGGCGGATTATAAAGGGCAGGCGCTGGCGGTCATCGCACTTTGCCATTTCGACATTTTGCGTTGCTACGGCTATCCTTATGCGAAGGATAACGGACAGTCGGCGGGCATTCCTATTGTCGATCATGCCATCGGGTTCGATGAATTTCCGGACCGCAGCAAGGTGGCGGATTGCTATGACTTTGTCATCCGGAAGTTGAAAGACGCCATCCCGTTGCTGTCCGATTCCAAAAACGACGGGCATATCAATGCTTGGGCGGCACGGGCGCTCCTGGCACGCGTATATCTCTATTGCGAGAAAAATGCGGAGGCTTTCGAGACGGCCGACCGGTTGATTCGTGACCTGGAGAATGCCGGTTCTTATTATTTGGCTTCCCGTGACGCTTATGTGGCGCAATTCGCCTTGAACAACAAGTTCGGCTGCGAAGCCCTTTTCCAGATTGCCAACACCGGTTCCAACAATCCCGGGCGTGACGGGCTGGCTTATTTGTATCATTGGTGGGGGTATGCATCCGTTTATGTCACCAATCCTTTTGCAGAGATACTCAGTGGCATCGGTTGGGATTCGGATGTCCGCCGGCAAATGTTCCGTTGGGTCGGCAACGACAGTGACGGCTGGCATTATGTGTTGGAGAAATACCCGGGTGCGCAATATGATGTCCCCTCTTTTGAAAACAATTACACCGTGCTCCGCCTTTCGGAAGTTTACCTGATTGCAGCGGAGG
>CAJTSF010000074.1 GCA_910578985.1 uncultured Odoribacter sp. | reverse complement strand
CTGGAAGCGGAAAAACTGCTGAAACAAGACGAAGAACTGCTGGTGTATCCCCGCGAAGACCAAAGCCGCAAAGCTTTCGCCAAGACCCGCGAAACCCATTTCAACCTCTATGCCGCACAAGCCACCCTTGCCCGCGTATATTGGATGAAAGGCGATTTGAAGCAAGCAGGCATCTACGCCCGGAAAGTCATCGACTCGGAAAAGTTCCCGCTGGTAGACCGCACCGAAGTGCAGGACTTCCTGACCGGCATTCTCTCGGAAAAAGAGACCATCTGGGGCGTATATTCCACGGCATGGCAGGACAACACGCAAAAATACCTGTACAACAACAAATCCTTTTTCTCCTTGAGTCCATACGGTACGGAATCCGGTTCCACCTATCCGGACACCTACCAAAACGTCTATGCCAAAGACAACGACAACTCCGGCACCGACTTCCGTATGAATCATTTCCGCACACCGTCTAACGTTGGAAGCATCCGGCACCTGAAATTGGTCGATTACATGAAGATCGAGAATCTGAGCGACCGTGCCGATGCCATCCGGGGATTCTCCCTGCTGCGCACGGCGGAGATGTACCTCATCGCAGCGGAAGCCCTGCTGGAGGAAAACCCCACGGAAGCCCGCAAATATTTCGATTTGCAAATCGCATCCCGAGGCTTGAACACCTTCGAGAACCGGAACCTGCCCCTCACGCTTGAGAATATCAACAACGAATACCGCAAAGAGTTCTTCGGGGAAGGGTTGGAATGGTACAACATGAAACGCCAGAACCGCGACATCCTCTCCAACGAAGAAAAGACGACCCTGACGGCAAGCCCTAAACTCTACGTCCTGCCGATTCCGGTGGAAGAATACGATTACAGAAACGAATAAAAACCAATGACCATGAACAAATATACGAATCTATTCGCAGGGCTTGCTCTTGTTGCCGGCATGCTGGCGGCATCCTGCACCAACGAGGACTATCCCGTTTACGACACCGACCAAAAGGACGGCGTCTACATCACCTATGAAGGCGAAAAAGCAGAAACGGATTCCATCCACTATGAATACGGCTTTCAATTATTGACCCAGGTGACGCTGAAAATCCCCGTCAAACTGATGGGTATGCCCACCGACAGGGAGCGCACGTTCGGCGTGAAAGTCATCAAGGAGCAAACCACGATGACCGAAGGCGTGCACTACTCCATCGACGAAAGCAAACTGAAACTGGGACCCAACCAACTGGAAGGGGCGGTCGAAATTACGTTCTACCGCGACAAAGATCCCGAATTGACCGACACGACCTACATCATTTCATTGGAATTGCAGGAAACAGAAGACCTGAAAGCAATACAAGGGCAATCCTTTTTCCAAATCACGTACAGCGATAAACGCCCGACTAAACCGGAATGGTGGGACGAAAATAAATTAGATGTATATAACTTTGAAGTCGCCCAATGGTTTTTCCACTACTTCTACCTGACGGAAGAAACCAATCCTCCTGTTTTCAACGAACTGATTAACCGCTACGGGGAATATTTTGTGGATGCTGTAAAAATGCAAGGTCCTTTGGCTATGTATGACAATTTCTTTGCCAAATACGTCCTTACTCCTTTGTATGAACAGTACAAAGACCACCCGACCATCACTATCCCCAAACCAGAATTACATTAAACATAAACCATTGAAATTATAATCATGAAACAGTTATACATATTACCCATATTGTTCCTGCTGTTTGCTGCTTGCAACCGGGACGATTCGACAGGAATCATCCGCTCTGTTTCGGAAATCACCATCGAAGATGAGACGGAAGAACTGAATGTGGACTTCGGCTTCGAACTGATTCGCAAAGTCCCCGTGAGTCAAACCATGCCTGATTTACCGCTCGCGTATGAATGGGCAGCAGCCCCCTATACCAGCGAAACGGCAACCGACACGCTGAAAGTGATTAGCGAAGAAGAGGAACTGCACTACACGTTCCGTCAAAGAGGAAAACACCGTCTGCGCCTGAAAGTATTCAACGGAGATGAAGCCGTGTTCAAAGAATATACCGTGTGGGTGAATGCCGCTTTTGAGGAGGGCGTCATGCTGTTGGCTGAAGACGAAAACGGGGAGGGGAATTTAAGTTTTCTCAAAACGCTGACCCCTGAAGAAATCGAAGCCGGAGTGGAAGAAAAAATACTGGAACATTGCTTTTCCACGGTTAATTCCGGAGTAGACATGAAAAATCCTGTCGGATTTACTAAAATCTTAGGAGACGATTACTTTGGAAAACAACCAAAGTTCATTATGGCAATGCCTGATAAAATCTACTTTGCAGACCCATCAACACTGGAACTTATCGGTACAACTCCTATAAACGGCGAATATGAAGGTGAAAAAGCTGTAAGATTTATTGGTTCAGATTATGGCTATGCCCCCTTGTTTATTATTTCCCAAACCGGGAAAACAATCCACATAAACAAAGATTATTATTTCCTTTTTGAGAAATCCGATCAAATATACGAAAATTTCAATAATGGGAAATATGAAGATATCATCACACAATTGGTCGGAGCATGGGGAGATGGATGTAACATTACCCCTTATTACATCAATTAT
>CAJTSF010000073.1 GCA_910578985.1 uncultured Odoribacter sp. | reverse complement strand
CAATGCGAACGGCGGGAATGTGTTGGGCGGACCGGTGCGTTGCGGCGCCTTTGCCAAAGGGGCGACTTCACAGCAGGAGTCCGGCAGCAGTTTCTGGGGCATCGCGGATTTGAGCGGCAACTTGGCGGAGATTTATTACAACCTGAATGAGCAGGGACGTGTGTTTTCCGGTTTGCCCCGTGCCAACCACGGGAACGGCACCCTTTTGAACACCACGGGCGACAGTGATGTGGCGGCGAACATCTGGCCGATCAACGGTAATGCGTTTGCCTTGCGGGGCGGCAGTTTCAAGAGCGAGTCGAAAGAGTTGCAGGTGGCAGACCGGAGCCTGAGCAAAGGGCGTTATGAAACGGGACGTCCCAACGTGCGGCACGAGGACGTGACGTTCCGTCTGGGCTGTTCCCTGGAGCAGACCACGTTCAATTCGGTGCTGACATTGCAGAACGGCTTGCAGGTGGCGGAAGCGGATGCGGCGGACACCATCTGTTCCGGAGAGGACTACCTTATCCGGGGGGATATTCCCGACGATATCGAGGGGGCTTACAGCATCATCTGGCTTTACAGCCATTCGGCTTCCGGTCCCTGGTTCCAAATGAAAGGCGAGCACGGCAGGGATTTGCGCCTGAAGAATCTCCGTAACATCCATACGGTGGAGAACAACTTCATGACTTATTGCTACAAACGGTGCATTTACAGCAGCCAGGGGTACTCTTTCTCCAAGGCGGCCATCATCAAAATCATCAATACGGAGGTGGAGTTGTCCCCGCGGGATGTGACGGTGGACATTGTGAACACCTCTTCCGCCATCACCATCCGTTCGAAATTGCCGATGACGGTGCAGTGGCAGTTCAAGGGGCAGGCGTTGAAGGATTTGAGCCTGACCGTGCGGGAGGGAAAAGAGTGGCAGCATACGCCGGTGTACAACGACTTCACCTACTCGGGAATCGTCAATTCGGGACGCCAGCCGTTGGTGCTGTATCGTTATTTCTATGACGGGTTCTGCGCCGGCAGGGACACCATCTGGGCAAATGTGCGGAGCAATGATGCCAACATCGCCAAGTCCGACGAGGTGATTTGCGGCAACCCGTTCCGCGATGCCCGCGAGGGGGAATCCGGAAATATTTACAACACGGTGGCTATCGGAACGCAGTGCTGGATGGCGGATAACTTGAACTATGCGTCTTCGGGTTCCAAATGTTATCAGGATAATGACAACAATTGTCGCATGTACGGGCGTTTGTATAATTGGAATCAGGCAAAAAGTGCTTGTCCTGCTGGATGGAAATTGCCGACGGATGATGAGTGGACTACGATAGCCAACGCGTCAGGAACGCGTGGTACGGATATTAAACGGAATGATTGGGATAACGGTTCAAATAAAACAGGATTTTCGGCGTTACCTGGAGGTGGTATGTTTTATACTTATAACGGTTCTCGAAGTACATATGCAGGAATTTATTCAAGAAGTGGTTTTAATGATTTAGCATCACGTGGGTGGTGGTGGACATCGACTTCGGCAACTCGTTTTTGGAATACGTCGTATACTTATGCTTATACAACAATGCCTTATTATGTAATGTTAGATGCTAATGGTTTTAATAAAAATACTGTTGTTACATACGGTTATAACAATTATGGATATATGACATCAATATTTTCTTCAAGTGATTATAGGCATTTAGCATCTTCAAATAGTGATAATCAAACTGCATATAATAATATGACTGGTAGTTTCTATTTCTCCGTCCGTTGCGTCCGCACCAAAGCTTTGCAACCTGACGAGATAACGAAATAACATTGATACGTTTCCCTTTGTAGTATGTGTACGATGTTTAAACATATTATATATATTACATCATTACTTGCCGCTTGTTTGTTGGAGGCGACCGCTTCCGACAGACAAGTCGGTCTAAATGCCGTATCCATACAAGGGACAGAACATGCCGGCTCCATACCGCTCGACACACTGGGGCGTGCCGCCCGGCAAAGTTCGAAGAAATATTTGGGAGGCAAGGGGGACGGCTTCGGCGTGCTCCGGCCTTCGCTTCATTTAAGGCGTAAGGATACCACGGTCTGCCTGCATACCCCGGTCATCGCCCGTTTGCAGACTTTGCTGTATGAGGGGTATAACTATGAGTGGTACCGGGTCGATGTCGGCGGGAAAGACGTGCTTATCTGTACCACTCCCAATTTGTACATCGCCCGTTGCGAGGACAAGGATAACGGTTCCTATTTCTGCCGGGTGAAGGATTCGGAGAAAGAGGGGTACCTGTATTCCGACACCTTGCGCCTGACCGTCGAGTCGGGACCGGAAGCCAAGATTGCGGAGCTGGCAGAGGGCACGACCTGCTGTCCGGGGGAAGAGATTTTACTGAAAGCCCAATATACGGATGCCGCCTATTCCTATGCTTGGGCAGGCGAGGAGATTGTGGAGGGAGCCGCGGCGGAGGAAGTCCGGTTGCGCGTGACCCGGGGTGGGGTGTACACCCTGACGGTGTCGGACGGCCATTGCAGCAGCATGGATTCCGTGCGCCTTTCGGTGTTGCCGCCGTTGGAGGTGGATGCTCCCGACCAGTTGAACTTGGCAGGAGCCCAAGAGGTGGAATTGAG
>CAJTSF010000072.1 GCA_910578985.1 uncultured Odoribacter sp. | reverse complement strand
AGGCTCTGCCTCTCCACCGGTGGCTCTGTTGTTCGCGTAACCCCAAAATCCACAGGGTTATCCGGCCACACACCGTTTTGGTTCAAGCTTGTAAGCATTCGTAAGCTTGTTCGACTTAACGATGGTTCTGACAGTTCACTTGCGTTAGCCATGCCGTCAAGCCAAGCCCCCCAACCGCATAATGCTTGCGGTTCTTGAAGTCCCCTCACAGTTCATTCTCGACCCTTTCGGGAGGGTTACCTTGTCCGAGCAGCTTGGTACATCATAAGACGCACCTGCCGTAGGCTACTATTGGCGAAACAATAGGTCAACTCTTTTCACTCCTCTGAGTGAACGGCTGACAGCCACTGATGCAACTTTTCACGTCACACAAACTTGTAATCATAAATGTACATCGCGAAAGATTTCTCGATTTGCTGTTTGATGTAGTTGTTTACCACCGCGTAACTCTTTCCGGAACCGGGTGTACCGAGCACGATGGAGGCACGGAACGGATTGACGATATTTATCCAACCGTCCCATTCCTTGCCCTGATACACGAACTTCGTGGGCAGGTTGACGGAATACTCGTTTTCCATCAACCGTGTTTCCTGCATGAAACTCTCGTTGGCGGTGTTGAACACGTCCTCCATCAGGTTGTGTTTCAGCATACGGCTTATCCATACACCCGACATCAGGAGAAGGATATACCCTATGGTAAGCGTTACCGTATATATGGCGGCATCCGCCATCGGACTGAACGGCAGGTCAAGCATCCACCAGTTCATGAAGAACAATACCAACCCGGATAGGAAAGCTGCGTATATCCTGTTCCATGTCATTTCCTGATTTTTTACGCCCTTTGTTCCCAAGCAGGAAAGGGCAAGGAATATGACGGCAAATACTTTTGTTGTCAGCAGGTTGCCGAACAGTCCCGCCGTCCGCTGGAAATTGAGGAGTATCTTGTCGACTACACCTATATTTATACCCATATCCACAAATGATTGGTAGCAGAACCAATAGACGTGGATGACAATAAACACGATGGAAATGGCACGCATGAACTCCATGACCTTTGCCAGTCCTCTCAAATCATCTTCCTGTTGCATAATGAACTGATTTTAATGTTGATAAATTCGTAATTATGATATTCCGCGAGAGCGGCGTTTCTTCTTCCTTTTGCGTTGCAGCCTTCGGGCAAGTGCCTCCTCCTGCGGGTCAGGACCGTTCGCCTCCATGTCGAATATCCCGAAAGCCTGTTCGATGGCACTCTCCATATCGGAAGAGAATCCGCTTTGCAGACCGGATTCCGGCATGGGAGCATCAAGATTCGGGATGTCACCCGGGTTATTGAAGAGCCGTTCAAAGACATTCGCCGAGAACTCCTTGCCGAGCCGCGATCCGTTATAGACCTCCCGGTTCTTGTGGTCGATGAAGGTAGCGCCATAGATGCGTCCCTCATCGTTCTCGCGGAATACCACGTCTATTCCTTTTCCTCCGAGCAGGCGGACAAACTCCTCCCTGTCACCATGGCAGCCGTGCATGGCAAGTGCCACATCGTTCCGTATCTTCGGCTGCCATTTCCGGGCTTTGTACTCGCGGGCATTGTAACCGATACGTTTTTCCACCCCCTCGTAACCGTAGCGTTTCCCGATAAAGGAGGACTTGATGGGAGTGCACAGCGGTTTGCCTGTATTATCCGTCATGGTATAGACAATGCCGTTATAGGGAGTACCCTCGAAATCGCCCCTGACCTGTTTCGCCTCGATATTGAAGCAGGAAAGCAATGCGCTGTACTCGCCGAAAGACTGGAAACGGTAGCTGCCGAATATACTTTTTACAATGTTGGAAACCTGTTCCTTCACATCCCCGTTGCGGTAGTCCGCTTTCTTGAGGTATGGTTCCAGCAGTTCTTTCCGTTTGTCCTCGATCTGTTTCAAGCCGAACTTCCGTTCCAGTTCCCGGCAGGCTTTCATCGAACGGTTCCACTCATAGGCATCGTCAATCTTTTCCCCTTTTTCGTTCACGCAGGTGGATACGATATGGATGTGCCGGCGGTCTATGTCCTCGTGTATATATACGATGTATGGCTGGTCGCCATATCCCATTTTCTGCATATACTCTTTTGCCAGTTCCGCAAACTGTCCGTCTGTCAGACGGTCATCCAAAGAGGGGTTCAGCGAGATGTGCAGTATGGGCTTTTCCGTGTTTCTGTTGGCAAGCAGGTAGTTCTCGAACGCCCACATCGTCTGTCGCATGACCTGCTCCGGATTGCCGGTGACATCGGCAATCATGCGGTTCCCGTAAATGATGCGGGCAGTGTTGTCGTCCACTTTCTGCTGGTTATAGATGATAGCCCCGTAAAGGGAAATACCTCTGTTGATCTTCGCCACCATGTCATTCCTCCTCCCTTTCCCTTTTGATAAGGTAGGTTTCTTCAAACTCACGGGTCAGCATGATAATCCGCTTGCTCAGTACGACCAAATCAATGGTCGCCTTTTCCAGATTCCGGAGCAGGGCGTATGCCCGTTTCTCCCCGAAATTGGTCTTGACAGCCTTTACCGTCTGGTTGTAGTTGTTGCCGATACTCTGGAACTGGTGATAGAAATTGGTCAGGCGGATGTAATAATCCATTGTCGCCTTGTCGATTTTCACGACCTTGATTTCACGACCGAAAATCATAGCCTTGATAAATTTTGAACGTTCTTTCAATCCGGATTTCTGGAATTGGATGTCGAAACGCCCGTTCTCTTCCGAGTTCAAACGTACCACATAACGATGCACGGCGGGGTCGGATTTAGGTTTTCTCCCCACACCTTTTGTCGATTTTTTCTTTCTGTTTTCATCCATACGCATTGATATTTTCCTGTTTCTGATCTTCCGTCCCGGATTCACGACTTTGGAGTGAATCCCTCCCGAGCCGTCAGG
>CAJTSF010000071.1 GCA_910578985.1 uncultured Odoribacter sp. | reverse complement strand
TTCTTCGATGAGCAGACGGATGAGCAGCTGCTTAAATTCCGGCAGAAACTCCGGACAAAAAAGGAGATCTATCACCTGCTGGCAGAAAGAATACAGACTGCTGTCGCTACCCATAAAGCATCGTATATCGGCTAATCAAAGAGGAACAACCGTTTTCGATTGTTCCTCTTAACATATATCAGGGTATATATAACAATTCAAACTCTTTCTTCCGTCGCCGCTCGATGCTCGGCACCACCTTCCCCTTATAACATCGGAACGAGATATACTCCTCGTAGATATTCCTGTTGCCGGATTCCAATTTTTGGATCAGCCTGCTTTTCGGTATCTTCCCGTACCCGACCAACCGGTAATATCCGACATTATATGCCAGCGTTGCGACCAGGAGGGCATCTTTTCCGAAGCGGCTGCACATCTTATGCAGTTTACTCAAATCGGCTCTTAGCAGAGAATCCGCCTGCGCTTCCGTCATATCGGCCGTCAGTTTCTCGTGGGGAAGAATCTTGTGGCCGTACCCCACATAAGGCAGATGGTTTCCGTGCCAGCCTTCCGCTTCCTTGATACAGGCCACCGCCTTGTTGAACAGCCCGGCATCCGGCGGGGAAATCCCGGTCTGGGCAAACAGCCGGGGAACAAAAGAAAAGGCCAAAAGCCAAAGGGCAAACAGTTTGCTTCTCATAAGGCCGTTTTGTTGTAAAGACCGGTTTCCATTGTCAGCGGAGTGAAAGAGGATTCATCCGGCGAATCGAGCGGGAAGCGAACAGGTGTCGTATCGATCTGCATGGTCGGCAGGTCTTTACTCTTTTCCGTTACTTCGGTCACCTCTTCCTCTTCATTTTCATTGTTGAAGGAGAAAGAGAGCAATACCACCTGCCCTGCATTGTCCTCGAAATAGATGTCGATGGTCTGCCGGTCCGTACATCCGGAGGTGTAATATAGGCGGAACACTTCACGATCCAACGGGTAACGGTCATTGGGCAGCAGTTTCATGCCGTTATCCAGAAGCAGCGAGCCTTTTCCGTCCGGCTGGAAATAGCGGATGGTGTAGCGTGCATCCCCGAAACGCCCGGCACGCTTCAACTCGCACCTGATTTCAGCCGTCTCGCCCAACACAAGACGTGTGGGTACAGGCATGGTTTCCACGGTGAAAGGGAACGCCTGCTGCACGTCAATCTTATCGTTGCAGGCAGTGAACAGACAAGCCAGCAGGCTTGCGAACAGGACGGACACCAGTCCGCTCCATACTCTTTTTTGATTCAATGTATTCATATTCATTCTTGTTTTTAATTGATGATAAATTTAAATCCCAGGCCGAACTGCGTACTGAACAGTCCCACCTTACTGCCCCAAAGACAGCGTTCCCTAATGGTGGCGAGCAGCACGATACGGTCGGTAATGTAACTCTCCAATTCCAGCGTGACCGCCCCTCCATAGATGAAGGCGTCCTTTGTCGTGAGCAGCGAGCCGTCGGGCAACTGCTTGTCGCCCCAGTTCACCGTTTCATAACCGGCAAGGGCGGAGCCGCCGATGGAAAGGAAGAAGGTCTTGGACGGATCGGAGAGGAATTTCAGGAAATAGCCGCCCTCCAGCGTGAACTGGGCACGGGGAATCTGCATATCCCGGTATCCGTAGCTTTTCTGAAGGTATTCCGCACCGACCACCCAACGGTTCGCATGCTTGGTATAGGTCGACATCGCGATACCCGTGTAGAAATCCACCGGCTTGCCGAAACCGTCCGTAAAACCGCCCCTCAGTTCTATCCCCCGCATACCGGGCAGACAGCGTTGGGCGTTTGCCTGTCCCCCGAAGAGGACAAGCATTGCCGCAACTATGATAAACACGTGCTTTTTCATGGTCATTTCACTTTAAGTTCGTTGATGACCTTTGCCCGGACGATATCCTCGTTCTCCACCGTGAACGACTGGTGGCGTCCGCCGTTTTTCTCATGCAGTTCCACGACCAGCATCTTGTCATCGGGAATCGTGAACTTGTCCAGCGTGAAAACGGTACGTTCGTCCTTCTTTCCGGCCACCACGGTGGCATAGTTGTATGCCCTGAGCGGGAAGATGACCTGCTCCTGGATAGCCGTGCGCTTCATGACCTTCTTGTCGACAATCTTGAACGTGATAAAATCGACATCGAAAGGCACGTGTGAGGTGTTGCAGAGCTGCGTGTGGAAATAGAGCAGCCCGTTGTGGGTGTACAGTCCGCGAAGCAGGTACTGGATGCCGAAAGACTTGCTGCCGATATGCTTGATGTTGCGCTTGTTGTCCTTATGGATGGCCTCCATAATCAGACGCACCAGTTTCGGCGACTCGCTGCCCAAATCCTGCAAATAGATGTCGAGGGCATTGTTCGGACGGTTTACCGTGCTTCCGTCATGGATAAAGTCTTTCATCTCAACGCTCAGAAGCAGCGGTTCTTCCGCGTATTTCACGTTGAAGGTGTAAAAACTCCCGCTTTCGGTAATGACCGAGAAATTGGTTTCTTCCCTGAAATTCCTGACTGTGGCCTTGACACGGATCACATTCTCCGCCCCGTCCGCCTTTCCGGCAATCAGGTGCGGGGAACCGAGGTCCACATAGCGCACCGCCGACGGGAAGATAATGTGTGTGGTCTTGTCGTAAGTCACTTCCAGACCATACGGCGGAATCAGCCTGTCAAACGTCAGTTTGCGTGTCAGGCCGTGGTACAAGTCCCCCTCTGTCTCCATCCGGGGATAGGCCTCCTTGGTCAATTTCAGGGGATTGCCGGTTTGGCACTCCGTCTTTCCTTTTACTCCGTTCGTTTCCTGTGCGAAAGCACTCATCGTCATGCCCAGCATAAGGGCAAACATTACAATTACTTTGTTCATACGCTTAAAAATTAAATGGTGAATAATCAGTTGTTTTTCTTTTGGCTCAACATCAGGGCATATCCCGATTTGAGATGCACCTTTTCCTCCCGCAGTTTCTTGGAGACATATTGCGACACCCCTTGAATCGCCCCCTTGCCGAGTTCCGATAACAGTTGGTCCCCCGCGGACTGGTTGGTAATGGAGATGCTCGTGCCGAGGTTCTG
>CAJTSF010000070.1 GCA_910578985.1 uncultured Odoribacter sp. | reverse complement strand
GAAGTCCGTCAGGCGCAATGCGGCACAGGTGCCGTCCGGGAGGCGCAGCAGGTAGATTTTTCCCGAGAGCGTATAGACGGGCGGCATGGTCGAGGTATCGACATGGAGCCATCCGGAGAGGCAGGGGTTATACCAGTCTTCGGCATAGCGGATGATACCGTCCATCATCTGCGACATGTCCACCGTTATCTTGTCGGTCGTCCACTTGTCGGTCACGAAGGCCTCTGCGGGAATGGAGCTTATGGCGGGCAGCATGCCGAAATCGGCTGCCGCACTCTCCGTGACGGCGCCGTCGTTGGTCTTGGCGTCGTAGCGGTGTATGGCAAAGTCCCAGTTCGCGGGTGCCTCGGCATCTACGGAAGCCGTCGTTACCGACTTACCGTGCAGGTCGATGTAGTGCCACTCGGTGTAGTCCGTCGCGTCGAGGTATATGCGCCCCGTGTGCGTATTGTCATCGACGGCGATGAAACCGTAGGTCCGGGTATCTTCGGGTCGGGGCGCGTCGTAGATATCCTCCAATATGCCGTTACAGGCCGAGAGCGATAGCATGGCTATCACTCCCGGCAGAATAGATGTTATTTTATGGCTTACAGACATCTCTATTCTTATTAGGTGATTACTCTGCGGTGGCGGGAGCCTTGCCCGGCAGCAGCGTGACGGTGAGGCCGCCCATTACGGCAGGTACGTTGAATGCAATGGAATAGTCGTCCTTTGCGGCGTTGCTCTCTCCGGTCATGGTGAAGGCATAGTCCTTTACGTTGTCTCCCATGCTCATCGACACTGTCCCTTCGCCCGTGATTGTATAATTGTCGCCGTTCTTCCTGACGGTGGCTTTATCTACCTTGAATGTGCCCCACGCCGCCGATTCGAAGAGGACGGCAAGGGTTCCGTCGCCGTTGGCCGTCACCTTCAGGCTTTCATCGTCGGTATAGCGGTCCTGAAAATAAGTACAGTCGGCATCGGTGTAGCCTTTGTAGGTCCCGGCCAGCAGCAGGTCGGCGGGAGCCTCTCCTGTGGAGAAGTCGAGGGTCAGGCCTCCCATGACACCGGCGACCTTGAACTGCATCTGTGCCTTTTCGCGTGAATGAATCACTGCGGTGTATGTACAATCGTAGGAAGAGACGTTGCCATCCATACCCATTTTTGTCTGACCGCTGCCTGTGAGTGTGTAGGTGCCACCGTTCCCGCTTATTCGCGCACCGGGGATGGTAAACTCGCCCCACGAGTCGGAGGTGAAGGTTACGCTGGCCGTGCCGTCGGTGTTTTCAGTCACGACGACGGTTTCGCCGGCCGTGCAGGTATTCTGGAAATAGGCGCAACCTGCCAGTGTGTACCCCTCGTAACTGCCGACGATATCGGCTACGACCGGCTGTTTCTCATCCTCGCTGCACGCTGCCGAGCTGAGCGCCACGAGAGCAACTGCTAAAATCGTTTTCAGTTTCATATCTGTTTTTTAAGTTTTGTTTATTTTTTCGGCTGCAAAATTACCCGTGCTCTGCAAGGCGGGCAATACTCCGATTTTAGTATTTTGTAACGCTACTGCTCTACCATTCACCCGATTTGAGTATTGTCTGTTTTTATGTAAGTGAGTAATTTTGCGGTCGGATATAAATAATTTCTAAGAAGCCGATGAAAGACCATAGATGTTATCAGCCGCTCGACAGGATGCGCGATCTGGTCAGGAACAACAGCGAGTTGATTCTGGTCATGGGGCGTTTCGGCATATCGTTGGGGTTTGGCGAGAAGTCGGTGCGGGAGGTCTGCCGGATGCATCATGTGGATGAGAAGACGTTTCTGGCGGTCGTGAATTATATCACGGGAAGGGATTACCATTACGAGGAGGTATCGTTGCCCTCGCTCATCCGCTATCTGAAACAGTCGCACGAGTATTTTCTGGATTTCAACCTCCCGAATATCCGCCGTAAACTGATTGAGTCCATCGACTGTTCGGGAACCAACGATATTGCCATGCTCATCATCCGTTTCTACGACGAGTATGTCATGGCGGTGCGCAAGCATATGGACTATGAGGACGAGGTGATTTTTGCCTATGTCGAGCAGTTGTCGCAAGGCCATTTGAAACGCAACTACACCATCTCCGAATTTGCGAGCAAGCATGCGCCTATCGGTGACAAGCTCAAAGAGTTGAAGGACGTTATCATCCGTTGTTATCCGGAGAAGAACAATTATCTGCTGAATGCGGCTTTGCTGGAAATCATTTCGTGCGAGCAGGATATGACGTCGCACTGCCTGATCGAGGACAACCTGTTCGTGCCTGCCGTCAAGCTCATCGAGCAGCAGTTACGGGAAAAGGGTGCAACGACCTATGCGGACAAGACCGACAAAGATGTTCCTGACAGGAAAGACAAGCTGGAGGCATTGAGCGACCGCGAAAAGGATGTTATCGCCTGCGTGACGAAGGGGATGAGCAACAAAGAGATTGCCGAGGAACTGTATCTTTCGGTGCATACCGTAGCCACCCATCGCCGCAATATTTCGAATAAGTTACAGATTCACACGACTGCCGGGCTGACGATTTACGCCATCGCCAATAAACTGGTCAATATCGAGGAGCTACAGGTGGGATAGACATAGCGTACTCGGAAAAATCGGATAAAATTCGTTTTTGCATTTGACTTATCCGCCGGCAAAGATAAGTATTTGCATGTACTCGCGCTTTGTTGATAGGCTCACTTTTACACTGTATATTGTCGTACAACCAACGTTGCGCGTATTCGTACGGTGGCTAATCCAATCATAGACTATTTCGTTCGGGACGAGGCAAATGTGATTCGTTTTGTGTCTTTGGAGGCGGTGTATTTTTCCAACCGGCATAGTAAAAGAGCCGAGACGGAACGTCTTTCATGACGAAAGAACCGAAGCCGGACTATTTCACAGACTCATCTGCCGCAAGGGTACGCTTGGTTATCCCGACGGCTTTGTCGAGCACCAGAGGTGATTTTCTCCTGCGACATGGGTGGGGTAAGTTCCTTGGATATGGTGCGGATCGGTTCTTTCTTGTTTATTTCATGATGTCATGATATTTCAATGTCAAATTCTTTCTCTTGGGCAGAAAGGCGTTTTATGTGCGATAGACCATCGTTAGCAATCGTATTTCAGATACCGACGAATTTCCGCCTGACGTATCGGATGTAAATGACGGCACAGGTCAGCAGTTCCGCAGCCGGAATGGCGAGCCATAAACCGGGGACACCGAATGCCCGGGGCAACAGGACGAAGCACGGCACAAGGAACAATATGCCCCGCAACAGCGTATATACGGTGGAAACCATAGCTTTCTCGATGCTCTGATAGTA
>CAJTSF010000069.1 GCA_910578985.1 uncultured Odoribacter sp. | reverse complement strand
GATGAATGGAAGTGGAACTATTTCGATGTAGGCGGGAATGCCGGCGTGGGAATTGTGTTTGGCAAATTCAATCTTGATTTCAATTATCGTTACGGAATACTGGAAGCTCGAAAAAACAGCGACTGGTATACCCGCTCTGCAAGTGTACGGATAGGAGTCGTATTTTAATAAACATATACAGGAGATGAAAAACATAGCGAAAATAACAGGTATCATTTGTTTGTTGTGCATCGGATGGTGGAACACTGCCTGCAAACGTGACTGCCAACTCTTTGCCGAAATACACGGGAAGGTTATCGATGAAGTAAGCGGAACACCCGTTTCGAACGCTTCCGTGACCCTTTCCCCATTGAACATCACCCAACAGACACAAGAAGAGGGGTTCTTTTGTTTTACAAACCTCGACGTACAGACTTATACGCTCATCGTGCAGCAGCCCGGATATGAGCCTAACCGCAAAACAGTTCCGGTCATCAGCCGCGAAAAGATACAAGTAGATATAACACTGACACCGATAAACAAAGAATGATTATGAAACGGACTCTCTATTTTCTGCTGCTCTTCGGGTCATTTGCCGCCTGCACGAAAGAAGAAAGCGGGATGATTTCCGGCTTGGTTTATTCCATGGAGGAAAACGAACCGACGGCAAAAGAAAACATAACAGTAACTTTACGATATGTCATGAATGGCTGTTCGTTTCCTCAGCCATGCCCGCAAAAGGAAATCACCCAAACCGATGTATTGGGCAGTTTCTTTTTCACCGATTTGGACGAAGGGAACTATACCCTTTATATTGAGGGAGAAGAGCCCCTGGAAATCAAATTAGCACCGGGTGCGCATGAAGAAGTGCAATTTTTACTCAAATAAAACGCCATGAAAACTTACTCTTGCATATTGGGTTTGCTTTTTTTGTTCCCCGCCTGTTCAACAGATGTGGAAGAAGAGAAAAAAACAGGAATATACGGTATTGTTTCGGATGTGTCGGGCACTCCGCTCAACGCTGTAACCCTAATGCTCGCTCCCACCGGACGCTCAACCGTTACCGGGACGGACGGCAGTTACTCGTTCAGTTTGCCACAGAAAGGGATTTATCATATTTCCATTGATAAGGACGGCTATGTGAAAGAAGAAAAAAGCGTACCCATTGAACTTGGCGAACAGAAAAAAGTAGACTTCATTCTGAAAAGCATTCCCGCCATCATCACGGCTTCCGTGGATTCGCTGGATTTCGGGGGAAACGACGAGGTTCGCGCTTTCAGCATTGAAAACAAGTATTACCAGCCTTTAAGGTGGGAAATCGTGGAAAACTGCCCTTGGATAAGCGCAGTCAAACCCGACACCGGTTGCCTGGTCAAAGACCAGACGGAAGCGATTACGGTATTCATCGACCGGCAACGGCTTCGAATCGGCAGAAATGAGACGACCCTCATCGTCCGTTCCTCCACCAATGGCAGTGCCGAAGTCAGGATTACAGCCACCGGAATCGAGGCGGAAAAACTGACCGTAAACATACTGGAAGCCTACCCCTTGACCACGGCTGCAATCCTGAACGGCGAAATCGTTCATGCCGGACACCCGGCATACGTCGAACGCGGATTCGTGTACGGGAGGAAAAGCATGCCGACACTGGAAAGCACGCTGAAAAAGTTGCCGGTCGCTCAAAACGACGGACAGAAATACAGCTACCGCCTGGAGGGGTTGCCTATGGGAGAAACCTATTATGTCCGTGCCTATGCCATCAACGCCGAAGACACGGCATACAGTTCCAACGAAACTTACTTTACCACTGCCGAGGCAAAACCGGTCGTCGTCACGGAAGAGGCAATGGATATTGAAGCCAATGGAGCCACATTGCGGGGAAGAGTTGTGAGTCCCGGCGATCCGGCATATACAGAACGCGGATTCATCTATGGAAAGACCTCCGACCTATCCATGGAAGAGGGGAATAAAATCATCAAAGACACCGATGGAAAGGAGGGGATGTATAGTCTGTTTTTCCCTGATTTACCCATTCCCTGTTATGTGCGGGCGTATGCTACCAATCCATTAGGAACGGTTTATGGAGAAGTTGTGAAGATTGAGATAAAAGAAATCATAGAATTTGAAAAATATTATGAATTACCCTCAACCGGAATTGCCGTACAAAAAACGGATATCGGTTATAATGACTGGACTTCCGTGAAAGCCATGTGTGAGAATTCCATCACAGGCGGATACAACGATTGGCGCTTGCCAACCCAAGAAGAACTGATGACACTTTATACGAATCAAAAAGCCATCGGAGGATTTGATGCAAATTCGCGTTATTGGAGTTCTTCTTCCGCTAACTACAATGCTAATTACTACTATGTACATTTCTCGGATGGCAGTTTAAGCAATATGTATCCGACAACTTCCGCTTCCGGTCGTTGCGTACGGAAACTGACGAAGTAAATGATTCACACTTTAAATTTATATCAGCCATGAAAAACAAAACATTCATTCAGTTTGCAACAGCATTGATAATCATCTGTGCGACACAAACAGCCAAAGGATTGGCAATTCCGACCTCCAAAGGAGATACGGATGAATACTACGAAGCCTTGGGAATAGCCAACGGTCCGAAAGCACGCATGGGCGAATTGCACATGCTGTCATTGAAGAACGCCCAAGACATTATCCGACAAAAGATGGCACACACTTACAAAGGGGTCATCGAGGATTATATTCGGGTGTACGGCAATAATCGCGGAACGGACATCGACACAAAAATGGAACGGATAGGCAAACAATTCATAAATGTCCTTCTCAACGACACCCGGGAAATCGGCAGTCCTGAATTCACAGAAGCAGATCAGGACGGAAATGTCACATGCTATGTGCTTGCCCGGGTGTACAAGCGCGGGCTGCCCGATAAGATGGCAGATTATATATCGGGAAGCCATGAATTGGAAGGGGAAATCGAAGGAAAAGCGCTCCGAGAAATCATAAAACAGCATTTTGAAAACCAACGCGTGTCGGACGTCTATCCTTTTTCGCCCCGCGTGTTCATTCCGGGCATGCAACAGCTTTACAAAGGCAGCAAGACCAAAGCTGCCCTGTTCATTGCCGGCGAAGCGGCAGCCATCGGAGGTATCGTGGCATGCGAGAATCTGCGTGCCTCCAGCATTGCCAAACTCAACGGAACACATGATTCCTCCGCCCAACGGAAATACCTCAATGATGCCGACAGAAGGCAGAATCTGCGCAACGGATTCATTGCGGGGGCAGCAATCATCTACCTTTGGAACATCATCGACGGGTGTGTTGCCAAAGGGGAAGAGCGTGCTTGGACCCCAAAGGTGAAAATGTGCATAATTCCCCAAACAACAGGACAATCCGCCGAAATAGCAATGGTGTTAAACTTTTAAACAGCCAATACGATGAATACAATAAAAGTTTGGTACCAATCCCATCGGTTAATATCGATGCT
>CAJTSF010000068.1 GCA_910578985.1 uncultured Odoribacter sp. | reverse complement strand
GTACTGCACCCTATTCTTATAAGTGGACTTCGGGAGCATTGACAGTGAGTGGTGGGAATACGAATAAAGTGACGATTACCAATGCGGATAAAGTAACGCCGGGTGAGCATACCCTTCAAGTGGAGGTAACGGACAAGGCTGGGCAAACGAAAACGGCAGATGTTAAAGTGACTGTTCTGGGCTTGGTGAGCGCAACAGGAAGCGCGTTCTGTCTGGATGCGGCTACATTTGACGGATTGATTGTGGTGAATAACGGCGATGCTCCTTATAAACTGTATTCGGATGCCCAGGGGAAAGTTGAGGTGCAAGGCGCACAGTGGACAGGGAAGAACGGAAAAGTGCCGGGATTGCCCAGCGACCAGCAGTATACGTATTATGTGCAGGATAAGAACAAGTGTAATTTGGTACGTGTGGATATAGAAGCCGATTGTGCTTGTGGTGCCCAATTGAAAGTGGATGTGAGCGGTGAAGCTTGTGCACAAGCGGATGCGGAACGGACCATTACATTGACGGCTTCCGGCGGTATCTCGTATTCTTTTAAATTGGTGCATGAATCGGGTAATATTGTGAAGACAGTTAGTAACGAAACCGGCGACACATGGGAGGTTCAGGTGCCTTATGCGGAGCGCGGTAAATATCGTGTGGAGAATTTTAAAGCGGTCACTGCAGCTGTAGCAGACGGATGTGACGGGAATGTGTCCCCGAGAGAGGTGGATGTGCAGTTTATGCCTACTCCTCAAGTTACTGCCGGAGAAGATATTATTGCGTGCGGTCTTGAGCCGATTACTTTGAAAGCCAATGGAGATACCGGTTTGACTTTTGAATGGGATAATGGTGTGCAGGACGGTGTGCCGTTTACTCCTACCATGGGCGAGACGACATATACGGTGCGTGGAACCAACGCGGCAGGTTGTTGGAATGAGGCTTCCGTGATTGTCACCGTCAGTGAAAAGCCGATGGTGGCTGCCATGGCAACCCCGACAGCCATTTGTAAGGGCGAGGCTCTGACTTTAGAGTCTCACGGTACGGCAGATACTTATGTATGGGATAACGGCGGCGTGGAAGGAGAAGGAAATATGCCGGAGACGACCACCCGTTATACGGTGACGGGAACGGTGGATGCTACAGGGTGTAGCGATACGGCTTCCGTGCTGGTTGTGGTGAATATGCCGGCAGAGATTACGGAGGCTCCGAAAGACCGTGCGATTGCCATTGGCAAGAATGTCAATTTCACGGTGAAGGCGATTGGCAATAATCTGACTTACCAGTGGCAGTGGTATCATGCGGATTCGGACAGTTGGAATACTTTTACGGATAATACGACCTCTTTCCCGAAGGTAAGCGGAGCGACTACGGAAGAATTGCTGCTGGAAGAGGTGCCTGAAAGCTGGGACGGCAGGAAAGTGAAGTGTGTGGTGCAGGGAGATTGCGGTGCACCGGCGGAGGCAGAGGCTAATTTGAGCGTGAAGGAATGTTTCGATATATTGGGTGATATTGCCATGGGCGAAGGCATTATGCCGGAGACCGGAGAGAATTCCGAGGTGGACGGATGGTATTGCAAAGGAAACCGTATTGCAGTGAAAGCATTGATTGAACTGGCGGATCCCGAATATGGAGAAGTGGCATTTTCCCACTATACATGGACCATTGACGGTTTGCCTGCGGATAAGGTCATTGAAAGTGATTCTTCGATATTGACTTGGATTCCGGAATATTATGAGGATGATATCGTGGTGAAGGTAGGGGTTTATTGCGACGGTGCATGCGAGCCCGTATATTCCAGAGCGTTGCGTTTGAAAGCGAGAACACCGGATGATGTGAAGTTGAATATTCTGACTTCTGTAGATCCCGATAAACGTTTCTGTCCGGGTGATACGATTACATTCACTGCGGCGTTGGAGAATGACAAACCGGGGTCAGAGGTGCATTGGTACAGGGATATTTTCGACCGGGGCAGAGGTTTGACCAAGAAATTTGTGATGGATCAGCAGGATACATGGGTACGTGCCGTGTTCGAACCGTCCGCAGATATGTGCGTGGAACATGAAGTGAGCGATTCGGTATTCCTGCGCGTGAAACCTTGGGTACAGCCTATTTTGTCTATCGACAACAATATCCACGATACGATAGCTTGTCAAGGTGACTCATTGATATTCCGGGCGAAGTGGGAACATGCCGGTAATCAACCGACCTTGATATGGCATCAGGATATTTGGGAAAGAGGATACGGAGAATATACCACTATTCATTTGAACGACAGGGATACGTGGGTGAAATGTGAGTTGAAGCCGGGTAATGATGTATGTTATGCGGGAGAACGGATCGTAGACACTATGGTCGTGCGGGTTATCGAGCCGGGAACATTGACCATTGAGTGTGACATGACGGACAAGCATTTCGGAGATGAATTGGTATTTGTTTCCACTGTCGGAGGTAATGTAGGCGAGCATTGGAATTACAATTGGTTTGTAAATAACGGCATGTTGTTGGATCATACGGAGCCGATATACAGTGCGAACAATTTGAAGCAGGGCGACAGAGTACAGGCTTCCATTGTCGGAAACGAGATTTGCGTGAACCGAATCTGGTCCAATGAGATTACGGTGAATTATAAGAATTATCTGACGCGTGACACGATGGTAACGATTTTTGTGGGCGAGAAGATTACCAATTTGAATATGTTCAAGGAGGGAGATACAGGCAGGTACTTTATCATCAGTGAATATCCGCGTAACGGACAGGCTTCGATGAATCCGCAAACCGGAGAGTTTTCCTATACTCCGAACCGGGATTTCGTGGGTGTGGATTTGGTGACTTACCGTGTTCAAAAACCGGGTGATAAGACGGATTTTGAGGAAGGTACTATTTTTATTACGGTGGAATCCGGCGGTTTGTTGGATATTCCGAATATCATCACGCCGAATGGAGATGGTGTAAACGATGTATGGAATTTGCAAAAGATAACCGAAAAGTATAGCGAATACGTGATTACGGTTTATAGCCGTTCCGGACGTGTGGTATGGCAGGTGAGAAACGATTATGACAATCAGTTTGACGGTCAAGGGAACGGTAACGGTACTTACTTTGTTCCGAGTTTGCCGAGCGGAATCTATACGTATGTTATCGATTTGAACCGTGGCGAGCGGAAGTTGGTTTCCTGGTTGGAAATCCGGACTACGTTCAACCGAGGATATTATAGATAAAAAGGAAGGAGTGCGCATGAAGAAATACGGGATATTATTAGTGGTATTATTGACGGCGTTTCGGGGTTGGGGACAGAATGACTACCTAAAGTTTACGGATTATACGACGGCACGCCCGTTGATTAATCCGGCAACCATGGGAGTCGAGGAGGGGGTTGGCGGTTTGGTGATGTATCAGACCAGTTTTGAGTCCTCGAACATTCGTCCTTCATTGGGGGCATTCAATCTTAATTCTTCCATTAGGGATAAAGGATTGGCAGGCGGTGTGACT
>CAJTSF010000067.1 GCA_910578985.1 uncultured Odoribacter sp. | reverse complement strand
AGAAACTGGAAACCGCGTTTTCTGCTGGATAGTTCATGATTTTTCCGTTTGTGGTTCAACATCTTTTGTTTCTTCCAATTGGTGCCATACGGCATCATACATCTCGTGAAGCCAATCTATGTTCCTTGCGCCGAGTTCAAACGGGCTGTAACACTCCACCTCATCTCCGCTTTCCTTCTCTTCAGCAATGACGGTCAGGCTGTTGTCTGTGACCCGGAGTCCTGTCACCTTGCACTCGTATGGATATCCGTTCTTGTTGAACCATACCACCCAGACCGGATCATAATCCTCCTCTTCGGGAAACCGTACCGCGTTCATGGCATGGTCATGGAGCAACTGCCGTATCGCACCGATGATGTCCTCCCGCAACTTCTCGATCCTGTCTTCAAACACCAGTTTGGGGGATTTCCCGCCTCTCTGCCTTACGGAGAGGACCTGCAAGTCCGGATGGCAGCCGAAGTTCCAATCCGTCACCTCATCGTCATCACGTGTCGTATGGATGTTGTCGCCCAATACCAGTCCGCAGTCTTCCGATACCATTCTTTCCGCTTCTTCGCGGTCCTCCGCCGCCACTGTGTAGGTACCCTCGAAGATGTACCTTACTTGTACATTGTACTTTGTCATAATCTTCTATTGTTTGATTGTTATTGATTTGATTCTTGTCAGGATACAATGCGTACCGCATCCCCGAAAAAGGAATTATCCACCCCATATACATGTTGGACTGAATAGTCATACTTGGATTTTTCGTCATCCAGTCGGAAACGGAAGCCGTTACAGCCCTTGACTTCCAACTTCAGGCGTATATCCTGTTTCAGTTCCATTTCAAGCAGGCTTCCGCCACCGAATGTAGAGCTGAACAGCCCGCAACAGTTGCCTTTCGGGATGATAACTTCATTCAGCGAAAACTCTGCATTGTACAGTTCATTCAAGTTCACACGTCCTATATAGACCAGCAGGTTCGCGCCGCAACAGGAATTTATCAACTCCTCGTAGAACTGCTCGTATGAAACCTGCTCCTTGCCGTTCCGGCTTCTGCGGTTCGGGAAACGTCCGTATGTCTTGTAGCCGTGTTCCGTCAGGAGTCTCTTCACTCTCGCCGGATTGAGGTTCAGGCAGTCTACCATGTCCCCGAAGTAGGATTCCTCGTACCTGTAACCGCCTTGTGATTCAAACCAGTTGGAGTTGATGCAGTCGTAGTTAGAGAGCATCTCCACTCGGATGGGAATGTTGTCCGTGTGCCTTATCAGGTCCTTTATCACATCCGAGTCGTTGCGGCTGTAAACCTCGTCCCGGATTTCATCCTCGTGCTCATCGAAGAAGGTATCCACATCCTCTTCACCGAAATCATTGAAAACTGTACATTCCTCTTTCAATTTGGCTATTATCTCACGGACAGCCTCCCATTCGGCATCGCTGTACCACTCGTCCGCCTTTTCCCACAAATATTCGGGGCTTTTGCTGTCAAGACATTTTTGAACCAGCCACCGATGGTTGTCAAGATTGTCATCATAATCCGTCCAAATCAGTGTATAGGACGGTTCCATCAGGGATTTGATGAAATCCAATGTCAATGTTTTCTGTTCATCCATTTCTGTTACCTGTGTACGGCAGGTTTTGTTTTCCCGTACATACCGTTATAAATGACAGAAGCGACCTTCCGGCCGCCTCCGTGTTCGTTTCATTACCCATACAGTTCCTTTACTATCCCGTCGTATCTTTCCTTTTCCATTTCCGTATTCCGGTTGAAGTGGAAATGCGCCGTGTACCGGTATCCAGTCCTCGGCTCTCCTCCGCATTGCTGTATAGCCATGTCTATGTCCCAGTCGATATCACCTATGCCGAGAGAGATGCTTGTGCCACGTAGCAGGCACCTGGCAAGTTTCAACGCGGAATCCTTCTTGTCTTCCTTGCGGAGCCTGTCGAAAGCCATCATCGCAATCTGGCGGTTTGAAATCTTCATTATTTCCATATGCTTTCACTTTTAGAGTCAGACAATTCCGGCCAGTTGCTTGAATCGCGCAACTATTTCATCGCGTTTGCTTCGGGCAAGTTCTTTATATTTCCGACGGATGGCACAATTCTCCTCATAGGATTTGTTAAGTTCATGTTTGTATGAATCCATAACCAGTTCGGGATATTCGCAGAAAAGGGTCTTGAACGCTTTTTCCCATTTGCGTCCTTGCCATGCACCTTCTGCCACCAATGTTATGAATCCGAACATTTGTTCGTCCGTCCTGACATCCAAAGCATAGTAATAATCGGTTCTTGGCCACACGTTGTTGGAATGCTGCCAAGTTTCTATCTGCCTGGTTTTAGCGTTGTATGCCATTCTTGTAATTATCTGGTGACTCATATTGATATGTTTTAGTTCATTATCGTATTATCCCTTTCCCTGTCACGGCTTGCCAGCGTTCCGAAATGGATGCTGAATATGCGCTGCCTGAAACAAAGCGGCGAGTTGTACTCCATCCGTTGCCACAACGTGAAATGGTTGTCCGAGTAGGACCACCGGAAATGTCCCGACAGGGAGCCGAAAACGGGATTGGCATTCCGCCCGACGAGCATCCTGTTCACGTCCATGATGTTGTTCGCTGTCAGGATGATGTTCAGGATTTCCACGAAGGCTATCTGTACGAATCGGTCTGTCGGCAGGACCGGTCCGAGAAAATTGATATTCATAAGCGTGTATTTTTTAGTCGTAATTGTCATCGAATACCTCGAAGTGGGGAATGCCCGGCTCGAAATAGTTGCCCGATATGCCCGGGTAGTAGAGCAGGCTGTCATCCCCGCTGTCCGGGCAAGGCTCGTCATCTATATAGGTCGCATTTCCGAAGAGTTCGATATAATGCGCCACCAGCAGGTGAGGGTCTTCCGTGCCGATGTCGTGCCCGTAACGGTCACACCAGTCGAAGAAGTAATCCTTGTCGGGTTCCTCCAGTTGTTCCATCGCTTCCCTTATTTCAAAAAAGTTGGGACACAGCCATTCCCTGTTGATGAGCGAGTCCGGAATGTCCTCCCATCTCGTGTACCTGTATTCCGGGGTTTCCTCTTCCGGAAACAGTTCGGAGCAGGTACACAGGAATTCCCCCATGTCGCCGAAGTCGGACATTTGCAGCAGGCTGTCTTTTTCCTGCCTCGTGTCTATGAGATGCAGTGTGGTCACTGCCACTTCTGCCTGATTCAAGTCCATGATATTCTTAATTACGGTTTATGATGCGGAACCGGGGATTTCATTCCACAGGCGTATAAAGGTCCGCGCCCCGGCAGTGCAGGGTTTTTCGGGGAAATACCGGAGCCTCCAGCGAGGATGATTTGCCCGAAAACCGCCTGCGGCCTGACCTTGCTCTGCCTGAAAAGGGTGCGGGCTACCTTTGCCTGTGGAATGGGATCTGCGGTTCTCATAAGTTTCTCCATTGTTTCAACTCATTATTCGCTGGCTTCCCCAGCTGATGTGTATCTTCCCCTCGCTGTCGCGTTCCCTGACCAGCAGGCTCTCGATGACGGACATGGTGACGTCGAACTCCTCGAAAATCTCGGACTGCTCCTTCACTTCTCCGGTCTTGATAAACTCGTTCAGCCGTTCTTTGGTCAGTACCAGGGCCATCAGGTTCTGCTCCACGGAATCCTTGTAGGTGACATAATGCACGTCCTTCAGCTCTTTGGAGTCAAGGCGTATGAAGCGGAAATAAAACTGTTCCATCT
>CAJTSF010000066.1 GCA_910578985.1 uncultured Odoribacter sp. | reverse complement strand
AACGGGAGGAAAGTGCCTACAAGAAAATCCCCGTTATTACCGATTTCACTGACGCAGACGGCAACGACCGCATGAAGGAAACGGTGCAGGCAAATTACCGGCGCATCAAGGAGGAGGTGAAGCAGATTGTTCAGGAGGAATTGGAGCGCATCGCGGGCGATGACAACCTGAAGCATCTGTTGCAGCAGAAGTAACCTATTAAAATAAGGGAGGATAGCTAAAATCCTCCCTTATTTTAATATTCCTCCAAAAGTTTATTTTGACGTAAATCTTCAATGTAACATGCTAAGTTACTTGAAACTTTATTAAATACTTTATCAAGATATGGGATGATATTTTCCAAATTCAATTCCAACTCTAACGGGAAACTATGATATTGATGTAAAAACCTTGTGATGTCATTTCTTTCTGAAACAGATAAAAGCAAAAATGGATTACTGTTTTTATAATATACCATTGCTGAAAGATGAATAAAAGCGCATCCTAATTTATAAACAAAAAAAGGCCAGCCATAAAATTTATCAGCTAAATCCACCATTTGTTTATCGGTCACGACTTTCTTTGTATTGGGATAAGACCATTTTATTCCCTCCAAAGTTTGGTTTATAAAATGCTCTCTAAGGTTTAAGTCGCTAATTGACAACAAAAACATAACTCTTACCATAGAATCTAATTCTTGACGCAGAATAGATATTACCTGCCCATATAATTGTTGTTGCAACAAAATATTTATAGCGCAAGAATGTTCTCCTGACCTTTGAGTAACTATATCGCAAAATAAATTAATATTATTTGTTTTCATTGTTGAGTGATTTCGCTTATAAGATATAGGATTTACTATTGGTTGCCACATATATCTGATGCGGCATTTCTTTTTCGTTGTATATTATTGTATGGTTGTCGCACAAGGTCATTCCCAGCCTTTCAACCACACGGATGGATGCCACGTTTTCCGGTCGGATACTGCAACAGACAGTTTTCAGTTCCAGCTCTCCAAAGGCGTATTCCAAACACGCGCGGGCGGCTTCCGTACCGTAACCGTTATGCCAGTATGTGTTATCGAGTATATAGCCAAGCTCGACAGTCTCGTTCCCGTTTAGGGTACTATTCATCAGACCGGCTTGTCCTATCAATGCGCCGCTTTCTTTCAGTATGACGGCAAAATATCCGAACCCGTCCTTGCGGTATCGGATGAGTTGCCTGTTTATCCATTTGCGCACGTCCTTTGGTAAAGCCGTGTTCCCAAGCGTACATGACTTCCGGCTTTCCCATTATGGCAAGGAGTGCGTCCATATCCTTACGGGTTATCCTGCGGATAAGCAGCCGTTCCGTTTCCATGACGACCAGCGATGCGGAATAGGTCTTTATCTCAAATCCGTCCTCTTTCCATTCCTTCACAAGCCTGTTGATCGTTTCTTCCACCAGACTGTCATAAGCGGCATCGGGAATAACCTTTATAAAAAAGGTGTCACGGGTTTCTTTCATGACCCATTCGTTGATGTCTTTCAGTTCCTTGCCTTCGGGAATGTAATTCTTGTGTATCATGAACTCGTTGATGTTGTCCGCCAACAATTCTTCCAACTGATAACGGATGTCATCCTCCAGTTCGGCAAATGGTATGGTTTCCTCTTCATAGATGCCTTCTATTAAAACATCATCCTCTTCCATATCCTCGTCCGGTGTCTGATTGCCCCGTTTCATGTCCAACATATCCTGCGCGAACTGCCCGGATTCCTTGTCCTTGTACTTCTTGGCATATTTTTCCAGCAGTTCCCAGTCCTGACGGCTCATCGGGCATTTGAAAACGGCTCGTTCCACCTCGTTACAGCGCACCATGTCCGCCTTCACATCATCGGGAAGCGACCGGCATTCCTTGCAGATATGCCGCGAGTGTCCTTTGCCGCTGAATTGCTCGTTGGCTTTGTACTCGCTACAAATCCGACAGTAATGCCCCTGTTGTTTCTTCTTTTTCGCCACCATACCCCGTTATTATATCAACAGTTCTTTTCCTTTATCGGTAAGACGATATTTCTGCCGGGGATGTTTCGGATTTTCCGGGTAAATAGGCTCTACCAAATTCTGCCTTATGGCTGGATACAGATATAGTTCTAAAAAATTACTTTTGTCCTTTAATCCTATCACACACATAATCTCTTTGGTTGAAAGTGTCTGTGTGCCGATTGCAGACAACACCTTTTCCACCTGTGGGGTAACTGTGGGGTGACTGTGGGGTAACTGTCGGGTAATTGTCGGGTCGTGCCCCACAGTTTTTCGGGTATAGCGGAAAATAACCCATACACTATTTCCATCTGTATGAAACTCCGGATCGGGAATGCCGACACGCCGGCATTCGCTTATCATAAGCCCGATGCCTCGTCCCCAGCTTTCCAGAACCTCGCTTTTATACAGAACATTCGCAATAATCAGGTTTTGAGGTTCTGAATTATGCCCGCTCAATAACTTTTCCATTGTTATATCCGGCGGAAAAGTTCCACTGTTCTCAATCTCCACACGGTCATCATAGATGGCAATTCCTACCGAACTGCCGGGACGGTGGTATGAGCGGTGGCAAAGGGCATTTGTGCAGCATTCCCTCAATGCCTTGTAAGGAATCTCAAGCTCTTCCTCCCGATACAAGCCTTCAACTTTGCCCGAAAGGGAAAGATGCTTGAAAAAGAACGACATTGCAGTGTCCAGCAGTGTGTAGATATTGCCAGTGGTACGCTGATTGTCTATAAACTCGTCTTTTGTAGTTCCTTTGAAACGCGCCAACCGAAGCAGGCACTGGGGATAGAAGTAAAAATCACGACCGAACAAGACTGCGGAAGCATTATTCAGTTTTCCGTCATGTAACAGGTTGAATTTTTCGAGTATGGTCGGCAAATCCTCCCTTATGGTGGCTTCGGGTAGGCGACCGCACCGGATGCCTCCACGTACCGCTCCCATAATGGCATGTTCATCAAGGTCAGTAACTTTGATGTCGGGATTCGTCATCGCCTCCCAAGCGTATTTCCCACCTCGCTGCATAAGCAGTTGGTTATATACGTCTTGCGGCATGGAGGATGTCACGCTCTCCAATCGAAGATAAGCCCGTCCCTTATAGGAGAACGGACGCATATAACGTTGGCTGTCCGCAGACAAGGCTATCACACTCTTGTCTGTATTTTGGATACTGATATACGAAACTTCGAGTGTGGCAAATGGTTCAAAACGCCGGATGGCTTCCGCAATATCACGCTTCGTCTTGTCGCTCACTTCCTGCCCGATGATCTTTCCTTTGTCGGTCACACCGAACAACACCGTGCCACCTTCGCTGTTAAGGAAAGCGCAGAGCGTTTCCATGCCGCGCTCCAACTGCCCGGTGGTTTCCTTGAACTCCACCTGCCCGTTTTCCTTTTCGGCTATCAGTTGTTTTACTATATCGAGGTTGTCTATGTTCATATTCAATTCGTAACAATTGTACAAAGATAGCGTTTTTCGCTGAAATTCGGGGCAATAGCGCGCCGAAAACGCCCTTTTTCGTATAGATTTTACTCAAACGGGAGAACAGCATGATACCATTCTCCCGCTTATACCTGATTTTATCTTCTCATACGTTCCAGCTCTTCATCGCGCAGCATTCTCTCGTTCAGTTTCTCCTGCATCTTGTCGAGGAAATAGGTACGGCTTTCGTTTTTCCGACGTTTGATGTCGGTATAGAAGCGGTAGCAATCCTTCGACTCAATACCGAATATCTTGTAGAGAATCGGGGCGAGCTGTTTTAGCGGCATATTGCCGTTGTTGATACAGCCCATCTCGTCTATGCCG
>CAJTSF010000065.1:2001-4140 GCA_910578985.1 uncultured Odoribacter sp. | reverse complement strand
CCATCATGATGGCAGGCAACCGGCGGCTGAAACCCATTATCATGACTTCCCTGACCACGATTTTAGCCATCGCCCCGTTCCTGTTCACCGGGAATCTGGGCGCGGACCTGCAATTTCCACTGTCCCTGGCAATCATCGGAGGGATGAGCGTCGGTACTGTTGTGAGCGTATATTTCATTCCATTGGCGTATTACTACATATACCGGAAAGAAGACAGGCGCACCGGCAGCCGGAAAGAGTAGAAAACCGATTTACCCGTATCCAGATTCCACAGGCTTATGAACGAGACAGGCGCAAAGAAACAAGGGTTCTCCCAGTTTTCCATCATTCTGACCATGGTGGCATTCATGGTGGTCGGCATCAGCATGATTCCCATGCTGAACATCCGTTATACGCCCTCGCTCAAACAGCAGGAGCTGACCCTCTCTTTCAACTGGTACGGGGCTTCCGCACGGATTATCGAACAGGAAGTGACGTCCAAAATAGAAGGGGTACTGGCGTCCGTCAGGGGCATCAAGGAAATGAGGTCGGTGACAGGCAAAGGCTCCGGACGCATCACCCTGTCCATCAAGAAGAACGAGAATATCGACGCCGTGCGGTTTGAAATAGCCACCCTCATCAAGCAACTGTATCCCCGCCTGCCGGAGCAGGTCAGTTACCCCAATTTCTCTACCAATACTTCCGGGGAGGAGCACCAGACTCTGATTTCGTACACACTGAATGCTCCCATTTCCACCTCCCAGATTCAGAAATATGCGGAGGAGCATATCGTGCCTGTCATTTCCCGGCTGAACGGTATCAACAGTGTGCAAGTGTACGGCGCCACGCCCTACGAATGGGAAATCCGCTTCAATCCCAACAAATGCACTGTTTTGGGAATTACCGCCGGCGATATTGCCCAGGCTATCAATACCTACCACACCGAAAATATCCTGGGGCTCACCACGGAACGGACCGTGTCGGGGGATACGCTACAAATACGGGTGCTGCTGGTGAATACATCCAAGGAGCTCTCTTCTGCCGACAGCCCGTCAAAACGCAACAGTAATACTGTCAGCGGTTACGAAATCTGGGACAATATCCCCATTGCCAACAACAACGGGCGCATTATCTATCTGAAAGACATTGCCACCGTCCAGTATAGAGAACAGCTCCCGACCCATTATTACCGCATTAACGGACTGAACAACATCAATCTTTCCGTCATGGCGGAGAAGCATATCAATACGCTTGAGGTCACGGCACGCATCAAGGAGGAGATGAAAAAATTAGAAACCCGTTTCCCCGAGAACTATTCTGTAATTGTCGCCTACGACTCGTCGAAGGAGATTCAGAAGGAACTCGACAAAATCTATACCCGGACTATCATGTCCACGTTGATTCTGTTGCTGTTCGTCTATGCCGTGAGCCGCAAGCTCCGCTATCTGTTTCTCATCATTGTGACCCTGCTCGCCAATATATTGCTGGCATTCATTTTCTATAATCTGTTCGACCTGGAAATCCATCTCTATTCCATGGCAGGCATTACCGTCTCTCTCGGACTGATTATCGATACCAGCATTATCATGATAGACCATTACAGCTATTACCATAACCGAAAAGCCTTTTTAGCCATTTTCGCCGCCCTGCTAACGACTATCGGTGCCTTGACGATTGTGTTTTTTCTCCCTGAAAACCAGCGCAATAATCTGATGGATTTTTCTTCCGTCATCATCATCAACCTGACGGTATCCCTGATTATTGCCCTGCTGTTTATCCCCGCCCTGCTCGATAAGCTCCCGATCCGTCCACGCACGGGTAAAAAACTCATCAGGTCCCGGCGGCGTTTAGTCCGGTTTACCCATATATACGCCAAGTTCATTTCTTTCAGCAGACGTCCGCGGTATAAATGGATTCTGATTACCCTCATTATCCTGGCGTTCGGGCTGCCCGTCCATTTCCTCCCCGCTAAACTCAAGGATGATAAGGACAAAGAGCGGAAAGGGTTTTTCCCCGAATTGTATAACAAAACCATCGGCAGCAAATTTTACCAGAGCACGTTGAAACCGTACCTGGAACCTGCCTTGGGAGGAACCCTGCGGCTTTTCACCGAACATGTCTTTAACGGAAACTATTATAACGACCCACAGCGTACCCGGC
>CAJTSF010000065.1:0-1928 GCA_910578985.1 uncultured Odoribacter sp. | reverse complement strand
AAAATTTCCTCAGCCAGTATCAGGAAATCGAAACGTATCAGACGTATGTGTATAATTACGATAACTCCGGCATCACTATCACGTTCCGCCCCGATGTGGAAAACGGCAGTTTCCCGGTTATGCTGAAAGATATCCTTATCGCCAAAGCCAACGACCTCGGCGGGGCTGACTGGAGTATCTACGGCATCGGACAAGGGTTTTCCAATGCCCTGGGCACAGGTTACAAGAGCAATAAAATCCGGCTTACCGGCTACAATTATGACATGCTCTATTCTTTTGCCCGGCAACTGTGTGACAGCCTGAGCCTGAACAAACGGGTGTCCGCCCCGGAAATCATGGGCGCCGATAGCTGGAGGAGCAAGAACTCGACAGAGTATTTTATCGATTTCAATTTCGAACGCTTCGCCCAGCAGGAGTTGCGCCCCAACGATTACTATACGTTCCTGACCCAGCAGCTTTACCGCAATGCGCTCAATCCGGTGCTGATTGATAACCAGCAGGTAGCCGTTTCGCTGGTGTCGTCGGAAAGTAAGAATTTTGACGTATGGCACCTTGAAAACGACATCATTACGATGAAGGACAAGTCGGTCAAACTGGCAGAATTGGGAAATATTGAAAAACGCCGTTCCGGCAACGATATTTATAAAACCAACCAGGTCTATTCCCTGCTGGTCGCCTATGATTTCCTCGGTCCCTACGAACTGGCGAAGCGGGTGATGGAGCGCAACATCGACAAGCTCAACAGGCAATTGCCTCTGGGCTTCAAGGCAGAGAAGAACGGCTGGGATTGGGAGTGGTCTACGCAAAAGAAGCAGTATGCTCTTCTTTTTTTAGTGATTGCCATTATTTACCTTGTCTGCGCCATTCTCTTCGAGTCGCTCTGGCAACCTTTCGTGATCATCATCATGATTCCCATTTCGTTTATCGGGGTGTTTCTGACGTTTTACCTCTTTAAGTTCACTTTCGACCAGGGTGGGTTTGCCTCTTTCGTATTGCTGTGCGGCATCGTTGTCAATGCGGGCATTTACATCATCAACGAATACAACCTCACCTGCCGAGCTGTCCGCAAACAAGGCTTAAAATATTATCTGAAATCCTATAACCACAAAATCATCCCGATTTTTCTGACCATCGTCTCCACTATTCTGGGCTTGATTCCGTTTGTATACGAAGGTTCGAAAGAGGTCTTCTGGTTCTCTTTTGCCGTCGGTGCCATGGGCGGCATGGTTTTCTCCATCATCGCCCTGGTGGTTTACCTGCCCCTTTTCATGAAATTCAAACCCCGCCAATCAAATCCGTCCTGAACCCGGATATTCTCGGTTTTATTTTTTATCTTTGATTCCAAATAAAACGAGTATGGCGGAATGTATGGAACACCCGGAAAATTCACCGGAATACGAAGGATTGAAAGTAAACAGGGGCATTGAGCAGCCCGAAGCGATGAATCCGAATATCGCTGCACGCTTAAAGTGTATTAAGAAGAAAGTGCTGACTACGGACGACTATGTGGAAGGTATCCTGAAAGGGGATATCAATATCCTCAGCCAGGCGATTACTTTGGTGGAGAGTTCCAAAACGGAGCACCAGCTGGTGGCACAGGAGGTCATCAAGCGCTGTCTTCCCTCGTCGGGCAACTCCGTCCGGATTGGCATCACGGGAGTGCCGGGAGCCGGCAAAAGCACGTTTATCGAGAGTTTCGGCAAATACCTGACCGGGCAGGGACACAAGATAGCCGTCCTGGCGATAGACCCCAGCAGCGAACGCTCCAAAGGGAGTATTCTGGGAGACAAGACCCGGATGGAGGAGCTTTCCTGCGACCCGAAAGCCTATATCCGCCCTTCCCCTTCCGCCGGGTCTTTGGGCGGCGTAGCCCGCAAAACGCGGGAAGCCATGATTCTTTGTGAAGTGGCGGGATTCGACATTATCCT
>CAJTSF010000064.1:3326-4198 GCA_910578985.1 uncultured Odoribacter sp. | reverse complement strand
AAGCCCAATACAGAAACTTGCATGAGCTCACGCCATAAAGCATAGCATAAGCTACACGCAAAAGCCTCTGTATTTTTGAATTTGTCAGATTCCCGTCCGAGACGTTTTACGACTTATGTATATAATCAGCAGAGAGATTAAGCTCCGCTGTTATTTTTTTATGTTCAGATTTTCACGGAACCATAACCCGTTCAATCTTTTGCAAAATTACGAATTTTCATCCATATAGAAAACAGTTTCAATCGTTATTGCATTTTATTCGTCCTATTAAATGTCACAATCATAAACACTTGTTCATTTTAACCTGTACTTATTCATTTTCCGGTATAGTGTTGACGGATTGATTTTCAACAGCCGTGCTGCTTGTTCACGATGTCCGTTGCAGGCTTTCAGTGCGTTGATGATAGTCTCTTTTTCGTTCTCCTCATCTTTCAACGGGGATATGACAAGAGCAGGAACCAAGGCTACCTTGTCCGGCTGTTTCTTCATTTCCAAATCCGCAAAATCCAGTAGCGACCCTTCGGCAAGCAGCACGGCTCTTTTTATCCTGTTCTGTAACTCCCTGACATTGCCAGGCCAGGAATAAGAACGCAACCTGTACATACCGGCATCAGAGAAACCGGTAGTATCCCGTTTCAGCTCTTTCGAGAAGCGTTTACGGAAAAACTCGGCCAAAGGTATGATGTCTTCCGGGCATTCCGCCAAGGATGGCTGCCGGATTTCAAACTCGTTCAAACGGTGATAAAGGTCTTCCCTGAACCGGCCTTCCAAAATCGCTTTTTCAATATTTTCATTCGTCGCGGCCACAATGCGCACGTCTGCAACACGCTCCTTGTTCCCGCCGATGGGAATATAGGTATTTTCCTGCAATA
>CAJTSF010000064.1:450-3316 GCA_910578985.1 uncultured Odoribacter sp. | reverse complement strand
CCCTAAGCAACATGGACTGTATCTCGAGGGGCATGGTTCCGATTTCATCCAGAAATAGGGTTCCACCTTTGGCCATGTCGAAAAAGCCTTCTTTTGCCGTGTCAGCACCGGTAAAAGCTCCTTTAACATGCCCGAACAGCATGGAAGCCGCAAGTTCACGGGGCAGCACACCGCAATTGACAGCCACGAAAGGCATCCCTACACGTTCGCTGCCCTCGTGAATGCTCTGTGCCACGGATTCCTTTCCCGTCCCGTTTGCACCGAGTATCAGTACTGACATATCGGATGGGGCAACCAATTTTGCGCACCGTTCCACTTCGAGCATCTTGGGGCATGTACGTTTGAGCAATTCCCTTTTCTGCTCCCATCTGGTCGCGATTGGACGGAATATATCCTCAGCCAGTTCCAGCAGGTGTTCCCTGTGTACGGGCTTGGGCAGATAATCCCTTGCACCCAGCTTGATGGTGCGCACCACATCGGGTACAGAGACATATTCCGTCGTGATGATGAACGGTATATCCATCTTTTCCTTTTTCAGCCATTTCAGAAGGGAAATTCCGTCCCCTTCGGGCAATCTCACATCCGATATGATAAGGTCAAAATTGTTTTTGCGTATAAGTGACCTGGCGATGGGTTCATTCATCGCCGTTATGGCATCATATCCTGCCTGTCCGAACCAGTCTTTCTGCATCTGCGACAGACCTATGTTGTCCTCAACTATTAATATCTTCCGTTTCATTCGTCAGCTTTTTTATCTCGTCCTCCGCCTCAGTGATAAGGACGGAGACGGTGTCTATTACTTTTTGGACATGACTGTTCAACTCGCTGTCATTGTAATCTTCTTTTTTTAATAAAGAACGTAAGCCAAGCAGTACATCTTCGGTTTGCAATAACTCCCACATAGGTTGCATCCGGTGTGTAAGCTCACGCAGGCCCTGTCTGTCACCATGTCTCATGGCAACCTCAAGTTCCTTGCGGTCATTTTTCAATTGGGCAATGAAAGACCTGAGTGTCTTAGGTTTGTCGCTGACCTCCGCGAGTATCATGCTGAAGTCCGCTTTCTGTTTTTCCTCCGTTCGGCCTGTATTTATTGTAGAAAGCAGGCTGAGCAGTTCTGTTGAAGAGAACGGCTTGTAGATGCACTCTGTAAAACCAGCATTAAGGAACGCCTCTTTTTCCCTGTCACCCCGTGCGGTCATGGCTATGACCGGTATCTCACGGGAGTTCCCGACATTCGAGTTACGGAGCAGGTCCAGCAAGTCGAAGCCGCTGGTTCCGGGCATCAGGATATCGGACAACAGCAGGTCATAATCTTTGCTTCGTATTGCTTTGACTACCTCCTTGGCTGTCCGGCATAAGGTACAGGTTATGCCGTTACGCTCCAGCATTTCCTTTATCACGTCAAGAAACATCGTGTCATCGTCGATTACCAGCACATTCTGGGGCAGATGTTCCGGGTGCGGAAGTATCCTGTTCTCGCTCTCCACCGGTTCATCCGTTATATTGAGAGGAAGGGTCACGCGGAAAGTTGTACCTTGTCCTATATCACTCTTTACGTTTATTTCGCCGCCGAGCAGTCTGACAATCCCTTTCGTGATAGGCAATCCAAGCCCAACACCATCCACGTTCGTTGCGGAAGTCAGGCGTTCAAACGGTCGGAATATGCGTGAAAGCGTTTCCGGGCTCATACCGATGCCTGAATCCTTTACCTCTAATAACAATACACCGTCATGATAGCAGGCATTCAGTTCGATGGCTCCGGATTCAGTAAACTTGACTGCATTGGTCAGCAGGTTATCCATTATTTGTTCGATGCGGTCCACATCTCCATACAGATTGACATCGGTATCTTTGAAATCCGGTCTGAACAGGATTCCCTTGTTAGTGACTACATGGGAAAAGCCCGATGCGACACGTTCCAGCAAGTCATTAAGGCTGAACGGAACATCATTCCGGGTTTCTTTTGCCTCGTTCAGACGGTACACGTCCAACAGGTTGTTGAGCAGGTGTACCACGTGCTTGCAGACAATCCTGATGTTATTCAGGTGGGAGTTCCTGCGTTTCTTCTCACGGGTATCCATGGCCAGCTCGGCACTTCCGCTGATGATGTTCAGCGGGGCCCGGATATCATGGGATATGGTCAGGATAATGTTTTTGCGCATTTCCAGCAATGCTGTATTCTGCCCTATCGTTTCTTCCAGACGTTCTTTATTTCTCGCCTTTTCCCGTATATCGCGCTGAATAATCAGGTACGAGACAATCAACAGGATGATGGAGAAGATTATCAGACCGGTTATTACAAGGGTGGAATGTTCGTATGAGTCCTTCAAACGGATCTCCTTGTTCTGGAGTGCGAGCAATGCCTGCTCGTCCAAACTTATAAGCAACGAGCGTAATTTCTGGTTGAGTTCACGGTTGTGCAACCGCAAACTGTCCGTGTAGGTCTCTATGTTTCTTTTACGTTCTTCCTGCAAGGAAATAAGTTCGTTACCCCGTGCTTTCATTCTTGTATTGGCAGACGGCAGTTGTACGGTTTCCTTGCCTCCGAACCATCCGGCTATCCCTTTCTTTTTCCGGGTTATTGTACGGGGTTCGTTAGCTTGTGATGTAACGAGTGAATACTGGTTGGCCAACAGGCTGTCGATGTGCTTCTGTTCCCGGTATATCCTGTTCATCTGAAACAAATGTTCCTCTTTGTTGAGCAGCAGGGTACGAAGGGAATCCACCTGCTCAGGTCTCACAAATTCCTTGCATTGTTCACGTAGGATTTGCAGCAGTGAATCCGCTTTCAAACGGCGCGTGTGATATATGTCACAATCTTCATCGTTCCACATCATAACGGACTCCCCAAGGGTCGCAAGCACGG
>CAJTSF010000064.1:0-416 GCA_910578985.1 uncultured Odoribacter sp. | reverse complement strand
AGTGATATTGCTTTGTGTCTGGAATATGGTTATCGACTCTTGCTCTATCTCCACCACACGTTTGCGTTCGTGTAAAACTATGGCGACCATACAAGCGATGACCACCATCAATAATAAATATCCTGTAACTATCTTATGCTGTAGCAGAATTTTCATATTCAAAATAATTGATTGCAAATAATTACAATATCATTTATTACATTTTTTATTACTACAACATCTTCAAAAACAATTTTTGTCACCACTATTAGAATTATCAGATGCTATTCCTTTAACATCCGATAATTCTTTTGAAATATTTGTCCTTTAAGAACATAAATATGATTTTGGAAGAAATAATAAGGTTCAAAATTCATTCATCCTTTCCATATCAAATCACAACAAAACATTAAACAAATATCCTGATACGACCGCAG
>CAJTSF010000063.1 GCA_910578985.1 uncultured Odoribacter sp. | reverse complement strand
TGACAACGGCGACGGTACACGGTCCGGTCATCGAGAACGACACGGCAGTGTACGAGTTCAAGACGACCATCGGAACCAAAGGTTAGACGATATGGATAAAAAGAAAAGCAAAAGAAAGGAAAAACCATGTACACCCTTGAAAAAACATCAACTGGAACAATTCGCGAGGCTGGTTATCAGCCAGACGGAGCGGAACATCCGGCATGGAGTGGACAGGACAGAAAGAATTACGGCTCCGAGCGGGGCTGTAATTCTTTTCTAAACGTATCATTCGCCCCGATAGCCCCGCAATCGGTCACGAGGGAGGGCCATGACGGGACATCGCACAATCTGATCACGCGGGAGAATTACGAGTTCCTGCGTGATTCTTATTTCCGCTATGCCGGACTGATGAATGTCGATGCGCCGCATGACCGGGGCAAAAGTATCGGGGAAGGCATCGCCAATCTCTATAATGAACTGGCGGCAATCCTGGATGAAAAAGTGCATGTAAATTACGAACAACGGGACGGCCGGTTGTATTTCAATCTGTGGCAAACCCACACGTGGGGAGAATATACCCTCTATTATTTCCCCGTCAAATTCGTGGAAGCTTTGAATCCGAAATTGAGACGCATCGCGATGTCCTTCCTGCATCACCTGATGAGAGCAAACGGCTTTTCCACCATAAACGACGAGGAGGACACGAATTGGGTGTTTGAAATGTTCTCGCAGGATGATGACGGCGAGGACAGGAAAGAACACGCGGACAGGCACAGGTTGTTGCAGTCATACAAGGAGGGCAGGATTTACAAACTGCTCGACCGGGTATATCGCAAATCCTATTACAAGAACCTGCCGGAAGCCATTGACAAATACGAATGCCGGAACGGCTTGGAACAGGAACTCATCGCCCTCATGAGGCAAGGGCTGGAATTCGTCAATCCGGACAAATCCATCATGTCCTATGCCTATGACCCGTGGTTTGATGAAGAGCCGGAGTATTATCCCAAGGGACTGGAGCAACAAATCCGGGTGGTTTATGATTGTGAGGACATAATGACGGAATACCTGATTGATTTCTATAATTCGAGCAGGCAGGAGACGTATGACATAATTCCCATTGCGACATTCGCCTTGTCTCCGGAAACGGATAAGGTATTCTCCAGGGAAGACAACTATCCGGAACGTTTCTTCAGATGGGCGGACAAATTCATAAACTTTATTTACTGACAGCATGGATACGAACAAACTTACCAAAGAAATCAACGACATACTGCATCCGCGTGTAGCGTTGATTGCCTATGCTTCCCGGGAGGGAGAATCCTTTTTTGTGGAAGCGAGGGAAATAGACGGAAAAGGTAAAATGGGTGAAGGTGTGCCCGTGACGGTAGAGTTCATGAACGAACTTGTACGGGGGTATTCCGAACATCGCAGCAATACCCCTTACGGGAGAATCCCCTCCAATATGCTGTGGTGCGACTCACGCAAAGGCAGCGAGAAGTACGTCTGGCACAACCCTCCACGGAAAAGGATGATGTTCTTCAAGGAATCGCTCAAGGTTGAGAATGCGGAATACAACCTGCCGGGAATCATTTACGAGACACAAGGAAACGGACTGAATATCTACGCCTATAAGGACAAGGAACTGACAGAGAAAACGGAACTTTATGCCGCGCCGCTCTTCAATGTTACAGGGGCGAACGTATGCCTGGGAAATGCCAAGATAGATATGCCGAAAAACCTGACCTATGAAAACCTGTTGGAATACTGGGAAAAGAAATTCTGGCTGACGGAGTTCTCGCATCTGGGAGGTGGCGGGAACCCCACCAAGTCCAACCTGGTGCTGGTGACGAAGGCGGCAAAGGACAAGCCATTCGACCTCGAAGAGTTGAAACCGTTAAGGAATTTGAAACTTAAAGACATATTGAAATGAAAAGAGTACATTATACAGACAGTTACCTGATGAACCCGCAACATCCGGTAACGGTAAACCTGATTGGTGCGGGAGGAACCGGCTCGCAGGTACTGACCGGCCTGGCACGGCTGGATGTGACACTCCGGGCACTCGGACATCCGGGACTGTTCGTGACACTTTATGATCCGGACATCGTGACGGAAGCCAACATCGGACGCCAGCTGTTCGGGTATTCCGACATGGGACTGAACAAGGCGCAATGCCTTGTCACCCGCATCAACAACTTCTTCGGGAACGACTGGAAAGCGGTACCGGACATCTTTCCGGCCATGCTGAAGAATGCTTGCCGGGATAATATGGCAAACATTACCATCACTTGTACGGATAACATCAAATCACGCCTTGACTTATGGAATATCCTGAAGGCTATACGTATCCCGGATTACCGCGATTATACAACCCCGCTTTACTGGATGGATTTCGGGAACACGCAGACATCGGGACAGGTCGTGCTGGGAACCGTACCGAAAAAGATAAAGCAACCCGCATCTCAGCTATATGAAACGGTCGGTTCTCTGAAAGTAATCACCCGATTGGTTAAATATGCGAGAGTAAAGGAAGAGGATTCCGGTCCGAGTTGTTCGCTGGCGGAGGCATTAGAAAAGCAGGACTTGTTCATCAACTCCACGCTGGCGCAACTCGGGTGCAACATTCTATGGAAAATATTCCGGAACGGGATGATCGAACATCATGGGCTATTCTTGAATTTGGAAACAATGAAAGTCAATCCGATTTTAGTCTAAAAACAATTTTCCGCTGTTTGCAAATAAAAACATCTTTTTTCTTGTCTGTTTTAAATAATGTTTGTAATTTTGCGAACAACAAACAACAGTGAAGATGGAAAATAAAGAATATACAACAAGACAGGAACAACTTGCACGTTTTGCCAAAGCGATGGGGCATCCGGCAAGAGTGGCTATCCTTGAGTTTTTAGCGGGGCAGAGTTGCTGTTTCTTCGGTGACATCCACGAAGTGTTGCCTATCTCGAAAGCGACAGTTTCTCAACATCTGAAAGAGTTGAAAGATGCAGGGCTGATACAGGGAGAGATAGAAACACCGAAAGTAAAGTATTGTATCAATCGGGAGAATTGGGAAGTAGCGTCTATGCTTTTTTCCGATTTTTTCGGACAATGTATGTATAAAAAAGGAAATTGTTGCGAATAGCAGCAATTTTTTTGGAATCAATGTTCGTAGTTTGACGAAATACAAATATCTATAATACAATGAAAAAGGCATTTTATTTATCAATTGGATTGGTAATGGCAACAATTACGGGAATGGCTCAAAATCACTGGCCGGAACATTCCGTACAAGATTTGAGAGATCGTACTCATTCGCTCTCGGACTATGCTTCTGAAAAAGGAGTTACGCTATTCGTTTTTTGGAAAACCTGTTGCCCCAAGAATATCACGATGATAGATGAATTGAATGAAGTCTGGCAAGAATATGAGAACCCAGAAAAACCAATAAAAATAGTATTGGTTTCTGTTGATGACCAACGTACTGCATCACGAGTCAAGCCGATAGTCGGCAGTAATGGCTGGGTATGGGATGTTGTTATGGATAAAAATGGAGATTTAGCCAGAATATATCATATCACAATGCCGCCACAATGGGTAGCTGTTAATTCTTTTGGAAAAATCATATATCGAAGCAAGGTGACGAACGGAACATTGGATTCCGCCATATATTTTGACGAATTGATAACTGAAATGAATAAAACCAATTAAAACAAGAAAAATGAAAAAAGTAATGTTAATGATGGCCATGTGCCTCGGAATGTTTGCCTGTGGTAACAGCAATGCAAAAAGTAACAAGGCAACAGAAGAACAATCACAAAAAGACCGTGTGGAAGTTCTCTATTTTCACGGCAAACAGCGTTGCGCTACTTGTATGGCGATAGAAAAGAACGCCAAAGAAGCGGTCGAGGCGCAATTTGCCGATGAACTGAAAAACGGAACGGTCGTTTTCAAGTCAATCGACATTTCCAAAGCGGAGAACGAGAAGATTGCCGAAAAGTATGAGGTTACTTGGTCGTCTCTTTTTGTCTGCAAATGGAAAGATGGGAAAGAGACGCATGAAAATCTGACGGAGTACGCCTTCGCCAATGCCCGAACTGCCCCCGATACATTCAAGAGCGGAGTGATTGAAAAAGTCAAAACGTTATTAAAATAAAACTTATGGAATGGTTACAGACATTGTTGGATAGCAGCACAACTCCTGCTTTGACTGCATTCCTATTGGGGTTGCTCACGGCAATATCTCCATGCCCTTTGGCTACGAACATAGCCGCTATCGGATTCATCAGTAAAGACATTGAAAATC
>CAJTSF010000062.1:359-4337 GCA_910578985.1 uncultured Odoribacter sp. | reverse complement strand
AAGGTGGAAATAATAACATTTCTTTAACTAATTTTTTAGTAGGAATAGACACATTTTATCTAAAAAATAATTTAAGTTTGTAAGCATAATGAAATTTAACCCATACTCCCTACCATGAAAGCGGTGTTTTTATTCTTTTTCCTGCTTCTGAGAATATTTGTCCAAGCACAGCCGGCAGACTCTTCCCGACAGGTTTCTTACACAGAACGCCTCCGTTTGGGAGACGTCATTACGTTAGCCAGCCAGCGTTCCATCGACGCCATATTACACCGCCATCAGTTTCTGTCCGCCTACTGGCAGTTCCGGGCATTCAAAGCCGAACTGCTTCCCTCGCTGAATTTAGGGCTGACAGCGCCCAATTTCAGCCATGCTTTGGTGGCATTGCAGAACGCCGTTACCGGGGAATACAACTACGTGCAGGACTATTCCATGCGTAACAGCGTGAACCTCTCCATCGACCAGAACATCGCTCCTACCGGCGGTAAGGTATCCCTTTATTCCAGTCTGGAACGCTTAGACCAGTTCGGTGACCAACGCTACCATTCCTACAATACCAATCCGGTGAGCATCACTTACACCCAGCCCATTTTCGGCAGTTTCAATTCGCTGAAATGGGACAAGAAAATCGAACCGGAGGAGTATGAAAAAGCGAAACTAACTTACCTGGAATCCATGCAGGCGGTGACGGTCAAAGCCGTGGACATGTTCTTCACGTTAGTCAACGCCCAGCAGAAACTGGAGATGGCAAAAACCAACTATGCCAATACCCGCAAATCCTATCAGACCGCCCAGGAGCGTTTTAAAATCGGTACCGTTACACAGAACGACCTGATGCAATTGGAGCTGCGCATGCTGAATGACGGCATGACTATCAGCCAAAGCGAAATCGACGTACAGACCGCCAAATTCCAGCTTGCCTCCTTTTTAGGCTATCCCAAAGCAGACATTAATTTCGACCTGGTCATTCCGGACAACATTCCGGACATCGTACTGAATTATGGAGAAGTATACGACCTTTCCGTCAACAATACGTCTTTCAAACTGAACAAAGAGATTCAACTCCTGCGGGCAGAAATGGCAGTGGCACAAGCGAAAGCCAACCGAGGAGCCAAAGCCGACTTCTTTGCCCAGTTCGGTCTTAACCAGAGTGCTACCGACTTGGGCGACAGCTACCGCAAGCCCCAAGACCAGGAAAATATCCGGCTGGGCATACAAATCCCTATCATAGACTGGGGTATGGGGCGCGGACGCATACGCACCGCCCAATCCCAGATGAATGTCATCAAGACCCAGATTGAGCAGCAACTGATTGACCAGCAGGAGGACATCATGATCCGGGTGCTGCAATTCAACAACCAGAAACGACAATGCGACATTTCGGGGAAAGCCAATGAGGTCGCCCGAAAACGCTACGAACTGTCGATGGAACAATTCAGCAAGGGAACGCTGAGCGTGCTCGAATTCAACACGGCACAGAGCGAAAAGGACGAAGCCACCAGCCGTTTTATCACCGAATTGCACAATTACTGGAAATACTACTATTCCCTACAAAAATCGACCCTGTATGATTTTGCATACAAACGGAATATTTCCACCGATTTTGATTTACTGATTCAGCATTAATTATACAACATCCAATAATACACCGGAATATGAAACATCTGCGCACCCTGGCATACCTGTTGCTTGCCGCTTCCCTCACCGCCTGCGGTTCCAAGGAACAAAAAGAAGAAGAGAACGAAGTGGGACGAAAAAAATATGAAATCGAAAAAAATCCCGTCGACACGATAGTCCTGCGGAAACAGGATTTCAACAGCCAGTTGCTGAGCAACGGGAAGCTGCGGGCACTGAATAAAAGTTCCCTGAAATTTACCAACACGGGCATTGTCACCCAACTGTATGTGAAAAACGGTACGCCGGTTGCACAGGGAGAAGTCATTGCCGTACTGGATACCCGCGATGCCATGCTTAAACTGGAACAAGCCCGGCACCAGATGGAGAAAGCGCGGATTGAACTGGAAGACAAGCTCCTGGGTTACGGCTATAAAATGGAGGACTCCCTGCAAATTCCCGGCGGAACGATGCGTATCGCCCGCATCCACAGCGGATATAACGACGCGGAAGCCTGTCTGAAAAGCGCAGAGATGGGCTTAGACAACTGTACGCTCAAAGCTCCCGTCGGCGGGCGAATTGCCAATCTCGCGACAAAGCTGTATGAATATCCCTCCGGAGAGGAGTTCTGCCAGGTTATCAACGATAAAATTTTTGAGGTGGAGTTTGCCGTGCTGGAAACCGAGTTGAGCAGCCTGAAAAACGGGCAACGGGTATTGGTTTCAACTTTCACCGAACCGGAAAAAAACTACGCGGGACAGGTGACGGAAATCAACCCGACGGTCAACGACAAAGGCCAGGTCATGGTACGTGCCCAACTTCCGAATCCCGGTCATCTGATTGACGGGATGAACGTGAAAGTACACATCGAAAATATCATCCCCGGCAAATTCGTGGTGCCGAAGAGTGCGGTGCTTATCCGGGACAACCAGGAAGTGCTTTTCCGTGTCGACAAGGAAAACAAAGCCATGTGGACGTATGTGCATGTGCTGATGGCAAACAGCAACAGCTATGTCGTGGTGCCGAACTCCGACAAGGGCGCCGAACTGAATGAAGGGGATATTGTCATCATCTCCGGCAACCTGAACCTGGCTCACGGGTCGGGAGTCATGGTGAAACAAGAATAAGAAGCAAGAGGTATGGTTGAATTTCTGATTAAGAGACCGATAGCCGTCACCATGTCGCTGATAGCAATACTGGTGCTGGGGATACTGGCTATCAATCTGCTTCCGGTATCCCTGATGCCGGAGGTCAAAATACCGCAAGTGACTGTGCAGGTGACTGCCGAGAACCTATCGGCACGGGAACTGGACGCCACTATTATCAAGCCGTTGCGCAACCAGCTCACCCAATTGAGCCATTTGACGGATATCCGCACGGAAACCCGCGACGGACGGGGCAATATTTTTATGGAATTTGAACACGGTTCGGATATTGACTTTATCTTTATCGAGGTGAATGAAAAGATAGACCGGACCAATCTGCCCCGCGACATCGAGCGTCCCCGTACCATCAAAGCCAATGCCACCGATATTCCGGCTTTTTATATGAATCTTACCCTGAAAGAGAGTACGGGAAGCGCTGCGGGCGACATGCGGGAGTTTGTCGGACTCAGTAAATTCGCGCTGGCGGTGATTTCCAAAAGAATAGAACAGATACCGGAAGTCGCGATGGTGGACATCAGCGGACAGACGCTGTCCGAATTGCTTATCATTCCCGACCATTTCAAGCTGAAAGCCCTGGGACTCCAGCCTTCCGATCTGGAAGAGGCCATCAAGAACAATAATATCAATCTGGGAAACCTGACCATCCGGGACGGGGAATACCAATACAATATCCGTTTTTCCTCAACGCTGACCAACAAACAGGACATTGAAAATGTCTATTGCAAGGTCAATGACCGGCTTTACCAACTGAAAGAGCTGGCAACGGTCAAGGAGGAGCCGCAGAAACAGACCGGTTCGGTACTTTCCGACGGCAAACCCGCCCTGACAATGGCTATCATCAAGCAAGCCGACGCCCGCATGGCGGACCTGAAAGAGGAGATAACCCAATTGACGGAGGTATTCCGGAAAGATTACCCGCATATCGATTTTGTCATGACACGGGACCAGACCGCACTGCTGGATTACTCGATTGACAATCTGACCCAAAACCTGTTGGCGGGTATTTTCCTGGCTTGTTTCATCATCTTCTTTTTTATGCAGGATTTCCGGTCTCCCCTGCTGATTACCATTACTATCCCCATTGCGCTGATTGTCTCGATGCTGTTCATGTACATGGCAGGCATCTCCATCAACATCATTTCCCTGTCGGGCATTGTGCTGGGCGTGGGAATGATGGTGGACAATTCCATCATTGTCATCG
>CAJTSF010000062.1:0-349 GCA_910578985.1 uncultured Odoribacter sp. | reverse complement strand
AATATCACGCAACACTGGGACAAAGGCGAACCACTCCGGACTGCAACCATACGGGGCACGAACGAAGTGTTTACCCCCATGCTCAGTTCCGTGCTGACAACCTGTGCGGTATTCATTCCCTTGATTTTCATGAGCGGCATCTCCGGCGCCCTGTTCTACGACCAGGCGATGGCGGTGACTATCGGGCTGTTGTCCTCGTTAGCCGTTGCCATATTGATTATCCCGGTCTATTATTACCTGATATACAAGAAATACCAGACCCGGCAGCAAAACAAGTTTTTTGCGCGTTTCCAGGTGGTTAATTATGAAGCCTTGTACGAACGGGGGCTGAAATGGATATTCCGCCACC
>CAJTSF010000061.1 GCA_910578985.1 uncultured Odoribacter sp. | reverse complement strand
GGTTCATCGTCTTCGAATTGGATAACATCAAGGACAACAAGGTTTTATTCCCCATTGTAACCATCATCATCATGGAAACTTTCATCAACAAGATGCGCAGGTTGAAAGGTATCCGTAAGATGATCCTTTTGGAAGAGGCGTGGAAGGCCATCAGCAAGGAGGGCATGGCGGAATATCTGAAATACCTCTTTAAGACGGTCAGAAAGTTCTTCGGCGAAGCCGTGGTCGTCACGCAGGAGGTCGAGGACATCATCTCCTCGGACATCGTGAAAGGTACGATCATCAACAACAGCGACTGCAAGATTCTGCTGGACCAGCGGAAGTATGCCAACAAGTTCGATTCGATACAGGCCCTGCTGGGGCTGACCGACAAGGAACGCGCGCAAATCCTCTCCATCAATATGGCCAACAACCCTTCCCGCAGGTACAAGGAGGTCTGGATAGGGCTTGGCGGCGCCCAGTCTGCCGTGTACGCCACAGAGGTGTCGCTCGACGAGTATTACTGCTACACCACCGAAGAAACGGAAAAGCTGGAACTCATGCGCCTGACCGAGAAACTCGGGGGCAATATCGAGCTTGCCATCAGGCAGCTTGCGGCAAGCAAACGGGAGGGGAAATCATCATCAACCAACTAAAGCAATACGGATATGGGATTAAGGGACTGGGCGCATGAATGGCAATGGCGGGCGCGTAACGGAATCGGTTACGAGCAGTTGAGAGCCATTCGGAAAGAAACGATGGAAATGCTGGAAAACCGGGACATAAAAGGACTGAAGGGCCTGCTGGATACCTATGCCGGGTCTTACGATATCCCCGAAGAAATAGCACTGGGGATAGCGAGGAAGAATTTCATACTTACTCCGGAAGATGCGGCGGACAAGGATATCCTGGCTGCGATGGGAAGCCTGAAATCCACTTGGTTCGTGCAGCAGCAAGGCACTCTTGCCTCGCTTCCGGTTGAGGAAGCCGACGGCATACACGGTATGCTCGCCATGCACGCCTTTATGCTCGATGCCTATGTGGAACGTCATCCGGGATGCGGCATACCCCGTCCGGAACCGGAAGAAGTGGATGCCGCCCGCCGGATTCTCGACCGGCAGTATGAGGGAAAGGCAGACTGGCAGCTCTGCCAGTTCATTCTTGTCCGGACTTGTCCGTCGGATTATGTCATGTACCGGTACGGACTCGCGGAGGATTTCAACAGGTACTCCAAACTGAACGAGGAGTGTCTGAAAGCGATTGAAACGGGAGATAAAGACCTGGAAAAGGAACTGATGGAAGCCATCGGAAAGATGGAAACCACCCTTGAGCACAAGTCTGAAAAGGCTCTGGACAGCATCGAAGGAGCGCGAGTGCCGGATGATTACCTCAAAGAGTTGGACGATGAACTGGGCAGACTTGCCGGACTTGTATGGGACCCGCGCCGGATAGAGGACTGTTACGGGGGCTTCCTGGAAAAACACGGTATCCGTGCGGACAGCCCCGTGCCGGAACTGGAAAAGCAAATAGAGGAAGCCTACCGATCGCTGGACGACAGGATTGTCCGGCTATGCGGCCGGAGGCCTTACGCGGACAACTTGTTCTCCGCCAGGAAAAGGCAGACCGAGGCACGTGAAGGGGACCGGAAACATGCCCCGCATCTGCCCCGGCTGCCCTCGAAACAGCAATCGTCAGGCGGGATGAAACCCGCTTTTTGAACCGGCAGACAAAGAGTATCAATCATTAAAAATTCAACAGTATGAGATTAAAGATTTTCATGTTGTGCGTGGGTGCTTTGTTTATCACGCATACCTCCCGGGCACAGTGGGTCGTCACCGACCCCGCAAACCTCGCCCAGGGAATCATCAACGCCACCAAAAACATCGTGCAGACCTCCACGACGGCCACGAACATGGTGAAGAATTTTCAGGAAACCGTCAAGATTTACCAGCAAGGAAAAGAGTTCTATGACGGTCTGAAGAAAGTGAAGAATCTGGTCAAGGATGCCCGGAAAGTACAGCAGACCATCCTGATGGTCGGGGACATCACGGACATCTACGTGACCAATTTCGAGCGTATGCTCTCCGATCCCTATTTCAGCGCGGAGGAACTCAGTGCGATAGCGGCGGGCTATACGATTCTGCTGGAAGAGTCCGCCAATGTCCTGAACGACCTGAGGACCATCGTCAACGAAAACGGCCTGTCCATGAGCGACAAGGAGCGCATGGAGGTCATCGACCTCTGCTACAACCGGGTTTACAGCTACCGGGGACTTGTGCAGTATTACACGAACAAGAATATCGGCGTATCCTACCTGCGTGCGAAAAAGAAGAGCGACCAGGACCGTATCCTTGCCCTGTACGGCAGTCCGGCCGAACGCTATTGGTAACCATTCAAAATCATAAGAGTTATGATGTTATTGGCAATAGATTTTGAGAACCTGCACCAGATTCTGCGGAGTCTGTACGAGGACATGATGCCGCTCTGCTCCCAGATGACGGGAGTGGCGAAAGGCATCGCCGGGCTGGGTGCGCTGTTTTATGTCGCATACCGGGTATGGCAGTCCCTTTCGAGGGCGGAACCCGTCGACGTGTATCCCTTGCTCCGGCCGTTCGTGCTGGGATTCTGCATCATGTTTTTTCCCAGTGTCGTGCTGGGCACCATCAACAACGTGCTGTCGCCCGTTGTCAAGGGGACGAACAATATCCTGCAAAACCAGACATTCGACATGAACGAGTACCGGGAGCAGAAGGACCGGCTCGAATACGAGGCGATGAAGCGCAATCCCGAGACGGCCTATCTGGTGGACAAGGAGGAGTTCGACAAACGGCTGGAGGAACTCGGTGTGCTGGACGCCATAGAAGCGTGCGGCATGTACATAGACCGGGCGATGTACAACATGAAAAGGTCGGTACAGGCGTTTTTCCGGGAGTTGCTGGAACTGATGTTCCAAGCGGCAGCCCTCGTGATAGATACCATCCGCACGTTCTTCCTGATCGTCCTCTCGATACTTGGCCCCATCTCCTTCGCCATTTCCGTCTGGGACGGCTTCCATGCCTCGCTTACCCAGTGGTTCGTCCGCTATATCAGCATCTACCTGTGGCTTCCTGTCAGCGACCTTTTCAGCAGCGTGCTGGCACGCATCCAGGTGTTGATGCTCCGGCAGGACATCGAACGGCTGTCCGACCCCACGTTCATTCCCGACGGTTCCAACTCAGTGTATATCACGTTCCTCATTATCGGCATCATCGGGTATTTCACGATACCTACGGTCGCGAACTGGATCGTGCAGGCCGGAGGCGGCGCGGGGAACTACGGAAGGAATGTCAGCCAGGCAGCGGCACGTACCGGCTCCGTGGCGACCGGAGCGGCCGGTGCGGTCATCGGTAACATCGGTGGCAGGCTGATTAAAAGATAACCTATCAAAATTTTCAGTATGGAGTTCAAATCATTAAACAACATCGAGAGCAGCTTCAGGCAAATACGCCTGTTCGGAATCGTGTTCGTCTGCATGTGCTGCGCCGTCATGTGCTATTCCGTGTGGAAGGCATACGGCTTTGCGGAGTTGCAGCGCGAAAAGATTTATGTGCTCGACCAGGGTAAATCGCTGATGCTGGCTCTCTCTCAAGACTTGTCGCAGAACAGGCCGGTGGAGGCACGGGAGCATACCCGGCGTTTCCATGAGCTTTTCTTCTCGTTGTCGCCCGACAAGAGCGCCATCGAGGAGAACATCCGGCGGGCGTTGTTCCTGGCCGACCGTTCCGCCTATACCCGTTACCGGGATTTGGCGGAGCAGGGATACTACAACCGTATCATTTCCGCCGGTATCAACCAGCGTGTGGAGATCGACAGCATGGCGTGCAACTTCAACGTGTACCCCTATGAGGTCAGGACATACGCACGGCAGCTGATTATCCGCGAGAAAAGCATTACGGAACGCAGCCTTGTGACAAAAGGCCGCCTGCTCAATTCAAACCGGAGCGACAACAATCCGCACGGTTTCATCCTTGAAGCCTTTCAGGTCATCGAGAACCGGGACCTGCGTGTGACGGACAGATAAAATTCAATACAGCATGAAAAAATTATTTATCAAGGCCAGAGATTATCTGGATGACGGACTGCGCGGGATGTGCGGCCGTCTGACACCCGGAAAACGGGTGGCTGCCATCGTCGGGATGGTCGTGGTGTTCGCCGGAGTCAATTTCTATATGCTCTTCCGGGCGGTCTATAACATCGGCCGGGAAGACGCAAGGCGGGAAAAGGTGATTGAGATTACACCGCTCAGTGTGCCGGACATCGTGCATCACGGTACGGACACGCTCTCCCGGCGGACACAGCGGGAAATGGAAGAGTTCTTTAACCAATTTAATTTCGATTAGCGATGACACAGGAAGCAAATAAACTCAAACGGAAGCAGGACTTGAAGAAGTACCTGGTCTTCGCGCTGATGTTCGCCGTATTCGCAGGTTCCTTATGGCTGATTTTCGCGCCCTCCGAAAAAGAGAGGAAGGAGCAGGAGCAATCGGTCGGGTTCAACAC
>CAJTSF010000060.1:1068-4672 GCA_910578985.1 uncultured Odoribacter sp. | reverse complement strand
GACGACGAAAGGGTCAGGCACCTCCTCGGTGGTCATCGAATTGAAGTGGAACATGAAGTCGAATCCGCTGGAACCGGTGGAGATTGCGGACTTCGAGTCTTTGAGCTGGAGCGGCATGGGCATAGAGATGGTATTTGTGCCGCGCGGACCTTTTTTTGCCGGCGACAACACCTATTCCTCCCAATCATTCCGTTTGAAAAATCTGGAATTTCCGGCGCAATACGATATTGCCGGTGACGGTTATTTTACAGCGAGCCGGGTGGAGGAGAGCCGGGTCAATCCCGCCTCTTTAGCGGTGAACAAAGTGAATGACGTGACCAATTCCACGACCAATTCATGGGTCGGGAACGGCTCGACCAGCCAGTGGTGGATGATTGATTTCTATTTGGACCAGAACAAAAAACCGATTTCCGGAGCCAAAAAACGGATGATCCGTTATATCGCCTTGGCGGGTTTGCCGGGCAGGACTCCCCGGAAATGGAAATTGGAGGGAAGTGACGACTATACGGCAGGCGGTTCCGGAGCGTGGGTGGATTTGAAAGCCGGCACGGGAACGAATCTGGATTGGGATACCACGTTGTTGCAGGTCTATCCTCCGCGAAGAATCATCAAGGTGAACAACCCGCATGAATATCGTTATTACCGTTTGAACATCGAGGACATGGACCCGATAGAGCAGTCTCCCGTAATCAAATCCATTGCCATGACGGAGAAAGAGCTGGCGACGGATTTGGATTACTCCGTTTTAATCGATGCTCCGGAACAGACTTTGGGCGGGGAGTTCGGCATGTTCGTGGAGGATTCGGATACGTGGTCCGGCAAAATAGGCGACACTTATCCGAACGGGTATAAAGGATTCTATGTCATGAAATATGAGATTTCACAGGAACAGTACATGGAATTTTTGAACAAACTGCCCTATGAGGCGCAGAAAGCCCGCACCATCGGGGACGCCTTGGACGATCTGCAGGAAGGGCATTATGTTTTCGGGAAGCGCGGTTCCGCGGAAGCCAGCAATCGGAACGGCATCATATTGGTGGACCGCCAGGAGGGGGCATCCGTACTTTTCGGTTGCGATTTGGATAAGACGGACGACGGGCGCGGCTTGGAGGCCGACGGGCAGGCAATAGCATGCAATTATCTGACGGTGAACGATATGTTGGCTTATGCCCAATGGTGCGGTTTGCGTCCTTTGTCGGAGATGGAATACGAGAAAATGTGCCGGCGTCCCTATCCTGTCCGTCCGGAAAAGGGGGAGTATGCCTGGAATAGCAGCGAGGGTGCCATTTTTGCGAAAGGCCTGGAAGAGGCAGGCAAAAAGACCGAGCGTGTGCGGGAGGGGAATGTCAATGCGCGGCAAATGTTGCCCGGTCCTGTGCGTTGCGGTATCTTTGCCACCGAATTGCCCAAACAGTCTTCTGCCGGCAGCAGTTTCTGGGGAGTGATGGAGCTGTCGGGCAATTTGTCGGAAATGTATTACGCTGCCGGCTCCGAAGGGCGGAAATTCAAAGGGATAGACGTGCACGGTTCCGGAGAATTGCCGGCGGACGGGAATTGCAACATGAAAGCCAGCTGGCCGGACAAGCCGGAAGCCATCGCGGTGCGCGGCGGCAGTTTCCAATCGACGTCCAACACCCAATTGGCGACTTCCGACCGTTCCATGGCCTACCATTATTTCCAGACGCCGGACGACCGTGACAGCACGGTGACTTTCCGGCTGGGGTATTCGTGCACGACCGCCAAGCTGAGCAGCATATTGACTGCCGAGAACGGGCAAACCACCGAGTTGGGCATGGCGTTGGACACGATTTGTTCCGGCATGGATTACCATATCCGGGGGGATGAGGATTTGCGGGGTTCTGCTTTTTACACCTATCTGTGGTACACCAGCGAGAACGGAGGAAAGAGTTGGAAATTAATCGAAGGGGAAGAGGGCAGGGATTTGACTTTGCGCGGACTGACCAATATCGGATTGAATGAGGATGTCATGCGGCATTACCGTTTCAAGCGGAAAATCATCACTCCGTATGGCGACGGGGAGTCCAATGTGTTGGATATCGCAGTCATCAACGCTTCCTACACGATAGACCGTTTGCGGGATACCGTCACGATATTCGACGAGGCGGAGGGGATTTCGGTGGAGACACGCCATACGGCTGAATTTACCTGGACGGTCGTCTCTTCCGGGAGGAGATTGACGCCGACGCGCGTGGAACCCCGTTCCTGTTATTTGATGCCCACCCGAAAAGCTTTTACGGAGCGGGAAGAAAAGAACCTGTTCGGCGACAAGATCGTGGAGTTGAACATCACCATCGGAGGAGTGTGCCGGCATTCGGAGACCATCGAATTTTCTTTCCCGGATGAGTTGAACACGAATGTCATCGGGATTATCGAGAAGTCGGACGGGACCCGGTTGTGGAGCGACGGGACTTATGCCCGTTCGGCGGACGAATACCGGAATCCGACGAGGACCCCGAAGGTGCAAGAAGGAGAAGGGGAGCCGATTTTCGTTTACCGGTATGTGGGGAAAACCGGAAACGGGGTTTATTGGATCGACCCCGACGGTCCGGGAGGTATCGCTCCTTTCGCCGTCTATTGCGATATGGAGATTGACGGGCACGGATGGATGCTTGCCGGCAAATTTTCCAATCACGATGCCAAGCATTGGTGTGCCGACAAGGCTTATTGGACGGACACCCAATCCTGGGGGGATTATTCCAACGGGACCAAGTTCGAGGATGCCAAATCTCCGGTATGGTCCATCTGCAAGGCGAATTTCATGATGTTCCAGACGATGGGAGTGCCTGCCAAGGCATTTGTGACCGACACATTGCACAGATCCCTGTATTTGAAATCGCCTTTGACCCTGTCCGATTTCTTCACCCGGGCATTGAACGGTTTTCCCAACCACAGCAGCCGGAATTGCGCAGCCACGGTGCCTATCCGTTTGGTGAACGCCCGGTATCAGGATTTCCCCTGGATTGCGGCGGACGGATTTTATGCCGGACAAATCGCCATCGGGAAAACCGACCGTTCCGATACCCAAGGAGTGATTTCCGGTTATTCCTGTTTTGCCGGTGAGGCGGACTGCGGCCTGGGGTCATTGGAAGATGCCGTTTTCAACACCAACGGCAGCCAGTCCGATGTCGGCTACGGAGGCTCGGGAGCCAGTAGTGCTTATAATGTATTGCTATTTGTCCGATAAATGAATAAGAGCGTATGAAATACATGAGATTGATTTACGGGATTGTTTTTTTACTTTCAGGATTTGTATTGCAGGCGAACAATGTACGGGTGGTGGGAGATGTTCGGGTGTTGCCCAGCCAGATTTCCGGCGGGAAGATCGCCTCTTTCGACGTACAATTGGAGTGGGACAACTCCTGGCGGGACGAAGTCAATTACGATGCCGTTTACCTGTTTCTGAAATACCGTTATAACGAGAGCGGGGAGGTATGGCATCATTTGTATTTGGGCGATCAGGTCGAACTCGAGGGTGCCGGAGGAGAGGAGTATGAATACCATCTGCTTAATTCGAGCGGACAGGAGGACCGGAATGAAGGTATTTTGGTGTGGCGCAAGGATGAGGGGGACGGCACCTCTTCCG
>CAJTSF010000060.1:0-1025 GCA_910578985.1 uncultured Odoribacter sp. | reverse complement strand
ATTTTGCCGCTTTCAACCGCGGACGTGTTTTCCTGTCCGCCATGGGGCTGGAGATGGTCTATGTCCCGCAAGGAGCTTTCCGTGCAGGCGACTCCCAGACCGGAAGCCATTTCCACCATAAATACATGTCTATCCCGAAAGCGTGGGATGTCACAGGCGAACAGTATCGTTTCCTGACCAAAAACAATACGTTCAATCCTGCCTATCCGCCCCAATTTGCCGTAAACCAGATGAATGACATCGACCGGAAAACAGCGACGAACGCTTGGTTGGGCGATGATTCCGCCGACCAGTTCTGGTGTATCGATTTTGGTGCGGGAAGTTCCAAGACCGTGCAATATTTTGCCATCGAGGGGATTCCCGGATATGTTCCGGAGGAGTGGGAATTGTGGGGCAAGAACGACGAGACGGGTATCGATGAAGAGCTATTATATAAAGGTACCGGCGATGAGTGGAGCACGACCGCCCACCAGGTGTATCCGGCGACGATGGCTTTGCGTATATCCAAGCCTCATGCCTACCGTTTCTACGAACTCCGTTTCACCAAGATGGGGACAGCCAAAGGTCCCGTGCTCAAGACGGTGGCGATGTGCGAGAAAGATTTGCAAAAGGAGTATGACAATTCGGTGCTGATTACGGAAGAACAGGTGCATTTTACCGCTCAAAGCGGTTTGCTGTTGAATCATTTGTACACGGACGAGGGAGAGGACATGCAGACGGGCAGCGCGTCGGTCTCTTACCCGACCGGATATCAGGGCTTCTTTGCAATGAAACATGAAATCAGCCAGGAGCAGTATGTCACTTTTCTCAATCACCTGGGTCTGTCGCAACAGTTGATGCGTACCCAGGGCGTCAAGATGCTGAATTTGCGTGCGGGCCAATATGTGTTCGGGAATACTCCGAACCAGCCGTCGGCGCGCAACGGCATTGTGGTGAAGGACTGCTCGAGCACAACGGACCCGTGGGTGTTTGCCTGCGATTTGGACAAAGAGAACGGGGGATACAACCTGAACGGTGACGGCCAG
>CAJTSF010000059.1 GCA_910578985.1 uncultured Odoribacter sp. | reverse complement strand
CTTTTTCATTGAATTATATATTGATATAAAATTATAAATACCAAATTAATTTATCATTATTTTAAAGAAAAAATGTGTTGTATTCACATCCTTCCAAGCTATTTATGCCACACTAATAGTGATATATTCACTACGTAAACAACATAGATATGTGTTTTTATTCAGGCCAGAATGTTTTTTGGAAAAACATAGTTCGTTGATTGAATCTGCCTTTACTCCGTTTACCTCCATGTATGCTGTCAGTCGGTCATATCGTGTTGTCGTTACGTTGCAGGAGCAAAGGTGTTTACGAGGTCTTTACGGAGGTACAAGGTCGGAGCCTTGCGGTTTGTAAAAAAATCTTCCCTGCGTCTCTGCGTTAGCGAGGTATTTATTTTCCAAAACCTTGTACCTCCTAACCTCTACACCGATAAGCTCCCGAACGAAACGACCGATACGACCGAAAGACGCATAAAAAAAATGTCGGATAAACGGAAAGGCAGATAAAGTTTGGAAACTCACTCCCTCAACTCCCAAATCCGCATCAAATCAAAAAGGAGGTCACCATGAGAACAAACATCAACATTCAACAGGTCAGCGAAGTGAAAATCAGTTACCGCCCCAAAGTAAAAGCGAAAGACAGATATACTATTCAGTGCTCCGAGGACGCTTATAAACTGCTGACGAAAGAGGCATTTGACAATGATACTTTGGAATATAAAGAATACTTCAAACTTATCTTACTGAATCAAGCAGGACAGGTGTTAGGCATTACTAGTATTTCCGAGGGAGGAATGAACAGCACAATAGTCGATGTACGCTTGATATTACAGACCGCATTACTAACGCATAGTTCATCCATTATTATAGCACATAACCACCCGGCAGGGGCAACACATCCCAGTAGACAAGACGATGCAATAACGCATCAAATAAAAGAGGCTGCTAAATTATTGGATATTAAACTACATGACCATCTTATCGTGTCAAGAGCCAGCTATTACAGCTATGCAGACGAAGGAAAGCTATAATCATTTACCCCTTTAATAAAATGACCATGACAACAACAATACGAATTAAACGCTGCTTACAAATTATGTTGCTTGCAATATGCTTCTCTCTTTTACGTTGCATATTGGGAGCATTGTATATTATCGGAAAGCCTCTTTGGGATATTGTCCACATTGCATACCGGATAATAATAGGCTTTGTTGGTTTTATCCTTTCGGTTATCGCCTTTTTCGCTTTCATCCTTTGGTTACTCACCCTTTAATCCGTATCGACATGAGAAAGAGAAATAATAAAACAGCAGCACAGCAGTGCAGGTATTACGAAGTAGACGATATTTTCGGGTATATGGTGGAAACGTACATCAACGGTAACATATCCGTGTTCCGTGAACTTTACACAGAACTGAACAAGGACGCACGGAAGGACTTTATAGACTTTGTTTTTAAGGAGGTCAAGTCGCAGTACCGGATTGAGATTATCAAGAAAACCATTTGACAAGAAGACCGACAACATCATGAAAGGAACCGACCACTTTAAGAGAACGATACAAATGTATTTGGAACAGAGAGCCGCAGAAGACGCACTCTTTGCCAGGAACTACCATAACCCGTCCAAGAGTATAGATGATTGTATTACTTATATTTTAAACTATGTACGGGAAAGCCGTTGCAACGGCTTCACGGACGGAGAAATCTACGGACAAGCCATACACTATTATGATGAGAAGGAGATAAAGGCAGGCAAGCCATTAAACTGCCAAGTGGCAGTGAACCATGTAGTGGAACTCACAGCAGAAGAAAAGGCAGAAGCACGGCGGAACGCTGCACGCAGATATGAGGAGGAAGCACTCCGCAAACTGCAAAAACGCACTAAGACAAAACCACACAAGCAGGAAAATACAACCCAACTTTCACTATTTGACTTTTAACCCATGAAACCGAAAACACGCCTACAAAAAGAAGTCGCACGTTTGAGTAAGCGATTACCGGAACTAACTGCCACACAGAAAGCATACGCTTTCCGCCATTGTTTCGAGCATTATGCCGTCAAGAGGGCTAACGGTACAAACATCTGCACCGAGTGCGGACACTCGTGGAAGAGTGAACACGACCTTGCGGATACCGTTTGCGGATGCACCTGCCCACATTGCGGTATGGAATTAAAAGCGTTACGCACCCGAAAGAGCGTTTTCAGCGAGAACGAGTATTTCTCTATCGTCACCACCTGCAAGCAGTACCAAGTGATTCGCTTCTTTTTCGTTAAATCCCGATACAAAGCAGGACAACCCGCCGAGTATGCCATTTATGAAGTGGTGCAAAGGTGGATTGCTCCCGACGGCAGGACAACAACCGTTGCCCGACTGCGTGGCATGTCGGTGTTTTATTACGACCAATGGGTGGAATACAGCGACATGGAGATACGAAAGAACGGAGAACTTCGGGCATATGATATAAATCCCGTCTGCATCTATCCCCGCCACCAGCGTTTCATTCCCGAACTCAAACGCAACGGATTCAAGGGGAACTGCCACAACATCCAGCCTTTCAAACTCTTTACGGCTATTCTTTCGGACAGCCGGGCGGAAACGCTGCTGAAAGCTGGACAATACTCCATGTTGCGCCACTATATACGCAGTTCTTTCGACATGGGACGATATTGGGCATCAGTGAAAATATGTATCCGCAACGGTTATACTATTCCGGACGGCTCAATGTGGTGCGACACTGTAGACCTCCTGCGGCATTTCGGTAAGGACTCGAACAGCCCGAAGTACGTCTGCCCCACCGACCTCAAAGCCGAACACGACAGACTTTCACACAAGCGCAACAAGCAGACAGAGCGGGAGAAGTTGGAAGAACGCATCCGCCAAGCGGAGAAACACGAGAAGGCATACAGCAAACTCAAAGGCAGATTCTTCGGCATTGCTTTCACGGACGGCACTTTGCAGGTGCGTGTATTGGAGAGCGTGGTGGAGTTTGCAGCGGAAGGGACGGAACTGCACCATTGTGTATTTTCCAACTCCTATTTCCTTGAAAAGAACTCCCTTATCCTATCCGCAACCATTGACGGCAAGCGCATAGAAACGGTGGAGGTTTCCTTGAAGACATTGGAAGTGGTGCAAAGTCGTGGCTTGCACAATTCCAATACCGAGTACCACGACCGTATTGTAAACCTTGTAAACAGCAATATGAACCTTATCCGTGAACGGATAAACGCAGCAGCATAATATCAATTTAATAATATCAAATCCTATGGACGTAAAATTTGAAACCCTTGTGAGCGTGTGGGACAATCAAATCCCGAAATTGCTAATCGACTTTGTGAACACCGCCGTGTTCACAAGGAGTGAGAACGAATTAAGAACCGCCATAGCATATTTGTCTGAAAGTACGGACTTCGACAAATTCTTTGCCTATGGTTATGGCAGTCATCATTTTTGGTTAAACCAACGGCTGCCAAGCGATACAAGCAAGTGTATGGAGAACAGATTACTGATTGTTGAATTTTAACTGATGCGATTATGACAACACGAATGACTGTCAACGGAGTAAGTACCTGCACAGAGGCAGGTACGGAAAAATATGAACATTTCCAATTGGGTATCGGCAGAAGAAGTCGCCCCCTTGTGCAGTACGATTACCGTCATACTGACGGGGAACTATTCTCCTGTGTCAAACCCTCATTAGAGGAATGCCGAGCCGAACGAAACAAATGGCTCGCGGCAAAGGAAAGAAAGGAGGACAACCGATGAATACAGCCTATCAAACGCTGATAGTAAAGTTCAGCGAGCCTATTACGGCATTGGACGGCATATTTGATGATGCCGAAGTGTGGGGAACGGACACCCTAAAAGGATGGATTGACAACTACGAGAGTAGCAGGTTTACCGCTATTGGCACCCATACGGCAGTTATTACGAGCGAGTACAACATGGCGGGTGTAAAATTATGGTTGGAAAAATTCACGCCCATAACTGAGAAAATAGAATTTTAAGCATTTAGGCGGCAGACGCTTTGCCGCCCTACTTTCTTTCAGTGAGCAGGAAATGGCGGATAAAGAAAGTAGCAAAGAAACCCCTGTCCCAATCTACGATAGTATTCACAAAAAAAGGTTTTAATTATGGAAGTAATCAAACAGAACGGAAAAATCATATTGTACAGCGACGACGGAATAAGCATAAAGATGATTTTCAGAAACCTTACAGGCAAAAATTTTCAAGGTCAGGAATATGCCGATTATATCCGGTATATTGCCATCGAAAGTATGGGATTTAAACCTGGGACTATCGAATATTCCAGAGATGGCAAGATTATTGGAAAAGGGAAAATCCCAACCGTATGAAAAAGGGACTTACTTAATGACGGATGCTAAAATGTATGCCATACCCCAACAACAAACCAACTCCACCCAGAACATAGCCTGCTGCTACACTGAATTCCGTTCCTATGGCATAACCGATTATCCCCCAAGCCAATGTCAATACCGCACAAAGGAGGAAGCTTAGAATCCGAATTGAAAACATCAGGATACAACCCGCCAAAACACCTCCGAATATCCACCACGACGCGAAATATACTCCGCACACTATGGCAATTAAAAGTATCTCCCCACCTACAATCTTCCTGTTTTTATATTCATATATCGCGCTAAGCACACCTTTGCGCACATTTTCGGAAGAATCAAACATACACGTTTTGTTTTATATTTAGCAGAGCAAATTTATATTTTATTATGCTATGAAACAAATTCATCTATACCATACAACAATCATAATCCCATTCAAGCAAGTCGTCTTCACGTTCACATTCTTTTATATATTGCTGATACTTTTGTTCACGTGTTATCAAATCCAAATATTTGGATTTAATAACAAAACTGAATATAGATAAAACACAAATTGATTGATTTAAGAAGCTTATATCCAATATTTTTTCTCCATATATTGTTTGGATTTTATTTAATTTGGCATCCTAATCATTAAATAAACAATATGGATTTGCAAAGATTAAAAGAACGGTATCCTATTCTTGTTTCTTATATGGAGACT
>CAJTSF010000058.1 GCA_910578985.1 uncultured Odoribacter sp. | reverse complement strand
CTCCTGCCACATTGACAAATGGCATAATGAACCTTTTGACATAAAAATAATCTTTGCATTGGAAGTCGCCCTCTATATTTGAGATTCCCTCAAGAGTCAATTCGGTCAATCGACAATTTTTAGGAAGCAGAAGAAGGCTACCGTTAAATGTTTCCGAACCTACGATTTTATTTAGTTGCTTACATTGTAGGGTAAGTGTATTCCCGTTAAAATTTATCTGGGACAAATCCAGTTCTTCTATGAGCAGATTACTTAAAGTCATATCACCGAGTACATCTTTCAAAGAAGATATATTAAACTTATTGACTTTATTCGCATCCACACTGGTCTCTCCGCAGGAAATAAGACCGGGAAGTTCAACAATGGAAATCTCTTTGCAATTTTTTATAGTCAGTCCTCCAACCGAATGTAATTCGGTCATTGCAAGACTTCCGATGGAGGACATATCGGAGAATGAGGCAGTACCGGCCACACTTTCCAATGCCGGTAGATAAATTCCTTGCAGTTTGGGAAAATATTGGACTGTAAGTTCATTCCCGACCCGTTTGAGCGCTGATAAAACAATGGCTTCGGTTGTCGCTGATTCTTTTTGTGCTACCGAACCTTTGACAATTAAGGAAGCTCCGACAGATTCAACGGCATTTGCATCCAAATCAAGCAAAGCATCGGAGGTTATATACATATCCTCACCAATGAACTCGACTTTGGGTATGGATATTTTTTCAATGACAGAACTGTTAACGACAAAATCGCCGGTCACTCCAAGCAAAGAGGGCAGATTAACCGTTTTGAGCGTTATGTTTTTACTGGTAGAAGTTGTCGATCCTAATTTGAAACTTCCGAGTTGTTCCAGATTATCCAACCCCGTCAAATCCGCTCCTTTGTAAGACGGATTGATAACAAGAGAGTTACTGATTTGTTTCAGGTTGGCAAGTCCGTCCAGATTGGTGATTTCTTCTCCGTCTGCCGTTCCGATGGTCAGGCTGCCTTCGATTTTGTTTATTCCTGTCTTGGCAAAATTATCCACCTCGGATTGCGTGGCAAGTACCACGCTGCCGCTCTGTTCGATGTCTGCATATTGATAAGTATAGGAATATACTTTGCTCTCCTGCATTCTGGAGGTGACTACGAATTTCCATTCATTTTCCCAATCCTCTATGGTTGATGGATTCGGGTTAATAGAGGCTCCCTCGCAAAGGGCATACTCTACGGTAGCCCCTTTCAGACTGGTATTATAAGGTATCTCAACTGTAATCTTGTCCCCGACTATCATGGCTTGATAGGTAATGCCATCTACAGTTAGAGCAAACTCGGAGATGAAGTGATCCTTGCCGTCTATTCCGCTTACTTCAGGGTCGTCATCACTACATGCAGCAAGGCAGAGCGTAGCGAAACAGAATAGGATGAAATGATATATTTTGTTCATAATGAATTTTATTTGTCGTTATTGTTGTTTTCATCACAGAACTTGAAAACTTCCGTGGAATTTTCCCCTAACCATCCGGCTTTTACATTGACTCCGGTCTGCACCTTGATAAAGTCGATATGGGAAAGGTTTGCAGGTGTACCGTCGATATTGACTGCATCGGAAATCTTAAAATAGTTTCCAAGTGCTCCCGCGTTAGGATTGTCTTTATTGGGCATATCATCACCAATATTATCGGCATATCCCCATCCGAACGGATTATTGGACCACATGCCTGTCGACGGGCTTTGTTCGGTACGTGCTTTCAGGCATGTGCCGTATAACGTATAGGAATCCGCTTCAATCCACAAAGGATAATAAAACTCTTGCGGGTGATAGTTGCCGAGACGGTCAATCGCTCCTTTATTTCCCTTGTTGTCCTGCCATTGAGTATCCATGTTGGGACCGGGACGGAAATAAGTTACGGCATAGTCCTGAATGGTTTCGGGTTTTCCATATTCAGAACCCTTCAGTTCATACCATTCATCGTTGGGCAAGCCGTCTCCATTGACATCTTGCATTACCCATACAATGCCCGGTTCATTTGACGAATCAAAGGCATTTCCTTTGATGGAAAAATCATAACCGCCTTTGTTTTCGATACTGTGGTCGAATCCTACTACGATATATCCTCCCCAACCTCCAAGAGAAACATATTGTTCATTATCAAGACGTTTTTGTGCGTAAGCACAGGCTGCTTCGTGCGTGCTTTCCCCATTGAAACCTGCTGTATTCGTTTCGTTTACGAATTGTCCCGGAGCCGGAACAAATTCATATACTTTATTGCTGTAAATGGAATTTCCGGCAGCAAAAGGTCTTTTTCCGGCCGCTTCACAACATTTCACCGGAATATTGACACTGACTTCATCGACACCGGAAACAGCAATATTACGAGTGAGGGTTGCTTTTGTTATTTGATTATCGTATTTCACGGTAAAAGTAAGCGTGTGTTCTCCGGTTTTAGAGGGTTTGAAACCGTAAACCAAGGAATTGGCTCCCTCAATCGGTTGCCCGTCCAAAATCCATTGATAAGAAGGCTCGGCACTTATTGATACAAAGGGGCGGACAAACAAAGTACGTCCTAATTCTACGTATTTGGTATTATCCTCGGTGAAATATAAAGATGACGGAACTACGATTTCAATTGGAAGTTTATCGACAACCTCAATAGAAACTGTCTTCTCTGATTGTCCGTCTTCATTCGCTACAGTTAAAGTCAGTTCATAAGTTCCCAACTCATCTTGCTTGAATGTATAAGTATTTTCAGTTCCGACTTCGTTCCCGTTAAGAGTCCACAAATAAGTAGCTCCTTCTGCATTTTGAATGTCGGGAGTAAGGATATATTCACGTCCTGCGACAACTTTAAGCCCTATAGAGGGGGTTACCAATGAAATGACGGGCGGAGCCAATTCATTGACATCCACACGAATTTCTTCCTCTGTGCTGGCATCCCTCGTATCCACACGCAGGGTAACGTAATACGAACCGCATTCGTTGAAAATGTATTTCAATTGAGGCTCATCGGAAATGATACGACCGTTGCATTTCCATGAATAAACGGCGTAATCGACATTCTGATAGGTCGGCTCAATAACGACCTCTTTTCCTATCTTTACAACATAGATTCCGTCTTCGCTGTCCAATTCAATGACAGGAGGCACGGTCACGTCCTGCGATATTTCTTCGTCTTTGTTGCATGCAAATAGAAATATCGTCAAGGAGAATAAAAGCAAATACTTGTTCATTATATTTATAATTTTAACGCTGAAATTCCCTTGAAGAAAGTATTTAATTTCAATCTCCATTGGGATATAATAAAAAGGGGCAAATACTTAGCATTTGTCGTTAAAAAGCATTTGCCCCAAATTCATGTTATTCGTTTACGGTTACATCAATATCGTCTATGGCAACGTAAGCAGGAGTGTTCAATCCGTATGCGCTTGAATCGCTTCCTTTAAAATTGATAGCTACAGTACATACGCTGTCACCTAAACCGCTTAAGTCCACTTGGCTCCAACCAGTACGGATTTGATTGGCCAAGCCTGATTCTGCATCCTTACTGGAATCGAAGTTTGCCAAATAGTATTCTACTTCCTTACCTGTAGGTTTACCCGTCGCATCCAACGCAACAAATACCACCTTAAACCATCCTTTTTGTGCCGACAAAGAGCCTTGTGTAAACGAGTTGCCATCCTTCATGACCAAGTAGGTATAAGTTGTATTGCAGACCCATACACTGTTGAATTTGCCATATTTCGGTGTACCCTTAACTGGCTTCTTTGGAATTTCGACTTTATATCCGGTTGCATTGGTCAAGTAAATCTTGGCGCACTTGTCATAGGTTGCTCCCGCATCATTGTATGAATCGCTATAACCGAAAGCAACGGCAAAATTTTTACCGCTATGACCGCCATTCTTATCATAAACGCTACATTGATTCTCATAATCACCCTGTGTCAGATTATGGAAATTAGAGATGGCAAAACCGCCATTCCAATATTCATATCTCCAAGGCTGTTCGGGTTCCCATTCCTGAGGAGTATAGTTGATCGGGAACTGAATGTACGTACCGGTTTGCCCGATTTGAGTGATGTAGCCGGTCGTTACCTGATTGCCGTTGGCTGTGGCAGAATAGAGATTGTTTCCATACTGGTCGGAAGCCATTACATTTTCGGGTGCGTTATCAAAATTGATAATCGCATTGGTAGAACTCGTAGCGCGGGTTTGAATCGCACTCTCTTCATACGGAGAAAGGAAATCATCGTCGGATGAACATCCCGTGAACACTGCGGCGGCAACTGCTACAGCTGCCATTGCCATGATTCTGTTAAAATTTCTCATAATCCATTGTTTTAGTGGAACAATATATAAAAACAAAAATTCCGTTTGTCACGATGGATAATCGTATCAAACGGATGCAGTGCCTGTATCAATTTTCGGAGAGTCAGCCTTAAAGCCGGAAGCCCAAGCCTATCATGCTGTAATTGAACAAACGCCAAATACCCGTGGCGGTTATCTCGTCGCGTTTGTAGCAGGTCTTCTGACTTGTCCCAGTTTGCCACGCCTTCCCAGTCTATGACCAGTGGCAGGTTGCAGCAACTTTTTGTTGGAACTTACAGCAGCAGGTACTGTCCCGGATTCTCACCGGATTCCCTTTTAATCCTTTCAGGTCTTCAAACCTTTGAGGAACTACAATGCCGCAAAAGTAACAAAAATGTTTCAAAGTCCAATTATTAACCCAATAAAAATTTCAGCAACTGAATCCATAAGTGACCCATAAATTTGAGTTTCAGGGATATGACATTTAAATCAAAACCGGATTTACTTTCATCGTTCCCAAATTCAGAAATACTCCATGATGTTCAATCATCCCGTTCCGGAACATTTTCCATAGGATATTGCACCCGAGTTGCGTCAAAGTGGAATTGATGAACAAGTCCTGCTTCTCCAATGCTTCTGCCAGCGAGCAACTCGGTCCGGAATCCTCTTCCTTTACTCTCGCATATTTAACCAATCGGGTGATAACTTTCAGCGAACCGACCGTTTCATATAGCTGAGATGCGGGTTGCTTTATTTTTTTCGGTACGGTTCCCAGAACGACCTGTCCCGATGTCTGCGTGTTCCCGAAATCCATCCAGTAAAGCGGGGTTG
>CAJTSF010000057.1 GCA_910578985.1 uncultured Odoribacter sp. | reverse complement strand
GCGGCACGATTTACTACGGACTGACAGTAAATCCCGCCAACGGGGAGGTGTATATCGCAGACGCCATAGACTATCAGCAGCAAGGCATGATCTACCGATACTCGCCCGAGGGCGAACTGCTTGACGAATTTTATGTCGGCATAATCCCCGGCGCATTTTGTTGGAAATAAGAAAGGAGGCGATATGAAAAGACTATATCTGTTATTCGCTTTGGTAGCATGTCTTCCCGCTGCACTCTTCGCACAGCAAACGGAAAGCAAGAAAAAATCGGCATGGCATCTGACCATCCCCGAAGTCACGGTCATCGGACATCGGCCAATGAAGGAGATCGGCGTGCAGAAGACAAAGCTCGATTCGGTCGCGCTCAAGGAGAACATCGCCCTCTCGATGGCGGACATCCTGACGTTCAATTCGTCGGTATTTGTCAAGAGCTACGGACGCGCCACTCTCTCGACGGTCGCTTTCCGCGGCACGTCGCCCTCGCACACGCAGGTTACGTGGAACGGCATGCGCATCAACAACCCCATGCTCGGCATGACCGACTTTTCCACCATACCGTCCTATTTCATCGACCAGGCGTCGCTGCTTCACGGCACTTCATCGGTAAACGAGACGGGCGGCGGCATCGGCGGGCTCGTCAAACTCGCCACAACGCCCCACGTGGGCGAGGGCTTCAACGCTCAGTACGTGCAGGGCATCGGTTCGTTCAAGACGTTTGACGAGTTCCTGCGTCTGACCTACGGCAGCGACCGCTGGCACGTCTCCACCCGCGCGGTATATTCGTCGTCGCCTAATGACTACAAATACACCAACCACGACAAGAAAATCAACATCTACGACGACGATAAGAACATCATCGGACAGTATCATCCCGTGGAGCGCAACCGCAGCGGGGCTTTCAAAGACCTGCATCTGTTGCAGGAGGCGTACTACGACACACGCAAAGGCGACAAGGTGGGACTGAATGCCTGGTATATCCACTCCAACCGCGAACTGCCGATGCTCACGACCGACTACGGCGATGCGACCGACTTCGAGAACCGCCAGCGGGAACAGACGTTCCGCGGCGTCGTGTCGTGGGACCACATCAAAAGCAATTGGAAACTCGGCGTGAAAGGCGGCTATATCCACACGTGGATGGCCTACGACTACAAGCGCGAGGTCGCTCCCGGCAACTGGGCGTCAATGACGCGCTCGCGCAGCAAGGTCAATACGTTCTACGGTCAGGCGGAGGGCGAGTACAGCCCCTCGAAACGCTGGTTCTTCACCGCCAACATATCGCTTCACCAGCATTTGGTGCGCAGCGAGGACAAGAACATCATCCTGCAAGACGGCAACAAGGCCGTCGTCGGCTACGACAAGGGGCGCGTGGAACTCTCGGGCTCCCTTTCGGCGAAGTGGCAGCCCGTAGACCGCATGGGCATGTCGGTGGTGCTGCGCGAGGAGATGTACGGAGACCAATGGGTGCCGCTCATCCCCGCGTTTTTCATCGACGGCATATTGTCGAAAAAGGGAAACATCGTCGCCAAGGCCTCCGTATCGCGCAACTACCGCTTCCCGACCCTGAACGACCTCTATTTCCTCCCGGGCGGCAATCCCGATCTGAGAAACGAGCATGGGTTCAGTTACGACGCGGGCGTCAGTTTCGAGGTCGGCAAAGAAAATGTCTATAAGTTGAGCGGCGGCGTGAACTGGTTCGATTCCTACATCGACGATTGGATTATCTGGCTGCCCACCACCAAAGGCTTCTTTTCGCCCCGCAACGTGAAGAAGGTACACGCCTACGGCATCGAGGTCAAGGCGAACCTGGCCGTGCAGCCGGCAAAGGATTGGCTCATTGACCTGAACGGTTCCTATTCGTGGACACCCTCTATCAACGAGGGCGAGAAAATGTCACCTGCTGACCAGTCGGTGGGCAAACAGTTACCCTACGTGCCGGAGCATTCCGCCTCGCTGACAGGACGGTTGTCGTGGCGGTCGTGGGCGTTCCTTTACAAGTGGGCGTTCTACTCGGAGCGTTTCACCATGTCGAGCAACGACTATACGCTGACAGGACACCTGCCCGAATATTTCATGAGCAACGTCTCCTTGGAGAAAAACCTCTTTTTCAAACCGGTGGACGTGCAGTTGAAATTCGCCGTCAACAACCTTTTCAATGAAGATTACCTCTCGGTACTCTCGCGCCCCATGCCCGGCATCAACTTCGAGCTGTTCATCGGTATCACCCCGAAGTTCGGGAAAAACAAGAAAAAGTCCGTAAACACAAATTTGTAACGATATGAAAGCATTGAAAAATCTGAGCCTGATATTGCTGCTTGTACTGACATTCACAGGCTGCCATGATAAGAGTTCCAAACTTGCCGATTTCAACCGAGCGGTCTATACACCCGAATACGCTTCGGGGTTTGACATAAAAGGTGCAGACGGCAAAAAGAGCGTATTGGTTACCGTCACGAACCCTTGGCAGGGAGCTGACAGCATTACCACATACCTGTTCATCGCCCGTGACGGAGAAAGCGTACCCGAAGATTTCACCGGTCAGGTGCTCGGAAAAGATGCCGAGCGCATCATCTGCATGTCCTCTACCCATATCGCCATGCTCGACGCAATCGGTGAAACGGGACGCGTAGTCGGCGTGTCAGGCATCGACTACATCTCCAATCCCGACATTCAGGCACGGCGGGACAGCGTTGGAGATGTAGGCTACGAAGGGAATATCAACTACGAATTGCTGCTCTCGCTCGACCCTGACCTCGTGCTGCTCTACGGCGTGAACGGGGCAAGCTCGATGGAGGGCAAGCTCAAAGAACTGGATATTCCGTTCATGTACGTCGGCGATTACCTCGAAGAATCGCCGCTGGGCAAAGCCGAATGGCTGTTGGCACTTTCGGAGATCATCGGAAAACGGGCGGAGGGCGAAAAAGTATTCGCGGAAATCCCCGTCAGATACAATGTCCTGAGAAAGAAAGTAGCGGACAATGTTCTCGATGCCCCGTCGGTGATGCTCAACACCCCTTACGGCGACAGCTGGTTCATGCCCTCGACCGAAAGCTATGTCGCCCGAATGGTCAAAGATGCCGGAGGCGATTACATCTACAAAAAGAACACGGGCAATGCCTCGGTGCCCATAGACCTGGAGGAAGCCTACCTGCTGGCCTCGCAAGCCGATATGTGGCTGCATGTGGGTATGGCGAACACGCTCGACGAGCTGCGAGCCGCCTGCCCGAAGTTCATCGACACCCGCTGTTTCCGTGGTGGACAGGTCTATAACAACAACGCCCGCACCAATGCTGCTGGCGGCAACGACTACTATGAGTCTGCAGTCGTAAATCCCGACCTCGTGCTGCGAGACCTCGTGAAGATATTCCACCCCGAACTGGTCGAGGAAGATTTCGTCTATTACAAGCAACTGAAATAGATGCGCTCCCGCTCTGCTATATTGTTCGCAACCTTGTCCGCATTTACGGTCGGCCTCTTTCTGCTGGATCTGGTCGTCGGTGCCGTGCGCATCCCCCTCGACGACGTATGGGCGGCACTGACGGGCGGCGACTGTCCGCAAGCGACGGCGAAAATCGTCCTGAACATCCGCCTGATAAAGGCAATTGTGGCTCTGCTGGCGGGCGCGGCGCTGTCGGTCAGCGGCTTGCAGATGCAGACGCTGTTCCGCAACCCGCTGGCAGGTCCCTACGTGCTCGGCATCAGTTCGGGCGCGAGCCTCGGCGTGGCACTCGTGGTGCTTGCCGGCGTCGGCTCGTCGGTCGGCATCGCCACGGCCGCATGGGCGGGAGCGGCCGCCGTGCTGCTCGTAATCGCCGCCGTAGGCCACCGCATCAAGGACATCATGGTCATCCTGATTCTCGGCATGATGTTCTCGTCCGGTGTGGGTGCCGTAGTGCAAATCCTGCAATACCTAAGCAAAGAGGAGGCCTTGAAAGCCTTCGTCGTCTGGACGATGGGGTCGCTCGGCGACGTGACGGTGCCACAGCTCGCTGTCCTCGTGCCGTCGGTTATCGCCGGCTTACTGCTGGCGGTAATCACGATCAAGCCGCTCAACCTCCTGCTATTCGGAGAGGAATATGCCGTAACTATGGGGCTGAATATCCGCCGCTCGCGCGGACTGCTGTTTCTCTCGACAACACTGCTGGCCGGCACAGTAACGGCTTTCTGTGGCCCGATAGGTTTTATCGGTCTTGCTATGCCCCACGTCGCACGGATGCTGTTCCGCAACGGCGACCACCGCGTGCTCGTGCCGGGCACGATTCTTTCGGGCGCGGCGGTGCTGCTCCTCTGCGACCTCGTTTCCAAACTCTTCACCTTGCCCGTAAACGCCATTACCGCGCTGTTGGGAATCCCGATTGTGGTGTGGGTGGTGTTGCGCAACAAATCCTTTACGGCATGATACGACTGCACGATTTCTCCATCGGCTACGACGAACGCACACTGCTTCGCGAAGTGAATGCCGCTATTCCGAAAGGTTCGCTGACGGCCTTTATCGGACGCAACGGTACGGGCAAATCGACGCTGCTGCGCGCCATAGCGGGACTCAAACGCCGCTATGCGGGCGAAATTCTGCTCGACGGACGTGATATTTCCGACATGAGAGCCGACGAAATGGCAAAGAAGCTGGCATTCGTCACGACAGAGCGCACGCGTATCGCCAACCTTAAATGCGAGGACGTGGTAGCCGTCGGCCGTGCTCCCTACACCGACTGGATAGGACGGATGCAGGATGCCGACAAGGAGATCGTGGCACGGTCGCTCGCCTCGGTGGAAATGGAGGCTTATGCACATCGGACGATGGATAAGATGTCGGACGGCGAGTGCCAGCGCATTATGATTGCCCGCGCACTGGCGCAGTCCACGACCATCATCCTGCTCGACGAGCCCACCTCGTTTCTCGACCTGCCCAACCGCTACGAACTTTGCTCGCTACTGGCGCGATTGGCGCACGACGAGGGCAAGTGTATCCTCTTTTCAACCCACGAGCTCGACATCGCCCTGTCGCTCGCCGACAGTATCGCGCTGATCGACCCACCCCGGCTGTCGTGCCTGCCGACCGACGAGATGCGGCGGAGCGGTTATATAGAACGTTTGTTCAGCAACCAGGCCATGCGGTTCGACCCGCTGAGCGGAACCATAAAGGCTCAATAGTATATAATAAAGACTCAAAAACTAATGAAATTACTGTTGCAGCATAAGATATTTGTAGGATATTTTCTTCTAATGGCGATTATCGGTAGTATG
>CAJTSF010000056.1 GCA_910578985.1 uncultured Odoribacter sp. | reverse complement strand
ATGGAGCGCAAATGTATGAACTTTTTTTTCTTCCACCAAACAATTCCACATTTTTCTTTCAAAATCATGCAATTACCTTTCCTCCATGTCTGACTTTTTATCTCAACAATAAAAAAGAGTGCCTGCAATGCAGGCACTCCTCATTTCAATATTCATCTTCTCGATTAAAACCAAGGATTGGCATCACACCCCTTGGCAACCACACATTTCCCCATCACATTCCGGTGAACAACCGTCTCGCCTGTAGTCACATTAACCAATGCAAACGAACCCTTGTACTCCTCAGCACTGTTTTCATCATAAGTAGCCACAATCAGATGAGTCCCTTTGGATGATAAAGCCACAGACATCGGCATGCCTATATCGTCCGGTAAATTCGTGAACTCCTGCAAAACAGGCATTAGCGTCGGAGAAGCATATATTTTATTCCCCACAACAACATACCAATTCTTTTCTGCAATAACCCCTTTGATATTTTTATCCACTCCGGGCACCTGAAAACTTTTGCCTTCCACAAAACGTCCGTATTCATTCAATGCAGGCAATTCTTCCGTCGCCTTTTGAGAATTAATATATTCAAACTTCATGAAACTTATTTCTCCGGCTTTTTCCGTTACCAGATACATGACATGCGGTCCCGGTCCGCTCACTTTGGGCACCGCATGCGTAATAATCGCATGCCCGTCATAAGAAGGTTGGTCTTCTATTTCAACCACCCTGTCCCAAGCATACTGGTCATTGACCAACCCCGCTGCCGGATCATTAATCTGATTTTTCAAAACATAAAACTTCTTGCTTAACTCATCCCAAACATACACATAAGCATTATAACTTGCCGGATGGCTCCAATAGTACTCTTTATCATGTTTTGCCGGTCGATAAACCAAACCGTTGCTATATGAATAAAATTTCCCATTCGAAACCAGACAAACTTGCCCCGATGCCATAGCTAATCCACTTTCCGGTTCAAAACCATCCTCCTCTGCCGCCATCAAACTCTCATTCGTAATCAATCCGGAAGGCATAAATGAACCGTTATTGGTAATAATAACCTGCTGCTCGGATTCGCCGTTCACAATGTACATCGTGTAATAGTAATCATTCAAAGCTTTGATGTTTCCGAAAGATTCTACTATGGTTTTCGGACGTTTCCCAAAAACATAACTCCCGACTTGCGTCGTATGCAGGCACTCTTTCGTTCCCTCTTTTGTCGAGAAATAAGACAGCACCGAAGTCCCGTCCGCCTCTTCGCACAAGAAATAATATCCCCAGGAGAAAGCAGCCACCACACTCAGATTAAACTTCTGAAAATACTTCATGCCGTTCTTGGTATCCGTCACCGTGTACATGCAGTCATATTTCTTTACATCCCAGTCGAACGGGACCTCATAATTCAAATCCCGGGTCGTGGCAATTTCCTTCCCTGCCATGGTCCAACTATATTCCAACCCTTCTTCCGTATCTTCCAGCAAACGGTCCAACACAGGCTGAATCTTCAACACCTCGGCATGCATAACCGTCGTGTCTTCGGGAATACCCTTTATCGTCAATTCATTGATTGACTTGTAATCGTAATTCCCTTTATCCTCTGCACAACTCAAAAACAGAGTCGTGGCAGCTAAAACAAACAGGCTAATATATCTTTTCATAACATATCACTTTAATTATTACGGCAATGTGATTCTCGGTTGGGACGTATCTCCATCCGGATACACCTCATTGTCTATGAAATACTGTTTCAACTTTTTGATAAACATGAAAGTGGAAGGATACCACTGTGGCACGACAGAATAAGGCATATTGTCCCAATACAACGGCTTGCCTATATTGGGTCCTCCGATGGTCTCCACATTCGGATCTGCTCCCAGGTAATAAATTTCCTGCCACTTCAGGAACTTCTCCCGGACGAATACCCCAAAATAACTTTCCCAGGAACGCCACCAGGAAGGCGGTTGCAGAATATCCGTAAACGTCAATTTTATCTTACTTCTTTCGACAGCACCCAACTGGAAATGCTCATTGGCTTCCAAGCGAAGGGAAACCGCCCGCCATTCCGTTTTCAACACCTCTGTCCGCTTCACCGTCACCTTCAGCGTATCCCACAAAGCTCCGGCATCAATCTCCGTTCCAGTCAATACCGTAGCATCCCAATCCTCCTCTCCGATGGTCGTTCCCTCTTCGTCCACCACCACCTTGTAGCTTCTGGCATGATCAGTTCTCAGTCCTGCCGAATTAATCACCACTTGGAAAGTGTGGCTCTTCACGGAAGCATCATCCATTCCAAAAGAATAAATCATACTGTCCACCAGCGTCGTTGTCTCCCTTCCATATTGGTCCAACTGTCGGGGCAAATCAATCGAGATGTAATTGACCGCATTGTCAAATTCCCCTATCTCCTGATTGCAGGCCGTCGGAACCAGACCGACCAACCCCCAAAACGCGTATATCAATCTCTTTTTCATAGCACAAAACATTTAATCGTTATCTACTTCCGGTTTCTCATTCGGTGAAAACTCATACTCTTCATCCGGGATAGGGAATACATACTTGTCTTCCGTCGGAGCAACGGTCACCCCCTGTTTTACATAAAATTCCCGGAACAGACGCTTATAAATCAAAAACATCCTTCCCTCTCCGATAAAATCCTTCCGCATCTCCCGCATCAGGTACTCCATCAATTCCTCATCCCCATAATTTCCTTCCAAACGAGCCAGATTGCGGCTTTCCCGCACATCGTTCAAATACTCCAGCGCTTTGGCATTGTCCCGTCCTATCATCGTCTCGCAAGCCGTATAATACACCTCTGCCAAACGCAAAATGGACACCTCCGGATAATAAGGCAACAAGTCGGTGCCTGGATAAGGCGTCTCGTCCAATTTGGTAAATATATAGTAAGTTCCCTGACTTTCAAACCAATAATTCAAACGATTATCCGTTCCTGAACCATCCGGTGCACGCCCATATAGGTCATTCATGAAAATTCTATATTGTGCCACATTGATGCCCAAGTTGCTGTTGGTGGCACCCGTTTCGAAACCGAAAACATTCTTGGTCACCTCCCAAAGGTCGTTTTTGTAGAAGCCCAAGAGCATTTCGTCTCCCAGATTCTTACATGCCAACTCTCCTTTCAAATCATCGACCAACACGAACAACTCGTTCTCCTTGCACTCCCGGATAATCTCATCCGCCAACTTATAGGCTTCCGTCTTATTCAACAACGCCAGTTCCACCCGCATCAACAATCCTTTCACGGCGAAAATATTCATCCTGTCTCCCCGGCGCTCCAGCACGGAATGGAAGTTCAGCATGGAAGAATTGCCGTCACCGTAGCGCTTGTTCTCGATAATCGGGTCATCGGCAAGCAACCGCTGTGCCTCCAGCAAATCCTCTTTCGCCTTGTTCAACACGGAACGCATCGACTCGAACTTCTGTGCCGTCACGTTAAACTCCTTGCGGTAGGCAATGGCAGGCTTATCCAAATCCGCCTCCGTCTGAATCACCGGTCCGAACAGGGCTGCCAGTTCCATGTGCATGAATGCCCGCAATCCATAAGCCTCTCCCTCTATCAGTTCCGAATACGCGATATCGTCCCGGTTGTCCTGCAAAGCCGCCAGAATGTAATTCGCCTGCGCAATCCCCTCATACATCGCCTTCCACACTTTGTTGATGTACAACTTTGAATTGGCATGGGCATAGTCGAAACGGGACAACCGGTAATAAGCGTTCGTACTCTTCGCCGACAAATCCCAATATTGTGCCAGCACATCCATCATGCCGTATGACAGGTCTTTCCCATAAAGCGCATCGGAAGTCAGCGTATAATACACATCATTCAGCGCAGCGTTATACCCCTTATCGTTCGTCAGCAGATCGCTGCCTTCCACCTGCCCCTGGGGAGTGACATCCAGCCAATTGTTGCAGGAAGTCATTCCCAAAAGCGTCAATCCGATTAATATATATCTGAATTTCATAACCTAATTTGTTTAAAAACCAATATTCAATCCGAACACGAAACTCCGCTGGAAAGGATAATCCAATCCTCGCTCATTCTTCACTGTGGAAGCGCGGAACACGTCGTTCATGTAAAAACTGAGGCGCATTGTGCTGCAACCGAACTTGCTGATCCATTCCTTCTTCAGGTCGTAGGACAAGGAAAGGGACGTCAATTGCAACGTGTTTTCCTTCTGCACGAAACGGCTCGATATGTAAGTCGTCGTATATTCCTGGATATTCTTGTACAAGGCATGCTGTCCCGGTTCTTTCCAACGGTCGTTCAACACCCGACGGTCGGCATTGTATTTCGGGTCCGCCCCTTCCACGCGGTTCGCCAACGTGGAATTGTAATAATCCGCCCCCAGATGATACTTGAATACCAAGTTCAGGTTCCACCCTTTCCAATACAGGTTGGTTCCGATATTTCCGAACACCTTCGGCTCCGAATCGCCGCAAATCACCTTATCCGCGGCATCCCACACATAAGTCACCGTCCCGTCTTTCTTCAAAAACAGTTCCTGTCCCGTCGTCGGGTCGATGCCCAGGGAAGTCACCGCCTTGATGGCGCTCATGGATTCCCCCTCCTCGTACACCGCCAACGGTGTCTTTCGGTCGGCATTATTCGCATCATTGATGTTCTTCAACGCCTGGGAAATCTCCATAATCTTGTTCCTGTTGTGGGCTACCTGCAACATCACCGACCACTCCAGCTGCTTCTCCAGGTTCCGGACCGGCACGGCATTCAAATTCACCTCCACGCCCTCATTCCTGATTTTCCCGAGATTAGATGTGAAATTATTGGACGGCAAGCCCAAAGAGGGAGCGACAGAAACAGAAGTCAGCATTCCTTCGGTTTTCTTGTGGTAATAATTGAACTGCAACCGCACCCTGTCCTTCGCTACACCGAGGTCCAGACCGACGTTCGACTGGTACTGTTTCTGCCACCGCAAATCCGGATTGCCGTATCCCATCAATCCTGCCGAGATGCCTGAATTGTACAACCGGTCAGTGTTGAACTGCAACATCGTCTTCGCCTGGTATGCCGAAAACTCCTGGTTACCGGTGACACCGTAAGAATACCTCAATTTCAGCATACTGATTTTCGTTCCCTTGAAAAAATTCTCGTTGTGGATGTTCCACCCGATGCCCGCCGACCAGAAAGGCGCATATTTCTTATCCGAGCCGAAGCGGGATGAACCGTCCACACGCACGGAGAAATCCGCAAAATAACGGTCTGCGAAACTATAGTTCCCGTTGGCGAAGAAACC
>CAJTSF010000055.1:4512-5336 GCA_910578985.1 uncultured Odoribacter sp. | reverse complement strand
CAGAATACAACGGTGACTTGGAAAAAGGCGGGAACATATTGGGTGAATGCGTATGTGGAGGTTGATGGAGTGAAGTCCGAATACAGCCATGTAGAAATTACGGTTAAAGATCGTCCGCAGGCAGCGCTTACGTTTAATAAGAGTAGTTATAGACCGAGTGATGGTCAGATTGTCGCGACAGTCAGAGATAATAGTACTTTGACAGGTACGAAAAATTACGGGTGGATAAAACCCCGTGTCGTCAGTGCAAGTACCACCGGAACCTCATTGACTCAATCCTCTATTGCGGCGGGAGCTTCCTATGACTTCCAGGCTTATGTGAGAGCTGCGAACGGATGTAGCGATACGACAGCCGTGGAGACAAAAGTGGTTGGGGATAATCCGAAGTTGACAGTGGAGGTGGAAGAGGTGTACGCTTTGTGTGCGAATGGTGTCGGAGAGTTGCGGGTGAAACGGGTGACGACGGAGGCCGGTGCGGAAGTGGCGTTGGCTTCTTGTACGTTTGCTTGGAAAAAAGACGGAGGATCTACGAATGTATCCACGACAGCGAATTGTCCGGTGACGGCTGCGGGAACGTATTCCGTGACGGTGACGGGCGGAGGTGCACAGGGTACGGTTTCCCAAACGGTGACTCAATCGTCGAACAGTGCGCCGGTGTTGGCGGATAGGGATTTTTATGTAAAAACGACGAGTGCACGTCCGGTGATTTGGACGCAGGCGGGGAATGGAATGTCGGCAGAGGATTTGTCTTGGAACTGGAGTCCGGAGAATAAACTGGACGACGCGACGAGAGAGAGACCGACGGTGACGTCATTGGCTTCCGG
>CAJTSF010000055.1:0-4353 GCA_910578985.1 uncultured Odoribacter sp. | reverse complement strand
GGCAAAAGTGAACGGGCAGCTGGGAACAACTTTGACAGGATATACCTATGAATGGATGCCGGACACTTATTTGAGTGCGACAAGCGGAGCGCAGGTGGTATTCAATGCGACTGATGCGGGAACGTACGAGGTGTTTGTGACTGCAACAAGAGGGGCGTATTCTTCCACGCAGAAGATTACGGTGACCGTGAAGGATGACGAAGCTCCGGAAATACGGAAAGAAAGCATGGACGGCTGGTTGGCTTGTACGGGCAGTTCTATCGGAGTGAATGTCGTTCCGCCGTTGGAGAATACGGGACAGCATTATACCTATGCCTGGACGAACAATGGAAATCCGATCGGTTCGAATTCATCGAGTTTTACTTTTGCCACGGATGGCGAATATGATATGTCGCTGAAAGTGACGGCACCGAACGGTTGTGAGGCGGATACAGTGATGTGGCAGCACATGTCGGTCCGTACGGCTCCGGAGGATTTGGAATTGAGTTTGTCCGGACAGTTCGGGACGGGCGGTACCGTGATGTGTGGCGGAAGCGGCACCTTGACCTTGACATATAAAGGAACCACCAAGCCGGAAATTATCCGGTGGTATCGGAACGGAACGGAAGTGACCGCTGCCAGCGGGAAGACGACTTGGGCTGTGACGGCTGCCGATGCGGGTTCGACTTACAAGGTGACGGCGTCGAACGGCGTATGCGAGGCTTCAACGGCGGATTTCAGCTTTACGGTGACAACCTTGCCTGCCAGCCTGGCTATCGATGTGGTGGAAAGTTGTGGGGAGATTGTCCTTTCTTCCACGCCGTCTGAAGGTTTCAACGGTTGGGAGTGGTCGGCTAACGGCTTGACACCTGTCGGGGGAACGACCTCTTCGACGGTGCGTTTCAGTGGTTCTTCTTTCAGCACGTATACCGTGAATTTGAAAGCTAAAAACGGTGCGCAATGTTATATGACCGCCACGAAGTCGGTGGATTTGAAGCAGAAGCCGAACCTTGCCTGGGCTGACAATAATCCGACAAACGAGTGTGAAGGCGATGTGTTGCGGGTAACGTCGGATATGACAATGAGGCCTTACGTTTGGAAGAATGGAAATGTGACGGCGGCTTCTACGTCGAATGCTTATACCTTGCCTTTGAATGGTGGAAACATTACCGCAATCGGTACGGCGGAAAACGGATGTATGGATACGCTGATCGGAAGTTTTGCCGGACACAGCAAGCCGGATTTGGCATGGCAGTCAGGAAAAGAGCCGGCAAGTAAGTATTATGCCGGGGAGAAGATAGAGGCAGCGGTGAGGGCGACGAAGGGAGACGGGAGTTACCACTATGTATATGAAAGCCCCGAAAGATATGATGCCGGTAGTGATGGTACATTCAAGGAGTATGTGGCAGCCATTAACGGGACGAATGATTTCTTTGTGACGGTAGCTGACGGACACGGATGCCGGGATACCTTGCAGAAAGCGATTGCCGTGGAGGGGCAGAGTCTGATAGTGACTATCGAGAGCAAGCACGACGTGTTTGCTTGTGCCAACGGTTCTGCGATATTGACGGCGAAAGTGCAGCACGGTGTCGGCGAGTTGCTATATCAGTGGTATCGAAACGGGGCAGCAATTGCTGGAGCTACGGATTCCGTTTATATTGTGAATTTCCCCTCTTCGGGTGTGACAAGCGAAGTTTATCGCGTGGAAGTGAATTGCCCGATGACGACAGGAACGGGAGATGCTACGAAACAATGGACGGCATCACCGGGATCGGCGCCGCAATTGACGGTATTGGCGGATGTCATTACTATTTTGCCGGCGGAAGTGGCGGTATTGGGAGCGGAGGCATTCAGTCCTGTATCTAACACTTTCAATTGGCATTGGACCAACGAAGAAAAACTGGCAGCCGGAGAGGAGACGAAACAGTATCCGCATACGGTGCCGTTAAAGGGAAAAACCCAGTATCAGGTGTATGTCATCGATGATAGAAAGTGTATGAGTAATATCGGTGATGTGGAAGTGCGTGTTGATCCGATGAACGGTTTGCAAGTGGCTGTCGTACCGGAGAATGCCGTGTTGTGCCGGAATAATTCGGTGGAATTGACTGCAACTGCCAATAAGACCATTGACGCTTGCGAGTGGTACTCTTCTGCTTTGCCTAATGATGGCATCACTTTGGAGAAGAATAGGGCTCAAGCGGTATTTAAAGCTGGGGACGGTGCCGTGGCCAAAGATTACCAGCAGGTAGTGAAAGTGACTTCGGGCGGTTATTCTGCCTTGGCATTGAATGCGGTGACGGTGAAGTCCGACAGGGCGCCGAGGTTGCCTGTTCCGAAGGATGGTTGCGGTGGGTTGCCTTTGTATATATTGGATGTGGAAAATGTGCCTGATGATGGATATGTATGGTTTGTTAATGGAGCGTTGCTTGATGACGAAAACTCTTTCATGCATCAGTTTGATAATAATGATTATGCGGTGAAGGTGGTGATGAAAGCGAGTGACAACACTTGTTGGTCGGATACATTGCGCTTGAACGTTTGGCAGATGCCGGAAATTACCGGAGATATGATTGCGGATAAGACTACGGTGACGAAAAACGATAAGGCGAAGTTGGAGGTGCCTCTGTCCGATGCAACATTAGCCTATACGGATATGCAGGGAAGTTGGTCTACGAGTCCTGTCGGTTTTGCGGGCTCGGCTTCCGGTACGCACAACCGGTTGATGACCACGAGTGCCTTGACTGAAAACAATACGACGGTGACCTATACGATCAGCAATACGCACGATGCAGAGTGTAAGGCAAGCAAGTCTTTGAACCTGACTGTCTTTGATCCGGCGACCGGATTTGATATTTCGTTGGACAAGCAAGTGTTTGCCGATTGTGAAGGCAAGCCTGTTCAGGTGAAGATTACTCCGATTAATGCCGATGGCGTGGCAGTGAATTATGAACTGACCGGAACAAAGGATGGTGAGGCATTGGAAGCGTTGAAAATATCCCGTCCGGGTGTGATTGGAGAATGGGCGACGGATATAAGAGATTTGGAGGCGGGAGAATATCAGTTGTTTATTGCCGCGACGGAGACAAAGAACTCCAGCATTGCCCGGGATACGGTTTCCTTTACCGTACATCCGAACCCGACGATATCCGTTGGCTCGTTAGCATCGACGGATTTGTGTGTGGGGAATGGTGATTCCTTAAGAGTGGTACTGACGTTTGCGAATGGGACTCCTTGGAAACTGGATTATCGGGATGGAGGTATTTCTCAGCCGACAATAACGGGAATCACTTCCACGGATTATTCGCTGTATTTGAAGAAATCGGGGAATTTTTCCATTACCAAAGTGGAGAATGCGTTCGGCTGTACGGCAAGCCAATTGCCTGGTGTGGAAAACATTAGAGACTTGACTCCGAAGGTTGAGGTGGATGAAGAGGGTTTTGTTTCTTTCTGTCAAGGAGGAGATAAAGCGGTTGTCGCAATGGAATTTACCGGAGGTACGCCGGATTGGAAGATTTATTATAAGTTGGACGGCGGGGCACAGCAGTCGGCAACGGCAAACCAGGCTTCTTACGGATTGGAATTGACGGAGGGCGGTTTGTTGAAAGTGGATTCTGTGGTGAATAGTGAAGGTTGTCGCGCTACGATTACATCGGGTGCTCTCTTTGACGGAGTATCTGTGGAAGATGACCGTTTGCAAGTGGAATTCCTTACGCCTGACCCCGAATCGATATGTGCTTCAGGAGGTGTTGGGGCTACGATTGCGTTGCATATCACTCCGGAACCGACCGCATGGCCGTTACAGGTGAATTGCTTGATTCATTTGACTGATGGGTCAGACAGGCAGTTGAATTGCGAAATCAGAGCGACAGACAAGGATAAGGACGGGAATTATTTGTTGAAAGATATTACGTATCAAGGAGAGTATGTATTGACCAGTATTGTAGACGGCAATCGGTGTCAGGGTGCTATCGGGGCTAATGATACGAAAGTGATGAACGTAGGTACTTTGCCTGAGGTGAATATCGATTCGACGGATTTTGTGGCATTCAAAGGACAGGAGTTTGTGTTGAATGCGTTGGATAAGAAAGACAATTTTACCTATTCCTGGAGTTTGAATGATGCTACGGAAGAGGCGGATAATGGCGGTGTCCGTGGGACGATGGAGGATGAAGATATGGTGTACCGCTTGATTGCCCGGGATGCGGGCGGTTGTGTGGCGGAAGATACAGTGACGGTTTACCGGGTGCCGGATGCGCCTCAAGTTAATATTACCAAGGCTGACGGGGATAATAAGTTGAAAATTCATTGGGAACATAACGGGCGCAAGACAAATGGCTTTAAGTTGTGGCATAATGAATGGGATGCCTATGCCAT
>CAJTSF010000054.1 GCA_910578985.1 uncultured Odoribacter sp. | reverse complement strand
TGGAGGTTTCCGCTTTGGTCAGGGAGAAGCCGTAACCGTGATAGGGTTCTTCTTGGCAGACGGTGTCATATACAATTGTGTCGTGCTTGGGATGTACCGTGAGATAAAGAATTCGAATAGAGTCGCATCCCCATCGTGTTTGCAGGGTGTCACGGACAATAGTATCCCTCATGACTTTCGGGAGGTTGAAGCCGTACTCGTTGTAATTCTCCCCTTGACACACCATGGCGGAGAACTCGTGGGGTGGAATATCCTGTACGGTTAGATGCAATTGTACGATGCTGTCGCATCCCGTCAAGGCTTGAATACGCCGGAAAAGGTACACCCCTGTCTTTGCATCTCTGTAAAACAAAGTATCCCTCCATGTGTAAGGCAGGTCATGGGCGCAGATGGTGTCGTAAGCCTCTTCCGTTACGATTTTGCAGTCAGAGATATCCTCGTCGGCGACACAGCGGAGGGAGTAGCCTCCGTTTTTAGGCAGTTCCGTTTTGAAGAAAGCCGTTTCCATGTAGCAGTACAAAGCCCAAGCCTCATCCGTATTGGCGGGTGAGGCGGACCAGTAATACCCGAAGTCCCCCGGATGAACCGATCCGTCTTCAGGCTTGCGGTGATTGACAACGGGGAAGAAAACCGCGTTGCCGTTGCCCTTGTCCGTGAATTTTCCTCCGAAGATTCCGGTTTGGGTAGTCATGAGGCGGTTCACTTTCGACTCGTCCAGCAGTGTATTGATTTCTTCCGCATTCGGAACCCTCCATCCGGCAGGGCAGGGGTCATTGGTTTTGTTCCAATTGTCCCCGGAGGGGAGGTTGGCGTCCCATCCGCTGATGTCACCTGTTGGGGACCACCCTTTTTTCCGGTTCCATTGGTAGAGCATGCCGTCCGCCTCGGGAGTATGGGCAAAAGTCCCCGGCGCATCCACGTTACTTCTCGCCCAGCACACTCCGTTAATCAACACTCCCGGGCAGGGCTTTGCCTCCTGTGCGACCGTCAGTTTCAGGGTGACGATGCTGTCGCACCCCGTCAAGGCTTGGATGCAATGGAAAGTGTATGTCCCCGACACTGTCCCTTCCTGAAAAGTCGTATCGCAGAAATCGTATGGCAAATCCTTGGCGCAGATGGTCACGGAAGTGTCTCGTTTGATGTCTTCACATTCCCGTTCCCCCCAATCGGTGACACAACGGATTGGTAAAGCCACTTTTCTGGGGTGGAGCGTTGGCATATGAAAGTAAGCCATTGAGATGGCTTCGATATTTGATAGTTCTTTCTCCTGTATATAGTCACTTGAAGCTGACCAATAAAAATAGGAATAAGCAGTAACTGTTTCGTTATGTCGTCTGTTTGTTTTTGGGAAAAAAATTGCATTTCCCGTTATGTTATCAATGAATTGACTTCCAGCGACACCATTCTGTTGTATATCTTTTTGCGTTACTTTCAAATTATCTAATAGTCTGTTTAGTTCCATGGTATGGGGAACTCTCCAACCTTTGGGGCATGGGTCATTGGCGGTTTCCCAATTCGTCCCGTCAGGATCGCTGTGATCCCAATCGGAAACGGTGCCTGTGGCAGGCCATCCCTTTTTCCGGTTCCATTGGTAGAGCATACCCCATGCTTCAGGAGTGGAGGCAAAGGTTCCCGGTTCATCTACATTGCATTCCGCCCAACATAATCCGTTGATTAGAACTCCGCCTTCCTTGCATGGTCGGTTGCATGTCGTGTCAATGGTCAGATAGAGGTAAACGATGCTGTCGCACGTTGTCCCTTGTCGGGTATGCCGGAAACAATACTCCCCGGTCTTTGTCCCGATGCCGAAAGTCGTGTCTCTCCATGAGTAAGGCAATTTTTCCTGACAAATGGTTTCAGAGAGGGCTAACACGATATCACCATCTTTTTCATTGGCAACACAACGGATGGAATGCCCAAAAGCAAGCGTTGATTCTTGTGATATATAGTTGCTCTCCATATATGAATGGGATGAACCTGACCAATAAAGTATAAACAAGACTTGACTAACTACTCCATCTTGTAGACGATATCCGGCATCCGGGAAGAAGATAGTTTTACCTGTCGCGTTGTCCTTAAATCTGGCGCCCCAAAAACCATCTTGTGCTGTTGTCGTATAGGTTACTTTGGATTCGTCTATCAGTTTTTTCATCTCCTCTACGGTGGGCATCCGCCATCCGGCAGGGCAGGGGTCGTTGTCCGACTCCCAATTTTCCGCAGGATCGCAAGAATTATCCCACCCTGTAACCTCACCTCTGACAGGCCATCCCTTTTTCCGGTTCCATTGGTAAAGCATGCCGTATGGTTTGGCTGCGTTGGCAAATTTTCCCGGTGCATCCACATTGAACTCTGCCCAGCACACCCCGTTAATCAGCACTCCCGGACAGGGCTTGTCGCACTCCGGTTTGACTGTCAGCTTCAGGGTGACAATGCTGTCGCAACCTGTCAAGGCTTGGATGCGATGGAAAGTGTATGTCCCTGACACTGTCCCTTCTTTAAAAGTCGTATCGCAGAAAGTGTACGGTAAATCCTTTTCGCAGATGGTCATGGAAGTATCTCGTTTAATGTCCTCGCATTTTCGTTCTCCCCAATCGGTGACACAACGAATGGAACTAGCATCTAATTTAGCAAAAAGAAAAGGTCTTGGTGTAGTAGAGTATAAATGTAACGCCCAAGCACCTGCATCATTATAGGATAATTCTGTCTCTTCTAATAAATCAACTGAAGAAGACCAATAATAGCTTAAAAAGCGATTTTCAGGAACAGATGCAGAAAATCGAGAATTTATTTTAGGCAAAAATATAGTATTTCCAGTTATATTGTCAGTGAATAGACTTCCATAAATCCCTTTTTGTTGTATGTATTCATGAGTTACTTTTTGATTATCCAATAGACTGTTCATTTCTATTATACTGGGAACTCTCCAGCCTTTGGGGCATGGGTCATTGGCGGTTTCCCAATACGTCTTGTCAGAATAACTGTCATCCCAATCGGAAACGGAGCCTGTGGCAGGCCATCCCTTTTTTCGGTTCCATTGGTAGAGCATACCCCATGCTTCAGGAGAAGTGGTAAATGTTCCCGGTTCATCGACATTGCATTCCGCCCAGCATACCCCGTTTATCCGGATACCTCCATTCTTGCATGGTCTGTTGCATGTCGTGTCGATGTTCAGATGGAGGTAAACGATGCTGTCGCACGTTGTCCCTTGACGGGTACGCCGAAAACAATACTCTCCGGTCTTTGTCCCGATGCCGAAAGTCGTGTCTCTCCATGAGTAAGGCAATTTTTCCTGACAAATGGTTTCAGAGAGGGCTAACACAATATCACCATCTTTTTCATTGGCGACACAACGGATTGAAAATCCAAAACTTGGTGGTTTTGTTGATTCCTGACTCATCCAATTTTTATGTAAATACCAACGGGACGAACTTGACCAATAATATGTTTCCATACCATGGATCTCTCCGTCTTGAGAGCGAAATTCAGTATTTGATAAAAAAATAGTTGCTCCTGTGGTATTATCTCTAAATCTACTACCACAAAAACCGTTTTGTACAGTCTCGGTATAAGTCACTTTAGATTCATCCGATAAAGTCTCCAACTCTTTTGCAGTAGGCATTCGCCATCCAGCAGGACAGGGGTCGTTGTCCGACTCCCAATTTTCCGCAGGATCGCAAGAATTATCCCACCCTGTAACCTCACCTCTGACAGGCCATCCCTTTTTCCGGTTCCATTGATAAAGCATGCCGTATGGTTTGGCTGCGTTGGCAAATTTTCCCGGCTCATCTACATCATATTCTGCCCAGCATACCCCATTAATCAAGACTCCCGGGCAGGGCTTTATTTCCTGTGAAACACCATACACAAAAAATAAAATTAGAATACTACATAGAAGTAAGACTTTTTTCATAGAGACTAATTACAAATGTTTATTGGCTAATGATTTGCAACCTCCCAATTTCTTTTTTTTAGATATGATCTTTCGTAGACAGAAAGATCCAATGTCGTAATGAAACGTCCTTTGATAATTTTCCCATCTCTACTTGCATTATATCTATTAGGAATCGCATCGGTAATAAGATAATCTAAGTTAAATTCATATTTTTCAAAAGGAGTTCCTGCTACTGATATATAATAAGCATAAAACAAACTATTTTCTGTGTATTCAAAAGTTGTTAAACTAGAGTTAGTTGTATTCAAATAATCTATTTGCAATCTTGATATATCTAGATATTTGATAGGCGTCCCAGAAATATCAAGATAACGCAAAGAGTCATTTGGCAAATTCAAAGCATTAAACGAGGTATATTGTATATCTAACACCTTTAACTCAACAAAAGTGGAAAAACTATTTGAATTAATATGATCATTATTTATTGTTTGTAAATCAGAAAGATAGAATAGATACAGCTCTTTCAGGCAAGTACTGTTAGTTAAGTCTAAATTTGTGATGTAAGTATCTCCAGCAAGTAAAATCTGAAGTTGTGTATTTTTAGATATGTCCAAATTTTTTATGGGATTACTATCAATGGCTAAAGTTTGAAGATTTAAATTTTTAGATACGTCTATTGCAGTTAGTTCATTCATTGATAAATTAAGTGTTTCTAGGTAAGTTAAATGGCTCACATCAAGCGTAGACAGATTGTTTGTTATAGCATTAACAACTTTTAGGTTGGGACAACCTGTTAATCTCAAATCACTCAAAAAATTACAGTCACATGAAAGAATCTCTAAATTAATATTGTTCTTAACATTTAAGAAAGTAAGGTCATTACAGCATACATTTAATTGTTGTATAGCTTGATTAGATACTTCTAGAAATATAACACGTTCTTCTTCTCCATTTGGAAATGTAAAAAAATAATCGTCATAAGTATTTTTGGGAATATATGTAAAATCTAAACTGTCCCAATAAACAATAACATCTTCTGTTGCGAAACATTGAATATGAACATTCTTTATTTTTGTTTTCATTACAACAGGGGTGGAAAAATTTGCCCGCGTTCGAGGATACTGACTTAGAATCTGTTCAATTCGTTCTTCCAAGGCTAATTCTTTTTCAACTTCTAAAGCTTCTGAACCAAACTCTTCATCATTACATGCAGTTGCTCCCAACAACAGGGTTACACATGCCACTAGCATAAAATACCCGGACTTCATGCTGTTCAAAATTGTAATCGTTTTCATTGCAATAAGTTTAATTGGTTAATTTTGCAAATATAGCGATTATTTTGATATGACCAAGAAAACGATACAGAAATTAAAAAAAATCAATCATTCCTCTCCGCGAGGAAATGGATGCTTTCGGAGAAGGCGGATCCGTCCTCGCGCGCCCAGAAGCAGTAGATGTGCAGGGGGCTGTCATAGT
>CAJTSF010000053.1:2922-5674 GCA_910578985.1 uncultured Odoribacter sp. | reverse complement strand
CGGTATAAGTAGTTTGTAGGATTCAAAACCTCAGTAAGTTGAAGCAGAGCGGGAAATACCGCTAAACAGTTGAAGCGCCCCATCGGGGCGCTTCAGTCCTTTCATTTCTCTCCCACTCCACTCACACATCACTCCCACTCCTCCCATACCCTGCGCGATGCTTCCCCTATACTTACGCTATGGTCTTCGCTATCCTACCATGGCGAAACCCATCGTGAAAAATACGCGCAGGTATGCCATTGCCTATGGGAGGTGTGGGAGTAGGGTATGGGCGGAGACTGTTTACTTCACAGCAAATACGTAATAATCAATCTTTCGTCCGGTAAAAGGTAAACATCATGGCCTGGCCCTCCAAAATGATGCAGGTGGAGTAACCTCCATGGTCCAATTTGCATTTATAAACAGACCGCCTTCCTTCCGTCAAATCGCTAAAATTGTTTTCAGCTATCAGGTCTTTGGACTGGCTTTGCAATTTATAACCATATTCTATTAACTCCTTTTTCATATCATATCCCATCTTTCCGAACAGACGAAAACTCAATTCGACGCACACATGGTGTGTATCCTCAAATTCCATAGTCACCCCACACAAAGGGAATGAATACATGACAGCACCTCCGTGATAGGCGACCGGACGGACGTCACAATCTTTTTCGATATTTTCCTTGGTAAAGAAACTCGCCCCTACCCAATTGGCTAAATAAGGGGGAGTCAACAAAAGTTTACGACGTTCTGCATAGGCTGCTTCAATACTATCGCGTTCTTCTTGTTGGCGTTTCAAAGCAAGTTGTTCTGCAAGCCGTTTTTCTTCTTCTTTTCGCTTTATTTCTTCTTCCCGCTGCTTTATGATTTCACCACCTTCGTATTTATTTAGCACCATTAAATATGAGTCATCAAATTTCACGACAAAAATTTTATTATCGAAAACTTCCAAATCAAGCGTAAATGATTCCGTTTGATTTTCTAATAGGATTGGAGAAGGATTAGTAAAAAAAGGAATATTTGGTAACGAGAGGAAAGAACGGGTTCTATGGACGTCAAAATAAGCAAATGATAGCCTCCAATATTTAGAGTCTGCCAACCAATCTTTTTTAAACAAAGGGATTTTTCCACCGGTTGCCGTCAGTTGAAATTTTATTTGGGCTTTACATGTTCGACGAGTACTGTCGGAATAAATAACATCCAATATTTCAATATTAAGCTTTTTGGTACCTTTTTTATTGGATAACACGGTGTTTTTTGCTCCTTTTTCGATTAGAGGAATTTGTTCTTGGGCATATCCGGAGAAAATGAACAGCGTCAGAAAAGATGTCAGGATGAATTTGATGGTTGTTTTCATGATTTTGATTTATTGATGTTTTATAAAAATATTTTCATCAGTGCATAGTAATTTGTAATCTCCTTTTTTAGGCACCTCGAATATTAATTTATATTTGCGAGTCATTTGGGGATTCACTTCGTCTATTATATCAAGTAGAGTGTAAGCACCTATAATATTTGTCGTCACTTCAGCCTCAATTTGTGCATCTAAAGATATACTGTAATAATTTTCCCCATCATATAGTCTGAAATAATCAGAACTAAGTGTATAGACATGATTTGTGTTGTTTTTAAAAACGAACGTTACAATTTCATATCGGCTATCTTTCTTTTTCAAAAATATTAAAGACATCTTTTATCAATATTCATTTATTTTTTTGTTTTTATATTTCACATTCGATATGACACCAAGATATTGACTATAGTCAATATCCTCTTGTACTACAACTTTTTTATCCTCTTGCGTTATATCTTTATTTTCTTTTGTCGCTTTAGGCTTGTTTTTTTCTAATTTTGCTTGCTGGTCTTTTAACAACTTGATGGAATCACGCGCAATTTTTTCCCGTTGTTTTTGTTCCCTTTTTATGGAATCCTGAACAGCTTGTTCTCTTTGTTCTGCATAATATTGTTCCCGTTCTTCTTCTGTGTAAACATGTTCTATCTTATAATCTTGCAAAATTCCAACAAGTATGAGAAGTACAAAAGAAGACACTATAAATAGTAAACGTCTTCCTCTGAATTTCTTCTTTATCAAAACAGAGGGTTTTATGATTCCAATAAAAAATGCTCCGATTGCTCCAAGAGCAAACAACAACTGAAGTGTATCAATAACTTTTTCCATGATTAAAATATTAAATGATTGAATCTTATTTTTTTAATTTATCTAATACCGGTTTCAATACATGTTCTTTGAAATCTTCGGCACATTGGTTTACTTTATCGACAGAAAGCGTTTCATCTATATCGAATTCTATCCAAACACTGCTGTAATCGTCCTCAATGCCTGTTCGCCATGTTTCAGGAATATTGGGTTTTATAGAGTCCAATAATTCTTTATCTAAAAGTTTTTCAGAATTATCATTCAATTGAAAATATACCACATTCTGTTTTCCATCATACACTTGCCCGTCATCGCAAAGATAGCCGAATAAGATTTCAAATTTTGTCGGTGAACGTTTGAGGTTCTGTTCCATTACCAGCTTGTAACGGATTTCTGCGTAAGCCTGCGGACTCGGCAAATATCTCCGTTTATACTCATCGCTGAACAAATAGATTACTCCCCGCTCCCAATCGGTCAATTGAAACTTGGAAGGCAGATTTTCATTCAACAGTTTTTCCAGTTCCTCATAAATGGGAAGGAACGTTTCTTTTAATTGTTCCACACTTAAGACAATTGAATCCAGCAGTATGGGCATGCCCGACAAGGTCTTTT
>CAJTSF010000053.1:256-2912 GCA_910578985.1 uncultured Odoribacter sp. | reverse complement strand
ATGGTGAAAAGTTTTCCATGTCTAATAGATTTTAGAGATGATTGAATTTATAAATGAATAATATTGGCATAGTGAGGTTTCTTCATGATAGGAGTGAGTGTCGAATTGCTCTCCGTCAAACAACAAGGAGTAAAGGGTTTGCAGGTAATCTCTTACAACTCCGCTTTCTTTTCCGTATTTCAGCAAGGATTTCATTACGGTGTAATAGTCCACATATACCCAATTGTTTTTTAAGGCATAGGTCTCGTTATCGCAACGGCTCAAGAGGATGTGCTTCCTTTCATAAGCCGGGAATTTACGCCGGCAATAATCGGCATAAATCTCCAGTTGGTCACGTCCGCTTTGGGAATCCGAATGCACGTGGGAAAAGATTTTGTTTTCGATGGCAATCACCCAATGGTTGACGGGGTCTTCGATAAGCAGGTCTACCCTTTTGTTGCACAGGTCTTTTTTCCGACTGGAGCGGGTGTGGTATTCTACGGTAATATCGTAGTGGCAGTCATGGATGGTTCCCAGCCATTCGTCCGTTATGCCCGCCAATTTAAAAAAATCGAACATGGCGGCGGGGATTTCTTCCCAGATTTCTTTCAAGAAACGAGAGTGAAAATTTTCATCCTGTATTCTTTTCAGGATGTCAAGGGAGGATTTTTTACATAGAAAAGAGTATTCGTCCATAAAAGGCTTCATATAGCCATTATAAAGACGTTCTTTCTCGCAACGATAAATGGTATGCAGTTCGTCTAAAAAGGCGGGATATGAGCTCCTTTTCCTTTTTAGCAAATTTTCCTGTTCGCTTTTTTCTTTTTCGTGAAGCGAAATAAGTTCTTCAATGAATTGTAGTTGATGGTTGGGCATAAAAAACGTGAGTTTTACTACATTCACGTCTAAGGTATCGCCAAACACCGCGCTGTCAAATAAGTAAAGCCCACGTTATCCAACATGGGCATTAACTTTACTCATGACAGCTCAAAATTGGCGATTTTTAGACGTCAGAATAAAAGCTAATGCTTTTAGTCAGTATGTAATTTGGTTTATACTATCTGTTTCTTGTTTTCTCATTTTTTTTGTTTGCGTAAAAGTACAAAAAATATTCAAACTAAGGCATCGTTTGGACAAAATAATGCTCGAAACGGGGGAAAAGCGATTTGGAGGTTGTAAAAGGTTTTTCTATATTTGATTAAAACGCAAAAGAAAAAGAATAATGAGTGTTGTAGAAAAAGGACTTTTAAAAGGTTGCAAGGGACGAATCGGCGAGTATGTGATTTATGAATGCCGGGGGAAGACTTGTATCCGGAGAGTGCCGGGCAAAGAGAAAATCCTGCTGACTCCGGAGATGCTGGAGCAGCAGGAAAGGATGGCAGGGGTGGCGGCGCTTTATCAGGCGGTGAAAGCCGCAGGGTTGCTGTCGGGATGGAAAGATGCCGCGCGGGAGATGCAATGGACGGGGTATAACCTGTTCGTGAAGTTGAATCAAAGGGTGTTCGGAGGGACGGGAAAGGTGGGACGTTTCGAGGAACTGACATTGACGGTTGGGGATTTGGAGAATCCGCCGAGGATGGAGGTGGTGCGTGTGGATGCGGAGCATGTGGAGGTAAGGTGGCTGGAGGAGACATCCGTGCGGAGATGCCGGGAGGATGACCACCTGGGTGCGGTGCTGTTGAGGGAGGAGGACGGGCTGGGGATGGCGGTGCCGAAAATCGGCGATTGGCAAAGGAAACATTGCCGAGCCGTCATCCGGCTTCCGACAGAAGAGGGAAAATCATACGAACACCTGTTTTGCTATTTCTGCTCGGCAGACGGGGAAAGGTTTTCAAGGAGCAGGTATTTTTTAATTCATTGATTTTTTATAATGACAAAAAACGAAATTGGAACACTGATTTTATTGGTGTTTAAATCGGTTCTCATGGATGAGACCCGCAAGTCAATCGGTAATTCGACCAGTTACACGTCTCGGGGACAAACCATCATGCGCAAGAAGAAAAAGCCGCGGAACCCACGTACCCTGAAACAGCAGAAGCAACGCCTGAGGATGAAGACGCTGGCAAAGCTGGGGAAGGTGTTCGCGCAAATCCTGAGCGTGAGTTTTCCGGGGCGGAATATCCGGTTGAATCCGGAGAACTGTTTCACGAGTTTGAACCAAGAGGCTGTGGCGGTCAGTGACGATTTGGAGGTGACCGTGCTGTACGAGCAACTGCAGTTGGGGGAAAACAGGCGGGAACTGCCGCGGAGCATCACGGTGGAACTGGATGCGGAAAACCGGATGCTGACGTTTACTTTCGGGCAGCAGCAGTTTTTCCGGCATGCGGCGAACGACGACGTGTTTTACGCACAGATTGTGGAGACGGGGTTGATGGATTCGGAGTTCGTCCCGCTGTGCAAGCGCAATGAAAGCGACCCGGTCACCGTCAGTCTGCCGGAAGGATGGGATTGCACCCGGTTGGCGGTGTATGTCATTGCCGTGGCGAACGACGGGCGGAGCGCTTCGAAGAGCCGCTATATGCCGCTCGATTGAGGGACGTAGGGCGTGTGGGAGGGGATGTGAGTGAGAGGAGGACTGGGATTTTTCCGGTCCTCCTCGTTTTGTTTGATGCGGTGTGGTTCTTGACGGGGTTGTTGTTTGCCGGGTTTGCCTTTTGTGTGGCGGATGAAGATTCAC
>CAJTSF010000053.1:0-234 GCA_910578985.1 uncultured Odoribacter sp. | reverse complement strand
CCGTCGGCATGCCGACGGAGAATAGAGTCAACAGGCAATACAAAAAAAGGGACCGAAGTCCCCAGGAACAATTACTTTTGTATTGCAATGTATAAACAACTGTCCCGCGAGCAAAGATACGCAATCTATCTGGGAATCCAAGAAGGCAAAAGCCAGAAAGCCATTGCTCGGCAAAACAACATCCATCCCTCGACCGTCAGCCGCGAGGTGAGACGCAACAGTACCAAACATGGT
>CAJTSF010000052.1 GCA_910578985.1 uncultured Odoribacter sp. | reverse complement strand
ACAGTCCCGACAACATATTGCGCCCAAACGCAAGCGGGGTATGAAAATGTAGTAAGGCAAGTTTGTGTTTTTGTCAGCCAAAAACTCGCCTTGCAGCTCTCATCCCGATGGTCTAACACGAATAATCGAATCCATGCAACACTCCAAACATACGGGCGGACGGCCGCCGCTGAGCAAAGCCCGGAAACAGGAATACCGCATAACCCTCCGTCTCGACACGGAGCATAAACTACGCTTGCAAGCATTGGCCCGTACTGCCGGACGACCGCGCACGGAAGTCCTCCGGCAGTTGATAGCTGTCGGTCGTGTGCGCGAGCGTCTGCGCCGAGAACATCTCGACTTCATGTCCCAGCTCAAAGGCATGGCCCGCAACCTGAACCAACTCACCCGCCTCGCCCATGCAAAAGGATTTACGGGGATAGTGTCCCGACATGCGGCTATTGTCGTGGACATTGAGGCTTTGTTAAAGAATCTTCGCGATGATCGGTAAAATTATCGCCGGATCGTCATTCGCCGGAACGGTCGGATATGTGATAAAAGAGCAATCGCGTATTCTCGATGCCGAAGGCATTACTCCGCCGAATGTTCGGGAGATGGTGCAGGATTTCAAAGACCAAACCTTACTGAATCCACGTATCAAGAATACCGTTGGGCATATCTCCCTTTCGTTTTCATCGAAGGATGCGCCGCGCATGACCGATACGCTGATGACACAGATTGCCAAAGAGTATATGCAGCGCATGGGGATTACCGACACGCAATACCTGCTGGTGCGTCATCTCGACCAACCGCATCCGCACTGTCATTTGGTCTATAATCGGGTAGGAAACAACGGGCAAACCATATCGGACAAAAACATCAAAATCCGCAATGCAAAGGTTTGTCGGGCATTGACCGGGAAATACGGATTGCATCTTGCGCCGGGCAAAGAATCGGTACGACGGGAACACCTGCGGGAACCTGACAAAACGAAGTACGAAATATATGACGCAATCAAAACGAGTTTACCGAATTGCGGTAGTTGGAACGACTTGGAGCTTCGGCTGAAAGAGCGAGGTATTGCTATACGCTACAAGTATTGCGGTTCAACCAATCAAAAGCAAGGAGTTCTGTTCTGCAAGAACGGTTTCGAGTTTTCAGGCTCGAAGATAGACCGGCAATTCAGCTACTCGAAACTGAACCGACGCTTTGCACAAACAAAACAACAAACCTACTATCGGGCGACGCTTGCAAAGGGATTCCATGCGGCCATAGGCAATTATCGGTCGGCATACACCGATCTATTCGGCAACATAAGCGGAAGCGGGAATAAGGGCCACGCGGATGCTGGTTTGATAAACTTCGGTAATAATATCGGAACATTGCCGTTACTGCCCAACGATTCGTCCGTCAAATTGTCGGCAGCTCAACTCCAACGCAAACCCGGCGAAAGTACCGAAGAATATATCGCCCGCATTACAGCACTGCTCAACACCGTTGCCGAAGCGATGGCAATAGCTGCGATGGAGCGGAAACGCAAACTGCGCGAACGCAAACCCAAAATAAAATTATAACCCTAAAACAAGCAACTATGAAAGAAGATAATATGATGTCTTATGAAATGTACGAAGACTTCAAGGAAACAATGGTAAAGACGATCAAAACTGAACTATTGGCAAAGCATAATCAAGCGACCGATACGGATTTGCCGCAACTCATACACTCGGAACACAAACATAGCAGAGAAGCGATAGCCCAGCTTGCTGGACGATTAGAAAGCATCGAGCAAAGCAATATAAAGACCCAAGCTGGAATAGATAGCCTGCAAACATCTGTCGAATCAATCGAAATCCCCGTCGAACTACCGCCGAGAATCGTGCACCACAGAATATCGCTCGCCATCGAATCGAAAGGAGTATGCTGGGCGATGACAGGCATGATGACGGCAATCGTACTGCTGTGTACGATGCTGTATTGGACCGCAAAACCCAATTACGACCGCATCGACAACGACCTGAAATACCGCTACCTCAAAATGAAAGGCGAAGCGACGCCCGAACGCATTGCCGAACTGGAAGAAATATTCGAGTTACACCGCGACAACGCAAAAATCCGACAAATAAAAAGAGATGTCGAAGAATATGAACGAACCATACGACGCAAGATACAGTTGGAAGAACAAGCAAGGCTCAAGGAACGGGAAGCAGAAAAACTGAATTGCAAACTTCAAATACTGGAAAGAAAATAATCCGCAATCCACATTTTGGTTTAATGTTATTTTTTATAATTTTGTATATTTATATTCTTTAGTAGGATGGCTACGGTTGATAAAGACATAAAGGCGGACAGTGCTCAAATCAAGGCGGTAAAAAAGGTTATAAAACACAAATCCGAAACGATCGAGCACAAACAATTGACACAGGAAAAACTCGCTGTTGACTCATGGCGAGATAACATGTTCTCGCATCCCAAGAAAACAGTTCGGATAGGTACTGCTTTCAGTGGAATCGGGGCTATCGAACATGCGTTTCAGAGACTCGGTCTCAAACATGAAATAGTATTTGCAGGCGACATCGATGACAAATGTCGAAAAAGTTACTTTGCGAATTACCCGATATCTGAGAAAGACTGGTTTTCGGATATAAGGGAATTCGATGCCTCGCCATATAGAGGCAAGGTTGACTTTATTGTTGGCGGAGCCCCGTGTCAGGCTTTCTCCATGGTAGGAAAACGTTTGGGGTTTGAAGATGCCCGAGGAACATTATTTTATGAATTTGCCCGTATCATCAAAGAAACCCAACCAAAATTGTTTCTTTTTGAAAATGTCAAAGGGTTGCTGAATCACGACAAAGGTAAGACATGGAATGTAATTCATGATATATTTGAGGAGCTGGGATATGACGTACATTATCGGGTTCTGAACAGCAAAGACTATGGCATTCCACAACATCGGGAACGTTTGTATTGTATCGGGTTCAAGAAAAAAACGTCTTTCAGATTTCCAGCTCCCATTTCATTGGAATATAAGATGTATGACTTTTTGGAAGATTATGTCGATTCCAAATATTTTCTGAAAGAGAAAGGTGTGAAATTCGTTACAAGCCACAAAAACAGAGATAAGTGTTATACCCAAATTAACGGAGATGTGGCTTTGTGCCAAAAGAGGAATCAGCAGTTCAACTGGCATGGAGATTTTGTTTTTCATCCGGCATTCGAAGAAGATTTCGACGAATTCGTTTTCGATGTAAAAGATGTCGAAGAAAAATATTATCTGTCCGATAAAGTTGCCAAATATGTTTTGGCCGGAGGAACGAAAAATTTCCGGACGTCGACACAGACCGATCTCGATGTAGCGAGACCGCTGCTTCATAGCATGCATAAAATGCATCGAGCCGGAGTTGATAATTACGTATCGCACAAAGGTCGGTTAAGAAAACTCACTCCGAGAGAATGTCTGAGACTGATGGGTTTCAAGGATTCTTTCAAAATAGCGGTTTCCGATACTGCGACATATCAGCAAGCGGGGAACAGTATCGTCGTGGATGTTCTGATAGCACTGCTGAAACAATTGGACATAACAAAATACGGAATATAGTGATGAAGATTCTCGGAAAAAACTATGAGGTCAGGGATGTTTTCGAGTCCTTTATGACCGTTCCGGATTGCATAGTCGTAAGCAAAAATAAAATCGGGACAGGACACGGAGAGGCAAAATTCTATGTTTCTTCCAAGGATCCCATGCGGGAATTCTACGGAGGCAAAGGGTTCGATTCAAAATGCTTCCTTCTGAAATCGGATCTGATCGGCTACATGAATGCTGTCAAAAACGAATATCTGAACCCGACACAAGCATATGCGGGACGCGAAGATTTGCCTCTTCTTTGGAAAACGCGTTTCGATCATATCCGCAAACTCGATGATATCATATTTTTCAATATACAGGATCAGACACAGATTGTCGGCGAGCGGGGATATGTAAATTCGAAAGACGAAGGATATGGCATCATAAGAGAAATATCCTTGCCTTTGGTCAGCTATATTTCCGCAATGAAATTAACCGACAATGCAGACAAAGACTATTTCTATTGGAAACTGTTCGTAGATTTTGAGGCAATAGAAGCAAAAGAAAACGCACTTGTATATACATACGGAAAGAAAAAAGATCAGAAAGGCCTAAAACCCGTACCGAAAAAGCAGAATAAGGAAATCGGCTATGCAAGAATCGGACAGGGGAAATACAGGGAACAGCTTCTTGAAGAGTGTCCATTCTGCCCGTTTACGAAAATAAATGACGAAAGGTTGTTGATAGCAAGCCATATCAAACCTTGGATCGCTTCGAATAACAAAGAAAAGACTGATCCCAAGAACGGATATATTCTATCGCCTATGTATGACAGACTGTTTGATCGTGGATTTATCACGTTCACATCGGATAGAAAACTCGTCGTTTCAGATTGGCTTTCTCCGCTAAATCGCAAACGGATAGGTCTTGAAAACGGGGCTTTCATACAAGCCTTGCCGATGGATGATGCAAGAGCGAAATACCTCGAGTTTCACCGTTCATCTGTTTTCCATGGCATAATACCGGAATAATTATCTTCTGTTTTGATGGCTGATATATACAGCAAAGAGAAGCGGTCGGAAATCATGTCCCATATTTCCGGCAAGGGAACAAAACCGGAGATAATTTTGCGTAAGGCTCTTTTTGCACGGGGATTCCGTTATCGCGTAAATGTCGGCAACCTGTTGGGAAAGCCGGACATCGTCCTGCCCAAATACAAGACGGTTATTTTTGTACACGGTTGCTTTTGGCATGGACATCCGGGATGTAAGCAAGCATACGTTCCCAAAAGCAATACGGAATTTTGGGTCAATAAAATAGAAACGAACAAAAGGCGGGATACTCTCACTGAACAAAAACTGCTTGCGGCAGGTTGGCGAGTAATAACCGTATGGGAATGCGAAATCAGGCGAGTCAAAAGCATCGGGGTTCTGCTTGAACGCATAATAAGACAATTATCATATCCACAATGAATTTCAAACGACTATTATCCCAAATCGTTGCCGTATGCGACGAAATGACAGCAAGTATAAATCGCAGAAATCGAGGAGAATGGAATTGCAGAAGTTTCTGTCCGGGAGAGAACAGGCTGATTTCTTTGCTGAATGAACTATTACTTCATTTGACATTGACAGAACCTGAATGCGCGATGCGCATTCAGGAAGAAATCAAAGGTTTGAATGTCCAAAATCCGAATGATTGCGTCAATCCGTATGCTTTCGGAGGGATCGTTGCCATTATGAACATATTGGCTCGCAAATATCTGCACGCACATGGAAAAAAGATCTTTATCAGCCATTCGTCAAATGACAAATTGATAATAGAGGCGTTCGTAGATGAAATTCTGCAACTCGGTATCGGATTTACCAAAGACGATATTTTTTGTACTTCCATCGAAAATATGGGAATTCGCAATGGAGAAGATATGCGAATCCATATTCAGACCAACCTGAACAAATGCGATTTTGCATTTGTATTTATTTCGGAGAATTACAGGAAAAGTGAAATCTGCCTGAATGAAATGGGCGCCGTATGGGCAAAGGAGAAGAATCTGAAGTTATTTGCGATACCGCCTGTTACATTTCAACGATTAGGATGGTTAATGGAAACAAGACAAGCGGTCATGATTGACAGTGCCTCCGGTTTGGATGAATTATACGACACGATAACGCAATACTATGAATTGGATAAGAATGCTGCCGAGTGGGGGCGTCATCGCCGGAATTTCATAAAATCACTGCCAGGCAAAGACTGATTTGTCTTTGGTATTACAAATGTATGACAACCCAAAAAGAAAACAGCGTTACAGATATCTGTAACGCTGTTTCGATGAGGTCTGAAGCGGATTCGAACCGCTGTACAAGGTTTTGCAGACCTTTGCCTAGCCACTCGGCCATCAGACCAAAAGATACGTTGCATATCG
>CAJTSF010000051.1 GCA_910578985.1 uncultured Odoribacter sp. | reverse complement strand
GACATTCGGTTCTGTTTTTGTCAATACGACGCTGACGACACTGTCTACACAGGACTTTCCGCGATAGCTCACTTCAATGTCTGTAACTTGCGGTATTTCCTGAATGGTTATCTCACCGTCCATCACCTGCTCATGGCATCCCTCCGTCACAATACGATAAGTTCCCGCCTTGTATTTCCCGCTAAAAACTTCTGCCATTTCCCCCTCGCCGGAAACTTCGACGCCTGTACCGTAAATAACGGAACTGGCAGATACTCTTTCCCAATCATCATGCTCGTCTGCACGATGTTGCAACCAATAATTCACACCTGCTTGAGTGCCTGAAATTCCCAAAACGACTCCGGCTTCGCCACCGCAATACTCCAAGGCGGAAGACAAGATGGAGAAGCGCTCCGGCAACGGAGTGATCGTATAAGTTTCGGAAAGCTGAAGTTCACAGCCCAGAGAATCTACCGCGCGAATGACATAAGTCCCGACGGCACTCTTGGTCGCCAATATCAAATTCCTTCTTTGGATACAAGCAAATGTTGTACGCCATTGGCTGCTTGCTCGTACAATTCATACCGGACTTTCTCTTCCGACAATTGGACTCCCATGGTCAAATCAAAACCGGCACATTCCGTCAAAGGAGACATAAGCGGCAGATCGGCAAGCCTTTTCTGCTCGACAACGGTAAAAGTGCCCAGACTGGAAGCATTGCAATTATCCGTAGAACCGACGGAATAAGTTCCGGCAGACAAAACGACAGAACAGAACAAGGTATCATCCGTTTTTTGATCGAATGCTCCGACCACAGCGCCGCTGGCGTCTTTCAGAACATATTCCACCAAGGGTTCTGTCCCGTAAATTTTCACTACGGTATCTATCATGCCGTCTTCCGGACAATACACGACTCGACTTTCTTTCACTTGAACGGCATGGGGAGATTCGATCAAGGAAAAACCGGCGACGGTATCGGAACATTGCAATCCCTCTTTCCATTTCGAAATCAGAACATAATGCCCGGCTTTAGTCGGTGCTGCAAAAGATAAGGAATGTCCATCTCCGTCTCCTGCCCCGACCGTTTCCCAAATGGAAACACTGTCTCGGTATAACGTATATTCGGCACCGTCAAGCGTTTGGTTAATAACCAGATTCGGCACTTGCCCTCCCGTACAATATATGCCTAATCCAGATACATCACCGATTAACGGAAGCGGAACGGAATTGATTTCAATGCTGTTTTCCATGGTATCCGTACAATGTCCCGATTGGGCAACGACGCGATAACGGCCGCTTCCGTAATATCCGGAATAAAGTATGGATTCACCGGTTCCTTCTATCGTTCCGATAATCTTTTGGGAGGTCGTGTTTACCAATCGGTAACTTACTCCTTCTTCAGTCACCTGCAAACGGATGGAATCTTCACGCGAATGCTCGCAATACTCGGTTGCTCCTAAAGCTTCCACATCCAAACGTCTCGGACGGCGGCGTATCTCTCCCAAATTCAAAACAACCTGGCAGACATTGTTTTCACCATAAGTCTTCTTCGCCTGCAAACGGTAATACCCGAGTCCGTTCTCCTGGAAAGCCACTTGGAAAGACAGATCCTGACCGTTTCCATCGCCTTTTTGAGCATCTCCGGTCTCTTTGAAATCACGTCCGTCCGCCGAATATTCAAGAGCATAAACGATACCGCCTTCGGCATTTTTCAATACGAACTCAACCGATTCCCCTGTCTGAAGGCAATTGATGCCTTGATTCTCCACCACCAAGTTATTCATCGGATTCTTTTGGAATACCACCCAGACACTGTCTGCGGTCAATTGTCCGACAGCTGTCGTCACTTCCAGATAGATATATCCGTCCGAAGACTTCTTGTAATTGGACAAACGGCTGCTGGTACCTATGGTATGCTCTGCCGTCTCCTCTTTCTCGTACCAACGGTAACGGTAAGGAGGTTCTCCTCCGTCTGCCCAGGAACAAAGATTGACCTGATCGCCCTCGCACAATTTAAGCGTATCGATGACATCCGTCAGGCAATCCGGCAATTTAATCTCCGTGTAAAGCAACGCTCCGCTGATATGGACAATAGCCTCTGCCTCAGCGGTACAGTAATCGTCACTGACTTTCACTTGATAACGTTGTCCCCGATCCAAGCGTATGGTTTTGGGAGTGGCTGTCGTCTCTCCTTCCGCCAACTTATCCAACGGTCCCCATAAGATTTGGGGGGTTCCCACTGCATATTGGATATTGGCAAGCAAAGAAGTCTGAGTTCCGGCAGCAATGGTCTGGTCGGGTATCGGGGCAATAAGCAAACGGTCTTCCTGAATAGAGAACGTATTTTGCATATCGGCGGGACAACCGTCCAACGTGTCTGTTGCCCGAACATAGTAAGACGCACTCTCTTTGGGTAACTCGAATACAATCGGTCCTTCGGTACCGTAAAATACCGTATCGGTCAGCACCTGCACACCGTTCTGACGGAAAATGTCATACCGCACGCCCGGTTCTGTTTTCCCCTCGATAGTCAATTCTTTCGTATCGGTCTCACCGGTACAATAATAACCCCCTCCGGATACCAATAAAGCTATGGGAGCTCTCTTTTCCACGACAATCACTTCGCCCATTTCGGTACGGCATCCGTACTGGGAAACAGCCTCTACCGAATAAACCGATCCGGATACCGTTCCCGCAACCTTGTCCCAAACACAGGGCAAAGCGGTTAAAGTACGTCCGGTAGACTCTCCATCTCTCCATAAAGTATAACTGCAATGCTCCTCGCCTCCGTCCAATTCCAGCACAACGTCAGGATCCACCCCTTCGCAGTTGGTCGTGTCCCCTCCGCGGGCAATCAAATCGAATACTTGCGGATACGGACGCTCGACTAACGTATCGGCACGCCCCATCTGCAGGCGGCAGCCGGATGTGGTACTGTATGCCTCCACCCGGTAAATGCCGGCAATCATATTGTTCCAGAACAAGGCTTGACCCGTACCCGACAAAGCGCGTCCGTAATCATGCCACTCGCCCGCATCGCTCAAACGTTGCAGGACATATTGGATGCTCCGGTCGTCTTCACTGCCTCGCAAAGTCAGATTACCGTTAGTCTCTCCGACACATATCGGATCGGATACGGCAAACTCAAACTGCTGCGGAGTAACATCCGATATGATTTCTGCCTCTCCCTTCATCTGAATGGTGCACACTTTGCTTCCGCGTTGAATGGAAGCCTCCGCATAATACCGTCCGGCAGGATATACTCCGAAACTCAACACCCCTCCTTCCGGCACATCGGAACCGCGGACAGGCAAACCGACTGCCGTTCCCGAACCGTCGGAACCAATGCGATACAACTGATATGAAGCCTCCGATTCAAAACCGGCCAAGGTAAGCTCTACCCCCTCTTCATAACCGCAATATTTGCCGCTACCTTTCAATTCGAATATTTCCGGTGTCATAAGGGACAGGACGGTACAAGTCTGCTCCGACTGTAAGCTACACTCGTTCTGCACGAAGCAACAGTACTCGCCGACACTATTGGGAGTAACCCTACCTGCCTGCAAGGTCTCCGAACGGGCGCCTGGAATAATCTGTCCGTCCTTGGCCCAGGTATATTGTATCGGGGTCTTGCCCGTTACGGTCACCTCTAAAGTAACATCATCCCCCAGGCAGCAGGCGAAATCCCGGCTGGCCAAATCACCGCCGGCGGCGAAATGTGCCGGCAAATCCACAATCAACTCGACCGTATTACTTTCCCGCACGCCACACTCGTTTTTCATGCTCAGGTAGTAACGTCCGCCGTCACGGGCAATGACGCTGTCTATGTGCAACGTGCTCTCATGGACTCCCTCCACACGCCCTTCTTCCGTATTGATCGGCTGCCCGTTCAAACACCACTGCAAGGTCGCTTCCCCTGCGTCCGTCGTATAGGTTGCCTCTATTTCGATAGGCACACCCTCGCAAAAAGAAGGTGATTCCAAAAAGATTTCACTGGACAACAACGGAGCCTCTTTTTTATGCACGCGGAACTCTTTCATCAGCCGGTCCGGACACGCATTATAGGCAAAACACTTGTAAACCCCGGTATCTGCATGGTTCAACACGCTCAAGACATGGTAATTTCTTGTTTGGGTCATCTCCTCCCCGTTATGTGTCCACCGATATCGGGTAGTCGCTCCCGGTGCTGAAATATTGGGACGAGCATCCAAAGTAATGGTTCGTGTTCCGATGCAAATGGTCGTATCTAAATAGCCGTACTCGACAGTCGGTGCATGCTCGATGTTCAAATGCATGAATCGGGTATGCCGCGTTGAATCGCACTCGTTCCACACAGTCCACAAATAGCTGCCCGCATCGATATCACTGGTATAAGTCAGGTCATACCAAGGATTCAAACCGTTATATACCAAACGAATGTCCCGCACATAATTTCCTCGATTATCCGTTTCGATTTGGTACAAAGAGTACCCGTAAGTGCCGCCTCCTTCCGCTTCAACCCAAAGACGGACCGGACTCTCCAAACAAATCGTCGTATCGCTGCTTTGACGGATGATGCGCGGTTTTTCCAAAACCTCCAGGAATGCCGTATCCGATACGGAACCGCAAAGGTTATAAGCCTCCACCATATAATAACCCTCATGCTCTTTCCGCACATCGGAAATCAGATAAGCCGGTTTGTTCAAATCCGCTTCAGGCAATAACTGCTTGAAATAATCGGGAGTCACGGAGTAATACCAGCGGTAGCTCGGTTCCCTTTGACTGCCCGGTATGCGGGCGGTGATAATCAGAGGCATCTCATTCCCTTCACAGATGGCAGGAAGTTTCATGCGGCCGATAATCTGGGGTACCGTACCTTTCACCAGATTGCTGATAGGACTGACCACAAACCCTCTCTTCCCTTTCACTCGGCAACGGTAACGCCCTTCATCCTCCTCTTTGATGCTCAGGAAGTGGATACGGGCGGTATTGATACCGGTGATGTTGGGATGTTCCTCCGCCAATAACGGACTGAAACCGGAATTGATATCGGTCGATTTCTCCCAAATATATTGTACATTATCCTCCTTTTTCAACAATTCGACGAACAAGGAAGCAGTATCCACGCCGCACCCCACAACTTCCGGGCTATGGTCGATGATATAAGGCAAATCGTCCGGCATGATGAATCCGTCATCCTCACCTCCCGCATAGCCGGCGTTATTGCGCACGAAGATATTGCCTTGCACCTCTTCTTCACACACATTGTCCACCTTCACCGAATAGACGGCACTCTCTTTCAGACCTGTCACCTTCAACAGATTGCCGCCTCCATACACCACATTGTTCACCCTCCACGACAACTGGGTGTTTTCGTCCGCTTCCGCCCGGATAAAGACATCCTCCCCGGCATTGACGGTCACCATTTTAGGCACTTTCAAGCCTCGTTTGACGACTGTCACTTGGATCGTGTCTTTATCGAAACAGTTCGCGTCGCTGACCGTCAGAATATACGAACCGGTATGCTGGGGCGTCAGATACACCATATTCTCCCGGCTGCCGGAAGTTCCGTTTCCGGACCACAAATAGGCGTAATTACGGGTGGCATCCAATACGGAAGGATCGACTCTCAATTGCAGGGTATCCCCTTCGCAGACCTCTTGCGTAGTAGATAAAATGCGGGCAACGGGCCAGTTCACAACCTCCAGATTGACATCTTCCGAAATCAAGGTCTTCTCGTTCGTCACGTCCGTCACTTCGCAATAGTAATCGCCGACATCCTCGACAGTCGTCTTTTCGATACGGAATGTCCGCTCTTTGCTGACAATCTGATCGCTTCCACGTTTTCTCCAGGCATACCGGTAAAAATCATTCCCCACGACCTCCACTGAAAATACCGACGTCGCTCCCAAGCAAACCAACTCGGACGAAACGACACGTCGGATATAGAATCCCGTACTGCTGGCATAATATCCGTCATCGTCCGCACGCGAGCCGCCGCCGGTCAGGAAAGTCCCTTCTTCTTTCTTGAAGACGAAACAGGTGTCGGTTTTGGAA
>CAJTSF010000050.1 GCA_910578985.1 uncultured Odoribacter sp. | reverse complement strand
ATGGGTAGCTGATACTCCGAATTGGGCTTTTACTGAGTTATTGAGTGTGATGCGACTGACATGAAGCATGTCTGCATATTCCTGCACCCGCTGGTGGGTGCGGATATTCTGTTCCAACAAGTCCTTGAACCGAAAAGCGAAATTGTTTTTAGCAATTTCAGCGGGCAAGCAATAGGCGGCAGCGTATGTACGATTGATAATCAGCAAAAGATAATATAGTAAGGAAACAATGATATTGTACGTATCGGACACTGGATTCATCAGCTCATACTTAATCTTTCCGAGCAGCCGCATATATTCCTTCATTTCGTCATGTGTGGCATTGATGTAAGGCGGCGTATCTGTCTGGTAACAATACAAAAGGCGAAAAACGAAGAACTTGTCGGCGATAAAAGTACGCATGAAATCTTCGCGGAATATAAGGAACGTGTAATCCAACGCCGTCTCATCTACATGCCACTCTTGTTGCTGATGGGGTGAAAGCAGGAGAACCATGCCGTCGCGCAGTTCAATCTTGCGGAAGTTCAGTAGCAAATATCCGTTTGCCTTACGGAAAAAGTAGAAGCTGAAGAAGTCTGTCTTAAACCGCTTGTTTTCTGTCAGCACAAGTCCGATGTCCTTGTTTATGGCAGTATTGATGTAAAAATCCACGCCGCAGCGTGTCTTGTTGAACGGTACGCTGACCAGTCGATCAGGGTTGATTATCTCGTCCATATCCTTGTCGTTTTTGCAAAGATAATAATTTCATTTATCAAAATGGCATAATTACCGTTTTTTCAGGCATAGATGTTTCGCCGGATTCTTCCGAACTTTGCACCCGTAATCAATAACAAGACATATAGTCATGAAAAAGACATCCACAGTACAATTGGTGCGCAATGCCACCTTGAAAATCAGGTATGCGGGACACACCATGCTAATTGACCCCGTTTTAGCCGACAAAGGCACTTTGATATCGGCCCTCGGTGTGAATAAAACACCGAGGGTACACCTCACCATTCCTATTCAGGATATTATCGGAGGCGTGGACATGGTGCTCCTGACCCACAATCACATCGACCATTACGAGCCGAGTGTCCCCACACATTTGCCCAAAGAAATTCCTTTCTACGTTCAGCCCCAGGACGCGGACGCCATCAGAAACGACGGATTTACAAATGTGATACCCATCGAAGAAATAAAAACAATAGACGGCATATCCATTTACCGCACGACCGGACATCATGGTTTCGGGCAGATCGGGCAGATGATGGGACCTGTATCAGGTTATGTGCTAAAAGCCGAGGGCTTCCCGACCGTTTATATAATGGGTGACTGCCGATGGGAAGCATGTATCCGAGACACCGTGGAACGGTTCAATCCTGACTATATCGTGGTAAACTCCGGAGGTGCAATCTTTCCCGAATTTTCCAAAACGGACGGTCCTATCATCCCCGACGAGAACGAAGTGATGCAGATACTTGACGAATTGCCTTCGCATATCAAGCTGATAGCCGTACACATGGATGCCATCGACCATTGCCAGACCACCCGTGCAATTCTGCGCAATGAGGCAACGCATCACGAAGCCGACATGAGCCGGCTGATTATCCCGGAGGACGGAGAAACAGTTGTGTTATGAGTGTCTGCATTAAATCCCTGATAAAAAACATGAACATAGTGGTAGAGTGCACTATAGGATGCCCTTACTGCTATGCCCGTAACAACTGCCGCCGTTTCCACATTACCGACGACTTTTCCGTGCCTGAATACATGGAACGAAAACTGCGCATCATCGATACGTCCCGTCCTCATGTGTGGCTCATGACAGGAATGAGCGATTTCTCCGATTGGAAGCCTGAATGGAACGCAGAAATTTTCGAGCGGATCAGCAGCAATCCCCAGCACGCCTATATCTTTCTGACGAAGCGCCCTGACAAAATCAGTTTCTCCTCTGACGACGAGAACGTATGGATGGGCGTGACCGTCACGCGCAGTTCCGAGAAAAGGAGGATTGATGATTTGAAAAAGAATATCAAAGCACGACACTACCATGTCACGTTTGAACCTCTCTTCGATGATATCGGCGAGATTGATTTCGAGGGAATTGACTGGATTGTCATAGGCACAGAGGCCGGAAACCGAAAAGGAAAGTCATATTCGCGCCCCGAATGGGTGCTTAGCATTGCAGAACAGGCAAAGGCTCATGGCATACCGGTGTTCATGAAAGAGGATTTGCTGCCGATTATGGGCGACGAAAGAATGATTCAGGAATTGCCGGAACAATTTACCAGACGAATACAATGAATATGGATACAATAAAGGAAATAGATGTAAAGAGTGTAATGACCAAATCCTCTCTGCCGGTGGGAGGATATTCGGTCAACCCTTATGTAGGGTGTCCCCACGCCTGCAGGTATTGCTACGCATCGTTCATGAAACGGTTCACCGGGCACACCGAGCCGTGGGGTACGTTTTTAGATGTAAAAAACTGGAAGCCGATAACGAATCCTCATAAATACGACGGTGAACGTGTTGTAATAGGGTCTGTGACGGACGGTTACAATCCGTATGAAGAAGAATTCCACCGTACCCGAAGGCTGCTCGAAGAGCTGCGAGGAAGCGATGCCGAGATTATGATATGCACAAAGTCCGATCTTGTCCTTCGCGATCTCGACCTGTTGAAGAGTTTTCCCAAAGTGACTGTGTCATGGTCTGTCAATACGCTCGACGAGCAGTTCTGCGCAGATATGGACAACGCCGTAAGCATTGAACGCCGTCTGAAAGCGATGCGTCAGACATACGAGGCAGGTATCCGCACCGTATGCTTCGTCTCGCCCATATTCCCCAGAATAACAGACGTGAAGGCAATAATAGAGGAGGTAAAAGATTATGCTGATTTAATCTGGCTTGAAAACCTGAATTTACGCGGGCAGTTCAAAGGCGGGATAATGACGTATATCCGTGAGAAGTATCCTGACCTCATACCGCTTTACGAGGAAATTTACAATAAAAAAAGGCTTGAATACTGGCAGGCATTGGAGCAGGACATTTCAAATTACGCCAAGGAGCAGGGCTTCCCGTATCGTATAAACGATCTGCCATACGGACGCTCGGAAAAAGGCAAACCTGTCATCGTAAACTACTTCTATCACGAAAAAATACGATTGACAAAATGAGGCTATGCCGGACTGATGCAGAAAAGTTGTAGCGCGGATAAAAGCACCATGTATGTGGATAATATCCGGCAATCTTCCGAGCGTATGCGGGAGATGCTCAACACGCTGCTGGATTTCTTCCGTCTGGACAACGGCAAGGAGCAACCCAACCTTTCCCCTTGCAGGATTTCCGCAATCACGCATATTCTTGAAACGGAGTTCATGCCCATTGCCATGAACAAGGGGCTGACTTTGATAGTGGAGAGCCACACCGATGCGGTGGTTTTGACCGACAAGGAACGTATCCTGCAAATCGGCAACAACTTGTTGTCAAACGCCATCAAGTTCACGGATAACGGTAGTGTATCATTGGCAGCGGATTATGATAACGGTTTGCTGAAACTTATCGTTGAAGATACCGGTACGGGCATGACCGAAGATGAGCAACAACGAGTATTCGGTGCATTTGAACGTCTTTCAAATGCCGCCGCAAAAGACGGCTTCGGATTAGGATTGTCCATCGTGCAGCGTATTGTGGCGATGCTCGGTGGAACTATACGCTTGGAAAGCGAGAAAGGCAAAGGGAGCCGCTTCACGGTGGAAATTCCCATGCAGACAGCCGAGGAACTGCCGGAACAGACAATTCAAGCGCAAATGCGCCATAATCATATCTGCCATGATGTGATTGCCATCGACAATGACGAGGTACTTCTCCTTATGTTGAAAGAAATGTATGCCCATGAAGGGATGCACTGCGATACCTGTACCAATGTTTCGGTACTGATGGAGCTGATACGAAAAAAGGAATACAGCCTGCTTCTGACGGATCTGAATATGCCTGAGATAAGCGGTTTTGAACTGCTGGAACTGTTGCGCTCATCCAATGTAGGCAACTCGAAGAGTATTCCCATAGTCGTGACAACCGCTTCGGGCAGTTGCAGCAAGGAGGAACTTATAGGGCGTGGATTTGCCGGATGCCTGTTCAAGCCGTTCTCCATATCCGAACTGATGGAGATTACGGATAAATGCGCATTAAGCAGCATATTGGATGAAAAGCCGGATTTTTCCACTCTGCTATCTTATGGCAATGAATCCGTCATGCTGGACAAACTGATAGCGGAAACCGAAAAGGAAATGCAGGCGGTCAAGGATGCAGAACAGCGTAAAGACCTCCAAGAACTGGACACACTTACACACCATCTGCGAAGTTCATGGCAGATTCTCCGTGCCGACCAGCCATTGAGGGAACTTTACGCCCAACTTCATGGAAGTGCCACTCCAGATGACGAAGCGATATGCAAAGCGGTGACCGGCTGTGCTGGATAAAGGTGCTGAAATTATCCGGCAGGCAAAAGAAGAAAGGAAAAATACGAAAATGGATAAAACAAGAATCATCGTGGTGGAGGACAATATCGTGTATTGCGAGTTTGTCTGCAACCTGCTGGCACGGGAAGGATTCCGTACCGTGCAGGCTTACCACCTCTCGACCGCGAAGAAACTTCTGCAACAAGCCTCAGACGGGGACATCGTGGTTTCTGACCTACGACTACCCGACGGTGACGGCATCGACCTATTACGATGGATGCGCAAGGAAGGCATGACACAACCGTTAATCATCATGACCAACTATGCCGAAGTGCATACGGCAGTCGAAAGTATGAAACTCGGCTCGCTGGACTATATCCCCAAGCAGCTTGTGGAGGATAAACTTATGCCTCTGCTTCATACCATCCTGAAAGAACGGAGTATCGGACGAAATCGTATGCCCGTTTTTGCCCGTGACAGTTCCGCCTTTCAGAAAATCATGCAACAGATAAGATTAGTTGCCCCTACTGATATGAGCGTGCTGATATTCGGAGAGAACGGCACGGGCAAGGAGCATATCGCCCACCATCTGCATGATAAGAGCAAAAGGGCAGGGAAACCGTTTGTGCCTGTGGACTGCGGTTCACTCTCCAAAGACCTTGCGCCCTCGGCATTCTTCGGACATGTCAAAGGCGCGTTTACGGGTGCGGACAGCACAAAGAAAGGATACTTCAATGAGGCAGAGGGTGGCACATTGTTCTTGGATGAGGTAGGCAATCTCGCATTGGAAACCCAGCAGATGTTACTCCGTGCCATACAGGAACGGAGATACCGCCCTATAGGTGACAAGACGGACAAGAGCTTCAATGTCCGCATCATCGCCGCCACCAACGAGGATCTGGAGAAAGCGGTCATTGAAAAACGTTTCCGACAGGATTTGCTGTACCGTTTGCACGACTTCGAGATAACTGTTCCGCCCTTGCGTGACTGTCAGGAGGACATCATGCCGTTGGCGGAGTTCTTCCGTGAGATTGCCAACAATGAATTGGAATGTAGCGTGACTGGGTTCGATGCGGAAGCCCGTAAGACATTGCTGACCCATCCGTGGCCGGGTAATGTCCGTGAGCTTCGGCAGAAGATAATGGGCGCGGTGTTGCAGGCACAGACGGGAGTTGTCATGAAAGAGCATCTGGAACTTGCCGTAACGAAACCGACCTCACCTGTCAGCTTCGCCTTGCGAAACGATGCGGAGGACAAGGAACGCATCTTACGCGCGTTGAAGCAGGCAAACGGAAACCGCAAGGTTGCCGCCGAATTGCTCGGAATCGGACGTACAACGCTGTATAGCAAGTTGGAAGAGTATGGATTAAAGTATAAATTTCAGCAATCATAGCCCGCAACTTGCCGAAAATAGAAGTAACGGTTAAACCGGATTATTCAGCGAAGATAAAAAACGTCCTGTGATAAAAATCATGGGACATTTTGATGTGTATCCGATTTTTATTGCTACTTTTGTACCAAGACGAGAGACATTGACAGCAACTCACAGCAGAACGTAGAAATAGACAGGGTTGCCAAATCATTACCTCATTTTTACCTTATCCTCAGAACTGCTTGCTAATAAAGTGGTTATAAAAATCTTCCAGAATTATGCAAAAAAATATATCTAACAAAAGTGGGAGGATTTTTTAACTTTTTACCATAGACA
>CAJTSF010000049.1 GCA_910578985.1 uncultured Odoribacter sp. | reverse complement strand
TGATGAGCCTCTTTGTGCGCTATACTGCTGCCGATTGCCTTGCCGTGGGATCGGGTATGGGCTACTATTCGCTCTCCAGTATTTTGATTACCGGTAGTAAAGGAGCCGAATTGGGAACGGTGGCTCTGCTTTCGAACATCATCCGTGAAATCATCACCTTGCTCTGCGCTCCCCTGCTGGTTCGTTTCTTCGGACGCCTGGCTCCCATTTCCGCCGGCGGGGCTACCACTGCCGACACCACCTTGCCCATCATCCTCCGATGTAGCGGACAACCCTACGCCATGCTTTCCGTCTATCATGGCTTTGTGGTGGATTTCAGCGTGCCGTTTATGGTGATGTTATTTTGTTCGTTGTAAATGATAATAGCGAATCTTCGCCATGTATAGAAAACCGACGGGATATATATTTGCAAGTACATATCCCGCCGGTCAATCATTTAAAAATCTTTATTTTATTCTTTCAGCCGAATGCCGTCCAAGCAGAAATAAGCAGGTGTGCGCATTCTGCCGGTTCCGGCTTCCACATCAGTGGATTCCAAGTGGAAAACGACTTTATCCACGATGCCTAATTTCGTTAAATCCATCTTGTACCAGTCGTTTATAACCAAACTCCAGGCGGGATGTTTCGGGTCGCCTTTGCGGGTGCAGAGATAGAAATCGACGGAGCCGGTTTCCGAGTTGTCGCGATAACCTTTGGCGGTCAATTTGAAGTAATCTTTATCTTTGTCCACCATTTTTTTGACGCCTCCGGGGACATTGGAATACCAGACGCCTTTTTTGTTGGCTCCTCCCGGAATATTCGGGTTGGCGACCAATGAATCGGGTTTGCCGTGCTGGTCGCCGTACACCATGGCCAAATAAGCGTAGGTCGTATTGGCGACCAGTATATGCTCCACAACGGTCGGTGCTTCCAGCGTAAAGAAAGCGTCATCGCCCTTTACGCAAGCTACGGCATAAATACCGTTGTCGTTGGGATAACGGGTATAAACGCTGTATATGTTGGAATCCAAGGCTTCTTGGTCCAGGTGAAAGAACGGTTGTTTCGGTTCGAGTAAGCAAAGCCGCTGTAAGTGCCGTCACTGTTTTTCACCGTGTTGAAGCGCACCCCGTTGGAGTGTTCGGCTTTGGAGGAAAAACCATCCTCCGGAATCCGGTGGGTGAAACGTTCTAATGTCAATTCATTCAACGTCACGTCATTCGGCGTTCCGATCAAAACATCTCTTTTTTCAGAACAAGCCCAAAGACCTGCAATGAGCAAAATGATATACCATGTATTTCTCATAATCTTAATTTTATTTTGAATCCGATTTATTTGCCTAATCCGGGATTTTGTTCTGCCAGGAAATTCTTTACCCGTTCATTTTCCGGAATGGGCCAGCAATACTGGTCTTCCGTGAAATTGACATCCTGTTTCAAGGTATAAATCCAAGGTTTGTTTTGTACCGGACTGGCATCCGTATCATTGATAAAGCGCAGGGATGCGAAATACTCGCTGCCGTTCTCCAGAAATAATTCCACGCAAATCTCTTGGAAGATGGTGCGCAACAACTCTTTTTTCGTCGATGCCGACAAATCCGGCAATACGGGATGGGTGCGTTTGCGGCGCATTTCATTCAACGGGGCCAAAGCATCCGCCACGCTGTAATCATCCAAGCGCGCTTTCAGTTCCGCTTCCATCAAATAGAGTTCCGCGTAACGGAAATAGTAAGTGGTGTAGGGAGCCGAGGGTTCTGCAACTCTTCCTCCATGGCACAATTTTTTAAGTCCGAAAAAATTTCTGGTGTCCCAAGTTTCCGGAGAGCGAACGGAGTCTGTGATGACTTCCCAACGCGGGTCTGATTGCAGCCAGTCGGTAGCGATATCATAGTAGATATTGTCATATATCACTCCGTAGGAGTAGGTCCATTCACTGAATGTCGGTTCAGCCTGATCTCCCAAATATCTTGCCCACAGCACTTCCTCCGAATCCCAGCCTTTCTTGTACATGGCGGCGAGGTCGCTCTCCATTTTCCAGGAAGCGGGAGCGTTTGCTTTGACTTCCAAAACCAGGGTCAGGGCATCTTTTAAATCCTGTACGTTGTTACGCATGGCTCCGCGGTTCAACAACAGCTTGGCTTTCATGATTTGTGCCAATTGTTTGGACAGGTAGCGCGAGGTGGTAAAATCATTTAGGTGTTGTATACCTGCATCCAAATCTTCGAAAATCTTGGTGTAGGATTCACCGACAGAACTGCGTGCAACCTGCAGGTTGTTCAGGTTTGCCATTTGGTTTCGGTAGAGAATGCCGTAGGGTGAATCATCGGCATCCCACCAGTGTCCGAACATCCAGAACAGATACCCATAAGCCCAGCCGCGCATGGTGCGGGCTTCGGCAATCAATGCTTCTTTCTCTTTTGGAGACGGGAATTTGTTTACATCCAATTTGTTCACGGCTATCACGGCGGCATTTGCAGCATTCACCAGTTTATACCAGGCTTGCCATGTGGAGGCGTTGTCGTTTTCTCCCTCTTTGTAAGACATGGTATAATTCTTTTCTTGTTTTTTCCAGACTCCTGCCTGAGAAGACCATTGCCCGGACAATTCGCCGCCGAATACGCTGGAGGTTAGAACGGAATACATGCCGTTCACGATGTTTTTCGCTCCTTGGTAATTGGTGACTGCATTTTCCAAGGTCAGGTTGTATTTCGGACCTTGTTCCAGAAAGTCGCTGCAAGCGATGGAGAGACTTCCCAAGATTACCAACAAGTATAAATATTTCTTCATGATATACGGTTATTTTAAAGTTATTTTTACTCCGAAATTGAACGTACGTGCCGACGGATAGGTGCTATTGTCGATACCCATGCTGTAAAAAGCGGAATACGATGTGCTGAAGTTCCCTTGTGGATCCATGCCCGGATATTTGGTACAAGTAAACAAGTTGGTGGCCTGGAATGTGAATTCCACGGCATTCAGCATGCTGTTTTTGTACAAATGGCTGGGCAGGCGGTAACTCAAATTCAGTGCCGTCAGGCGTAAATATGAGGCATCATGGATATAGCGATCCGTGATGATATTGTTTCCTCCTCTGCCGTAGTAGGAAGCGCGCGGGTACGAGGTGTTCACCCCGGGATTCATGATCCAGGAATCCAGCACTTTGTTCGTCCGGTTATACGAATTGATGTCCCCCGCGTTGTTTTGCTCTTCCTGCCATAGACGGTCGGCACCCACGGAGTAGGAGAAGGTGGCATTGAACATCAATCCTTTCCAATATAAGGTGGTGCCGAATCCTCCGAAGAAATCGGGATTGGCATTGCCGATGACCTCCCGGTCGCCGTCTGCCGTAATCTGGCCGTCTCCGTCCAAATCCATGATGTATACGTCTCCCCGGCGCTCGGTGTTGTCGCTGGTGCGGTAATAGGTTTGCAAGCCTGTTTCCGGATTAATGTTTTTCAACGCAACGAGCTCCTCGCCTGTCATCAACAGGCGTCCGGCATCCCGGTAGCCGTAAAAGACGCCGGTCAGACCGCCTTCCTCGATTTTGAACTGCTGGTATGCTCCGCCGCCGAAGAACGTTTCCACGCTGTTCAGTTTCTCCAAATAGGTCCGGTTTCTGGCAATGTTGAGATCCACGTCCCAAGTCAGGTCATGTTGCGGTTTTTTCAGAATGTCCACCCGTATGTCGAACTCGATACCGTTGTTTTTCAATGAGCCGATGTTTTGCGTCACGGAGGAGAAAGATGAGGAGTAAGGCACCGGATCGCTGTAAAGCAGGTTGTCCACTTTCTTCTGATAAAAGCCCAAAGAACCTCTTACGCGGTCATTCCAAAAACCGTAGTCCAAGCCGATTTCTTTTTGTGTTTGGGATTCCCATTGCAATATGTTGTTTCCCAAAGTAGAAGGCAGACTGCCTGGTAATCCGTTATATATGCCACTCCCGATGAGTGTGCGCCAGTCGTAGTTGCCTAAGTTTTGCGAACCGGTCGTACCGATGGAACCGCGCAGTTTTAAATAGGACACGATGTGCGAATAATCTTTCAGGAAATTCTCTTCCGTGACAATCCAGACGACTGCGCCGGAGGGAAAATAACCCCAACGTTTGTCCGGACCGAATTTGGAAGAGCCGTCAGCACGGAAATTCAATGTAGCCAGGTAGCGGTTGTTGTATTTGTATTCCATACGCGCGAAGAAAGAAGCCAGCGCATTGGATTGGTAACTGCTGCCGATGGCTGTTTTGGTTGCTGCACTGCCCAGATTCACCAGCACGTCGTCATCCGGAAATCCGCTGCCGCTTGCCGTGAGTCCGTCGGATTCGTACTTTTCGACGGAGAAGCCTGCCATGGCTACCAAATTGTGCCGCTTCCAGGTGTTCAGATAGCTCAAGGTGTTGTCCCACACATAGGTGTAGTTTTCATTTTTCTGCACATTGGCGGAACTCTTGGCACCTTCATAAGTAGCTCGGTTGAAGGTGTTGAGCTTGTTGATGTTATATTTTGCTGTTCCCGTGGTCCGGAAAGTCAATCCTTTCACGATGTCCCATTCCAGTCCCAATGTGCCGGAAAAGTCGCGCCCTTTCTGTTCATTGGTGTTTTTCAGCGTGAACAACGGATTGGCGACATAAAAGTCAATCATGTTGATACTTCCGTCTTCCGTGTATGCAGGGTAGTCCGGTCGCATTTTCAGAATTTCGCCGATCATCCGGTTTTTGTCATTGGTGGTTCGTGCCGTGGCTTTCAGATTCATCTTGAAACGGATGACCTCCCGGATGGCGGCATCGAAATTCAGGCTTCCCCCTACCATTTTGGAACTTCCCCCTTTCACGACTCCTTTCTGGTCTTTGTAGAATAAGGATGCGCTGTAAGAGGATGCTTTGCTGCCTCCCCGGAGCCCCAGACTGTAATCCTGAGTGGAAGCATTATGCGTCATCAAGTCCCACCAATCCATGTTTCCGTCACCATAGGCGTCTTTTTTGAAGAAGTCGTCCGTTAGGGTCTCCAGATCCATTTGGCTGTCGTTCTTGTTAGCGTTGTAATAGGTTTCATCGATGTATTTCCGCGTGAAATAGTCCAGTCCGCCCATCGTAAAGTAACCTGTCCTGACAGCCGCTTTCGAGAACGCGATGTATTCTTCGGCGTTCAACGAACGGAAATTGTTGGAACTGATGGTCTGGATGCCGTAGCGGGCGGAGAACTCCAATTGCGGCGTCATCCCTTCTTTGCCTCGTTTGGTGGTGACTAACACGACGCCGTTGGCGGCACGGGAACCGTAAATGGCGGTTGCCGAAGCGTCTTTCAGGATGTCGATGCTTTCCACATCCGTCAGGTTCAAGTTGTACAGGGTGTTGCTAACGTTTCCAGAGGTGCCGGCATTGTATTCGGGCACTCCGTCGATGACCCATAGCGGTTGGGAATCGCCGGATAGGGAAGAGGCTCCGCGGATGACCACCGATACCGGGGCGGTCGGTGATGCCGACCCGATCATTACATTGACGCCCGGAGCCTTGCCTTGCAGCATGGATTGCAGGGTGGCTCCCATCGGGGCTGTTTCGATGTCTTTGCCGCTCAATCGGGATACGGACCCCGTCATATCTTTGACTTTGGTCGTGCCGTAACCCACAACGACGGCTTCATCCAGACGGTTTACCTCTTCCTGCATCTGTACGTCGATGACACGTTTTTCTCCGATTTCCACCCGTTTGTTTTGCATGCCCATAAACGAGAATACCAACACCGGCTTTGGGTTTTCCGGTACCGTCAGTTCATAGCGTCCGTCGATGTCCGTTGATACGCCGACAGTCGTCCCCTCCAGCATCACCGTCACCCCCGGCAGCGGCTGCCCGTCTTTGTCTTTCACGACGCCGGAAAGGGTGATTCGTTCCTGCGGCACCGCCGGTGCATCGAACTTCGGCGAGACGATCACCGTCTCGTCCTCGATACGGTACCACAGCCCGGTGCCTTGCAGGCATTGGGCGATGACCTCTTCCAGTTCGGCGTCCTGCACGTCGATGGATACTTTGCCGGCGTTCCGCAGTTCCGTGCTGCTGTACAGGAACTTGTAGCCCGTGTGGCGGGTGATTTCGCGGAACACCTCGGCGAGGGTTTTGTTACTCACTTTCAAGTCCACTTGGACTTGGGCTGATGTTCGTGCCGACACGGTGGTGAGACCGGCACACAATAGCATGAAAACCAGTGCTTTCATTCTGCTTGAGATTTTTTGAAGACACGCGCGGTGCCTCTGATGAGTAAAGTCACAATCTTTTTTCATATTTTTGTGAACTTAATGATTAATAATTTGCCATCTGCACTATGGCTGTTAATTGTTATCGACGAGGAAGATGCTGCACTCATCTTCCTTTTTCTATTTTTCCTGGCGTACCATAATCACATCCTTTCCCTGCACGAATCGGATGTAGGTCACTAATTCCAATTTCTTCAACACTTTGTCTAAGTTTTCGTACTTCGGCAAATCGCCCGTGAAGCGCAACTCCCTGGCGGCTTCGTTCTGGATGAAGAACGTCACGTTATACCACCGTTCCAGTTTGTACAACACCTCCTCCAGCGCTTCGTCCTCGAACACGAACCGTTTGTTGCGCCACGCCGTGTAGTTGCTCACGTCCACCTCGCGGATGTCCACCTGCCCGTTCTTGTCCTTGCAGAGCTGCTGCCCGGGTGCCAGCACATGCTTCTGCTTTCCTGTCCACACCTTCACCTTGCCCTCCACGAGGGTTGCCTGCGTTTGTCCTTCCCGGTAGGCGCACACGTTGAACGAGGTGCCCAACACCCGGATGTTCATCCCGTCGGTCTTCACAATGAAGGGATGTTCCGCGTCCGGCGCCACCTCGAAGTAGGCCTCTCCCACGAGCTGCACCTCGCGGGTCTTGCCGCCGAATGTCACCGGATAACGCAACTCCGACTGCGCGTTCAGGCTCACCCGGGTACCGTCGCCTAATACCAGCTGGTATTCCCCGCCCCGCGGAGTGCTCACCCGGTTGTACACCGGAGCCTCTGCCGTCGCCTGGGTTGAATAATTCAGTTCGTGCCCCTGGATATGGATTTCCGCTGATGCTTCTTTCACTTTGGTCGGCAGGCTGTCCCCCAACACGATTTGCCGCCCGTCCGCCAGCGTCAGCGTCGCCACTGACCTGCCGGGCGCAATCTGCTGCACGGCGAGTGGCGTTTTCTCCTCCACGGTTTCCTCCCGGCTCCACACCGTCCAGGCGATGCCCGCCGCCAAGCAGACACCCGCCGCCACGGCGCTCCACCGCTTGATG
>CAJTSF010000048.1:5628-7528 GCA_910578985.1 uncultured Odoribacter sp. | reverse complement strand
CATGCAATTCACGAGGCAGGTCATACGAATGAAGCCGACACTTCCGTCCGGCTTCATCCTTATACTCGATGGAGATATACACCCAGCGTTCAATCCGTAATTCCCTCTCGGCCCTTGCCAGGTCTTTGGCATATTCCCACCAGTCGTCAATTCTTTCTTGTGCCATAGCAGATAATTTAATCGACCCAGAATGTTCCGCAATGCGGGCATTTGTGCCCGCACGGGTAGTCATTAATATAATATACATCCCTATGCCTGCTAATATTGATATCCCCGGTTGTACAACCTCCTTTCCTGAATGTTTTGACATATTCGGCCTCTTGCCGCTGGTGCTCCGTCATACGGCTTTTGAGAAGTTTCTTTTTAATCGGTTTCATCCCGGTTTCCCATTTGGTGGAGTCACACCAGTCATGTACCATACCGCAGATTTCGTCTGCATAGGAATAATGCACCTGCGAATCCACAAAGAGATTATCCCTATTAAAAGGGAGCGTAATGTCAATCGGTAACGTGGTATGGTCCCCGGAACCGCCACAGCTATCCGCTATCGCAACCACGACATTGCCATAAAAACGGATGGTCTTGAAGTCCTGCCCGGAATCTCCGGAAACAAGATCGTTGAACATGGCATTGAAATAAATTCTCAGCTCTCCACCGTATGTGGCCGCCATCAGCATTTCAAGAATCCTGTCGTCATACAACCCCTTTCGCAACCTGAGAATCTGTCTTATCCTGTTGCACCAGTATGCTTCCGATTTACTGCGATGGCACTTGCCGTACTGGTATCCTTCGATCTCCAATCCTAACGAATAAAACATGGTGGTCGTGGAAGTGTTTCTTATCAGACCTTCAGCCGGATAGGTGTCGTTTCGGTCATAGAGCATGTCACAGATATTATCTTCATTTTCGGCATACTCACCGCCAAGTCCGGCTTTCTCCATAGACTCTTTGATGTCCAGCATCTCGGTACGAAGATTTTCCGAGAATTGTTCCGAGTACCACTCGGAAGATTCTTCATCCAACGGAAGCATACTGTTCTGCCGGATACACTTTTCCTGCAAATCCTCGTGTTCGTCAAGTGATTCATTATAATCCACAAAATAAAGGCTTACCGATTTGGGCACGTGGCACTCCCAAGGTTGTATGGCTGTTGTTGTCATAGCTTTCATTCGTTTTAATATGTTTGATAAAAGCAATGAAGCCCTGCCGGTTTGACAGAGCCTCATTGTTCAGTTCGTTCGCCTCGGTTCATGGTTCGTCAATAGTAAATTCATCTTCATAAACTTCTATCTCCAGACCGCTTTCACAAATGCGTACAAGCCATGTGTATTGCAGGCGTTCTACCAGTTCGATGTTACGATAGCCTCTGTACGGGCGTATCAATGTTGCCGAATCTCCGACTTTCATAATCTTTATTTTTTAACGGTTTATATTGGTTATACTGCCAAAGGCTGTTGTCTTGCCTTCCATTGCCGATGTGCTACAATATATTCCTGACGTTCCTGTTCCAGCCTTGCTTCCGTTTCGGGGGTATAACCGAGAAATTCGATACATCCTCCGTTATAACCGGTCATCCGGCATCGCATACCCGCTTCGGTGAGTTTGTCAATCCGCTTTTGTGCGGTCTTGGCACTGGAATACTGCTTGGGCCAGAAGTAATGCTCGCCTTTCGACCCGTATGTGTCTTCACCGAGAATCAGCTTCCCGGCATTTGTCCGGCTTTGGATAAAGTCGAACCGGGCTTTGCCGAGTGCCTGACGTATGGCCTTGTGGGCGGCTCCTTCGGGATGCTTGAAAACCTCAGGCAGTTTTTCTTTGGTTTGCAGCTTCGGCAGTTCCGTCCGATAGGGCTTGTCATACCGTCCGATGCCCAGTGTCAGATAGAAATTGGTATCGAAGT
>CAJTSF010000048.1:0-5530 GCA_910578985.1 uncultured Odoribacter sp. | reverse complement strand
TTTCGTACAAGTCATGGGAATGTTTGTCTTCCACAACGAGATGGAGGTCCTCCCCGAAGAATTGTATCCTGCGCACCAGGCACTCATAGGGATCGCCGTCATGGTCGAACCATATCACGTACACGGCGTCCACCGTATCGGGAAACTCCATTTCCGTTTTCCCATATTTCTCCAATACCGCTTTTATGGCGGCCGTAATCTCCTTGCGGAGTTTTTCCACTTGTTCGCTGAAATCTGTTTTCATAAGGCATAAAAATGAATGCGGGAGCCCCGGCGGACTCCCACGATTAGACATTCGGTTTATTTATCGGAAACATTACGCGTAGATATTGATGCGATTGAACGATTCCGGACAATGCTGGAAGACAAGCGGCAGATTGACGTGTACCATCGGGTACTCCACCCATCCGCTGCCTCTCCGGTAGCCGGTATTGGTCGCGAGGTTATTCAAAACCAGAAACTCCATCGCATCGGGATTGTTGTTGATGTCGATGAAAGCCTTGTCGGGCAGTCCGATGGCATCCGTCTCTTCCAGATTGACCGTCAGAATCGTGTAAGGCTCTTCCGTATCGGCCAGTTCCAGGCAGAGGGCGAGCCAGCCGTTGCGATAGATTTGCGGAACCAGCCGTACAGCCTGCCCCTGATAGATGTAGTGCTTATCCCGATAGGATTTTTCCGTGGGAACTATTTCAAACTCGTCTTCCTTTTCCGTGAAAGAAAGCATCTGGTTATGGACTGCCACGAATGTATCGTTCTCCACCCGGTAGCACAGGTGGTCCGTTCCAGCCGAACGGATGATTTCAAATGAAGTGTTCATGATTCGGTTGTTTTTGGGTTATTACCGGTTAATTGCTTATGGTATTTGCCTTTACGCGGTCTTCGCACACGAGAGCTACGAAGTGTATTTCCATTATCTTGTGTCCGAAGCAGATATCCGAGTTGTACTCCGCCCTCTGCCACAGCGTAAAACGGTCATTGCGGAACGACCACCGGAAATAACCGGAGAGCGACCTGTAATGCGGGTGGACGTTTCTCTCTATCAGCCGCCTGTTTACCTCCATGATGTTGTCCGACATCAGGATGATGTTCATGATTTCGATAAACGCCCTCGGCGCGCAAGGGTCTATCGGGAATATCGGTCCTATGAAATTCATATTCATAATTGTATGTGTTAGTCGTAATTGTCGTCAAATACCTCATACGGGTAACTCGTTACGAATGAGTAGTAGGAAGATATACCCTGATAGACCAGGTTGTCCTCCTCCACATCGGGTTCTTCCTCCTCCCGCACAACTATCCGTGCATGGGGGCTGTCCTGAAAGTAAGATACGAGCAGGTGCGGATCTTCCGTCGCCAGGTTGTAGCCGTAATGTCCGCTCCACTGCTCGAAACAGTCCTGCTGAAACTCGTCCAGCCGTTCCATTGCGTCCCGTACCTCGAAAAAGTTCGGACATAGCCATTCGCTGCTGACCATGTATTCCGGAATGTTCTCCCAGTCCGTGTAACGGTATTCGGGCTCGGCTTCTTCCGGGAAACGGGTGGCACAGGCATGGTGGAACTCGTCTATGTCGCAATAGTCAGCCAGTTCCATCCGGTAGCTTTTCTTCGGATTTACCGTTACCAGCCGTTTTGTCGTTACTGCTATTTCTGCTTCATTCAGATTCATGATTCTTATTTTTATGATTATGGATGATGAATCCGCAGGGTTCACTTCCACAGGCTTCAAAAGGTCCGTGTTCCGGCGGTGCAGGGTTTTTGCGGAAAATACCGGAGCGCAGCGAGGATGATTTTCCGCAAAACCGCTTGCGGCCCGACCTTGCACAGCCGACAAGAACACGGAGTTACCTTTGCCTGTGGGAGTGGGCTCTGCGGATTTGACATGGTTATTTCCTTCCTGCTGTCAGGTACGAAAAATCCGGCATTGCCTTCGGGGAGGACGGATGCCGGATATATGTGCGGATTCGTTTTCATGGTCGGTTTGCTATGCGTTGACTGCCCCAGCTGATATGTATCTTGCCCTCGCTGTCCTGCGTGCGTATGAGCAGGCTGTCGATAACGGACATCGTAATGTCGAACTCGTCGAATATCTCGGACTGCTCCTTGACCTCGCCGCTCTTGATGAACTCGTTCAGCCGCTCCTTGGTCAGCACCAGTGCCATGAGGTTCTGTTCCACGGAATCCTCGTAAGTGATGAAATGCACGTTCTTCGTGTCACGGGAATCGAGCCGTATGAAACGGAAGTAGTATTGCTCCATACGCGGTATGTTCCATTGGAGCGATTCGAGAATGACATCGTTGCAGGAAGGGATGTTTACGGAACTGCTCAGGCTCTGCTGGGTGCATATCAGCACGCCGTTTATCGTGGCATCGAAACGGCTCACGATTTCCTGCCGTTTTCTGAACGATATGTCCCCCCGGACAATGAATAGCGGCCGTTCGGGGAAATGTTCCTCAAAGTATCGGCGGTAGAGGTCGAAAGCGGCAATGGAGGTGCAGCCGACGGCCACCTTGCCCGGAATTTTCCCGACCAGCTTGTGGATGTATCTCGTCTTGCCCGGATAGGGATCGCCCGAATAACCCTCTATCAGATGCGGTACCGAGCAGGCTTTTATCAGCAGCTTAATCTGGCGCATCAGCCGCAGACCGGCTTCCTTGCGGGTGTCGCCGGTGCTGTTGTAATAAAGTTCGCAGATACGGCAGAACTCCTCGATGATGACACGGTACACCTCGTGTTCGCCGTCCGACGGGGTAACGGTGTGCATCCTGACCTTGTATTTCTCGCCGGCGAAGTCCTTGAACTTGCGCGTGATGATTGTCCTGGCAATAAGTGAGAACAACTCGTCCTTGTTATACACATCCTGGTTCTGTTTCTCGATACCGAACACGGACGCCTTGCCGGGGCAGTGGCAGGCCTTGAACAGCACATGTCCCCGAAAGGCAGGAAATGGTTCTCCATAATAAGGATTGCTTTCAGATTCTATTTCACGCTCCTTATTCTCGCGGTAGATGCGGTCACACCGGCATATCATGTTCACGGAGTTGTTATACAGCAACTCAAACTGGCTGTACAGTTCCGATATGTTGTTGCGTGTAGTGGTTCCCGTGTCGAGCAGCTTGTATTTCAGCCTGCGGAAGAGGCAGAGGACATATTTCGTCCGTTGTGAGTTGGGGTTGGTGATTTCGTCCGACTCGTCGAAAATAAGGCACAGCTTACGGTTGCGGAGCTTTATGAACCGGGCAAGACCCCGTTTCAGTTTGCCGAGCATGGAGGTGGAAACAATCAGGAAGATGCTCTCCGGCACATCTTCGAGGTCTTTGGAGGTACGGATCACACGGTATCGTTCCTTATTGGTTTTCAGGAAAGCGTCCCAGGTCATGTTGATGGCGATGGCGGGAGCCAGTATGACTACATTGCGCACTTTGCGGAATTTGAGCAGGTATTTGGCACGGTGGTACGCAGCGGCGGTCTTGCCGGAACCTTGTTGCCAGTTAAGAAGGGCATACCTCTTTTGAAGGACAAGATTGAGGTCATGTTTTTGCAGGTGGGTGAACTGGCAGGTTTCATAGTCCTTGTTGACGAATGTCGCGTTGTCCAGATACTCCGCCGGTTTGGGGTCGGGCTGCATATCGGGAAATTCCCGGTTCTGTATGTCATACTGCCGCTGTTTCCGTGCGATGAATTTGCGGGCGGCTTTCAGTTGTCCGATGTTGGCTTCGGTAAGAAATTCCGGTTCTGGCAATGCTGTCCGCTCCAGTATCAGGCCGTTGATACTTGCCGCCTTGTGTTCCACCTTATCCAGCAGACGTGGCGCATAGGCTTTCAGTTTGAAACCGTAGGAGGTCTTGACCAGTGCGATTTCCTTCCGGGGCACGACATTCTGGGTAGTAATGTACTTGCGGATGACGGCAAGCACTTTGGCAGTCGTCAGCTTTTTGCGTTCCCACTCCTTGACCTGCTCGTTGGTGGTATTTTCGGGAGGCTTCTGGTTGCGGAATTTCGTGACAAGGGCCGTCGCCTTGTCGATATGCCTGTTCAGACCCGCGTGGGCTTTCAATTCGTACATATACTTGGCGAGCTTGTACTCGAACTGCTCCAGCTCCTCCTTATCTATCCGGTTGGTTTCACGCATCAGGTCAAAACGCAACCGATGCTTCATATTACGGGCTTGCATGACGCGCTCTTTCAGTTCCTCCATCGTGACAAACTCGTCGGCATTGTAGGGCTGCATCCCTATATGCCGGGAATGCCGCAGGAATACCATGACCTTCGTGTTGAAGTTATCCACGCCGACGGATGTGAAAGCATGGGGTGCGAGCCCGCATTGCCCGACAAAGGAAAACTTATCGTTGATGCCCGTTATCCTGCGTTTCTCCCAGAACTCGCTCTGCATGAACGAAGACGGGACGACAATCATCAGGATGCCCGCCGGATTGAGCAGGTCATAGGCCTTATCCATGTAATACTCCTGTGACAGCCGGAAGTCGAACTTCAGGTTGAACGGCGGGTTGCCGATGATGATGTCGAAACGTTGCTCCGGACGGTATTGCCGTATGTCGCACTTCTCGATATGTGCGTCCGGATAGAGATACCGTGCAACGGCGACAGCCTTGCCGTCGATGTCAAAACCGTAGGTGTTGTGCCGGTTGGGTAGGTGGTTGAAGAAGTTGCCCATGCCGCAGCACATGTCAAGAACCATTTCCGAGGAAGTCGGCGACAATACATCGACCATCTCCCGGCATATCTCGTGAGGGGTGAAGAACTGTCCCATCTCGAACTCTTTCTTGGCCTGGGCATACTCGTGATAGCTGGCAAAGTCGGATTGCCTGAGGTTATGCAGCCCGCCGATGCCGGTATAGCAGTTGTAGATGCTCTCCGCGGGAATCATGTCCTTGCCGGAGTTTATGGCAAACAGGATCTTCTCGTTGACTTCAGCCCGCTTGTCTTTCGGTATCTGTTGGGGAATGATTGCATACATATCTTTGATGATTGTTGGTAAGACGAAAAACACCCCGCAAGGACTTCCTTACGGGGTGGCTGTGGCCGGTCTCTCATGGTCAGTTCTCGTTTCTCAGTTTGATTTCGCCCAATCGAAGACGGTCGAAACAGTTCCGGGCTGCCATACTGTCCTTGAATTTGACGTCTATACGACCGTTCTTATAGAACTTAATCTGCTCGGCATGGGTGGTCGTGAGGTCGTACCATCCGGTTATATCGACATTCCTGTCACATAAGCCGACAATCATTCCGATCCCCCCACACAAGACGTCATCCGTACCGAAAGCAATGCCCTCGCAGAAAGTGTCCACCTTTTGTTTGGTCCCATATTCAAACTCGTACTCACGGTGATACTCAAGATGAATATTGTCCCAGCGAACGATGTCAGGGAATATGATTTTGTCTTTCTTCAGTTCGGGCTTGACCTTGCTCCAACAGGAAGGCTTGACCGTTTGCAAAAAACGTTTAAGCAGTTCCTCTTCCGCCGTTTCCCGGAAACTTTTACCGCCGAGATGTTCTATGACCATATCCACA
>CAJTSF010000047.1 GCA_910578985.1 uncultured Odoribacter sp. | reverse complement strand
ACTTTACACGGACTTGCTGCAAAAGACCCCAAAGAAAACCAAATATTGCATATCATGAAAAATCCATCTACTTTTGTTCTCGCAATTGAAAAGTTACATATGTAATATGGAAAATAACGACCGTATAAAACCGATACATATTGAAGAAGTCTTCAAAAGCAAAAATCCGCGTATGGCAAAAATGATTCCGGGATTTGTGTACCGTTTCCTGAAACGTTTAATACACGAAGAGGGCATCAATGAATTCATCGAGCGCTACGGAGACCGCAAGGGACTGGCATTTGCAGACGGAATGGTGGAGTATTTGCAGGTCACCTATGATGTCATTGGAGAAGAACACCTTCCCGAGGCGGACGGGCGCTATATATTCGTATCCAATCACCCGCTGGGCGGACCGGACGGGGTTATTCTCATTTCATTTTTAGGGAAACACTACCCCCGGCTGAAGTTTCCGGTAAATGACATCCTACTGAATTTAAAGAACCTGAACGACATTTTCCTTCCCATCAACAAGCACGGAGGAATGGCGAAGGAGGCTGTAACAGCCATTGAAGAGGCATACGCTTCCGATGCACAAATGATTATGTTCCCCGCAGGTCTCGTCAGCCGGAAAACCAAAGAAGGAATACGGGATTTGACCTGGCAAAAGAGTTTTGTAGCCAAAGCCGTTCAACACCGGCGCGACATTGTTCCCATCTTCATTTCAGGTCAAAATACAAACTTTTTCTACCGCCTGGCCAATTTCCGCAAGCGAATAGGCTTAAAAGCCAATCTGGAAATGCTATGCCTTCCGGACGAAACATTCAAAAAACGGGGACAACATCTCACCATTCATATCGGGACTCCAATCCCATGGCAAAGCCTTGACCGCAGCCGCAAACCGGCAGAATGGGCGGAACTCATCAAAGGGAAAGTGTACGACTTGGCGCAGAAACATCAGGAACACACCCGACCATAAAGGTCATATTCATCCGCGCCGGTAATCTCCACCATATAAAATTCCCCGCACTTCAAAGGTTTTTCGGCAGATACCAGAACCTCAGGATCCACCTCGGGGGAATCGTGTTCCGTCCTTCCGGCATAATAGTCCCCTTCCCGGCGGTCAATGAGCACCCGCATCCGTTGTCCCACAAGGGATGCGGCAAGGCGTTCCGAAATATCCGCCTGTATCTGCATCAATATCTCTGCCCGCTCCCGCTTGACCGTTTCCGGCACATCGTCACGGTAATGCTTGTCGCAATAAGTGTCATCCTCATGCGAATAGGGGAACACCCCGAGGCGTTCGAACTGCATCTCGCGGACAAAATCGCAAAGCTCGCAGAAATCTTCTTCCGTTTCCCCCGGATGCCCGGTCATGAGCGTCGTGCGGAGATAAATGCCGGGCACCTCCCGGCGTATCTTATGAATCAAATCGACAATCTGCTGTCGGGTAACACCACGTCGCATCAACTGCAAAATATGGTCACTGCCATGCTGAAGGGCGATGTCGAGATACTTGCACACATTCTGCCGCTCCCGCATCACCGCCAACAACTCTTCCGGAAAACCCGCGGGATAGGCATAATGCAACTTAACCCATTCCACGCCGGGAATATCGGCAATCCGCCCGACAAGCTCCGCCAAGCGGTTCTTCCCGTAGAGGTCAATACCGTAATAAGTAAGGTCCTGCGCCACCACGAGAATCTCCTTTACCCCTCCCCTCGCCAAAGCGCGGCACTCTTCCAGCAAACTGTCGAAATCCCTTGACTTGTGGCGTCCCGTCATAATCGGGATGGCGCAATAAGAACAAGTACGGTTGCAACCTTCGGATATCTTCAGGTAAGCATAATGCGGCGGGGTAGTCAGTACCCGCTCATATTGCGCCTCCTCTCGGAAACGCTCCCCCATGCTCCCGACAACCCCTTGCCAATCGAACTTACCGAAAAAGCCATCCACCTCGGGTATCTCCTTCGCCAGCTCTTCCCCATAACGCTGGGAAAGGCAACCGATGACATACACCTGCTTCGTCCATCCCTCTTTCTTGCGCTCCACCTGCTCCAGGATTGTGTTCACCGACTCCTCTTTCGCATCGCCGATAAATCCGCAGGTGTTCACAATCACCACCTCCGCGTCCGACTGCTCCACATCCGTCTCCGTGGCATATCCTGCCAATTGCAACTGCTTCAACAACATCTCCGTATCCACCAGATTCTTGGAACACCCGAGACTGATTATATTTACTTTCTTCTTCATGGTACCCTTATATTTTCCGACACTCGGGACACAACCCTTTCAACAAATAATCTATCCTATGCAACTCAAACCCTTCCGGATAGCGCACCACCGGGATGTGCGTATGCTCCAGGCAAAACGTCTTATGGCACCCCTCGCAATAAAAATGGCAATGCAACTCCTCCACCCGGCACTCATGGTCGTTATGGCACAGGCAATACTTCGTCGAGCCGCTGCCGTCCTCAATCTCGTGCACCAGGTGATGCTGCGCGAACAGCGTAAGCGTGCGGAAGACCGTGGACTTGTCCACACTGTCCAACGCCTCCGTCAGGTCCGCCAGGCTGAACGTATTCTCGAAACGGTCCATCGCCTGGAACACGAGCAGACGCACCGCTGTCAGGCGTATTCCATGGCGGTTCAGCACACCGGCATAATCGGTCACATTCTCATTCATCGCTCGACTCTTTAAAATATATACGGGGACAAAGATAATATCATTCCGGAAAAGTACCTACCTTTGCCTGTCAATTATCGAACGGGAATATGGAAACAAAACAATGGTTGCCGACCTCCGCCAAAGAGGTACAGGAACGGGGCTGGGACGCCCTTGACGTCATCCTCTTCACAGGCGACGCCTACATCGACCACCCCTCCTTCGGGGCGGCGGTCATCGGCAGGGTACTCGAAGCCCAGGGCTTGCGGGTCGCCATCGTCCCCCAGCCCAATTGGCAGGATGACCTCCGGGACTTCAAGAAACTGGGACGCCCGCGCCTCTTTTTCGGCGTTTCGGCAGGTGTCATGGACTCCATGGTCAATCATTACACCGCCGCCCGCCGGCGCCGTTCGGATGACGCCTACACCCCCAACGGCAGGGCGGGAGCCCGCCCGGACATGCCCACCCTGGTTTACACCCGCATCCTCAAACAACTCTTTCCCGACACCCCCGTCGTCATCGGCGGCATCGAAGCCTCCCTGCGGAGGCTCACCCACTACGACTACTGGCAGGACACCCCCTGCCCCTCCATCCTTGCAAGCAGCGGCGCCGACATGCTCATCTACGGCATGGGCGAGAAGCCCCTCGAAGAACTCTGCCGCATGCTCCGCCGCGGAATCCCCTTCGAAAACCTCACCAACCTCCCCCAGACCGCTGTCCTGCGCCCCCGGAACGCCTCCGTCGCAGGCAACAAAAAATGGCAGACCGTCACCCTCCACTCCCATGAACAATGCCTCCACGACAAACGGAGCTACGCCGAAAACTTCCGCCGCATCGAGGAAGAATCCAACCGCATGGAAGCCGCCCGCCTCATCCAACCCGTCGGCGAGGGGCAGGTCATCGTCAATCCCCCCTATCCCCCCATGACCACCCGCGAACTCGATGCCGTTTACGCCCTCCCGTTCACACGCCTGCCCCATCCGCGCTACCGCGGCAAAGAAATCCCCGCCTACCGCATGATACGCCACTCCGTCACCCTTCATCGCGGCTGCTTCGGAGGATGCGCCTTCTGCACCATCTCCGCCCACCAAGGCAAATTCATCGTCTCCCGCTCGCCCGAATCCATCCTCCGGGAACTGCGGACCGTCAGTGAAATGCCCGACTTCCGGGGCACCGTCACCGACCTCGGCGGCCCCTCCGCCAACATGTACCGCATGCAAGGACGCGACCTCAACCTCTGCCGGCTCTGCCGACGGGCGTCCTGCGCCTACCCCTCCGTCTGCAAAAACCTCGACACCGACCACGGCCCCCTCCTCGACCTGTATGCCGCCGCACACCGCATCCCCGGCATCAAGCACTGTTTCATCGGCTCCGGCATACGCTACGACCTCTGCCTTCACCCGAGCGGCAACCCGGAAACCGACGCCCGCAACCGCGCCTACCTCGAAACCGTCATCCTCCGCCACACCTCCGGACGCTTCAAAGTCGCCCCCGAGCATGTCTCCGACCGCGTCCTCCGACTCATGCGCAAACCCTCCTTCCACCTCTTCAAAACACTCAAACAACAATTCGACGACCTCAACCGCCGCCACCACCTCAACCAGCAAATCATCCCCTACTTCATCTCCTCCCACCCCGGATGCCGCGCCGAAGACATGGCGGAACTCGCAGCTGAAACCAAAGCCCTCGACTTCAAACTCGAACAGGTGCAGGACTTCACCCCCACCCCCATGACGCTCGCCACCACCATATATTACACCGGCTACCACCCCTACTCCCTCCAACCCGTCGAAACCGTCAAGGACGAAAAAGAAAAAAAACGCCAGAACCTATTCTTCTTCTGGTACAAACCCGAAGCACGCGAACCCATCACCGCCCTCCTCAAACGCATCGGAAGGAGCGACCTCATCACAAAACTATACGGCAAAACCGAAAAAAAAGGGAGAAAAGTTTAGTATGTCGTTCCGATTTTATAATTTTGTCTCCATTCGGGAATTGTCCCGTAAGCAACGTATGAAATACATTCCCATGACAAAACAATGGATACTGCTCCTGCTGTTACCCCTGCTGTTATCCTCCTGCCAATTCAAATCCCGGCAGGCGAACAACCGGGGACTCGTGTACATGCAGGAAAGCCAATACGAAATGGCGGTCAGCGAATTCAACGAAGCCGTTAGGGAAGAACCCTCCTATTTCCCCGCCTACTACAACCGGGCTGTGGCAAATGCCAACATCGGACGCAACAAAGAGGCGCTCCTCGACTTCAACTACCTCGCCACCATATTCCCCGACCACGCCGACACCTACTTCAACCGCGGCGTCGTCCACGAAAACCTCGGTAACTTCGCGCAAGCCATCCAGGACTACTCCGAGACCGTCAAACTCCGTCCCGACTTCATCATGGCATACCACTACCGCGGCATCGCCCGCTTCCGCATGCAAGACTACAGCGGCGCGCTGGAAGACTACAACAAAGCCCTCACCCTCGGTGCCAACACCACCATGGATGTGCTCACCGCCAAGGAATTCGGGCTCAACTCCAGCGCCCTCTACTACAACCGCGGCGTTGTCCTCCAAAAACTCGGCGACCTCTCGCACGCCATCCAGGACTACTCCGAAGCCATCCGCATCGACCCCTCCAGCGCCCGCGCCTACTACAACCGCGGCGTCGCACGCATCGCCCTCTCACAACCCCGCGAGGCGCTCGCCGACCTCGAAATCGCCTCCCGTCTGGGACATCGGCAAGCGGACCAAGTCATCCGCGATTACTTTCGTAACTAAACACATGAATTAAATACAAATAATTCACCATGAAACAATTATTTCTATTTTTCATCTGCGGTCTCCTCATGCAGACCGGATGCGCCAACGGACAAAGCGGCAAAAAAACACAACAGTCCTCCACTCCTCAGACCATCCACCGGGAAGAACCTCAACCCGCCGGATACGACATCCGCGTCTCCGTTCCCAAAATGCCCAACAAACCCCTCATTCTCGCCAACTACCTCGAAGGCAAAGTCTATGCCGTAGACACCGCCCACCTCGACGCCTCCGGCAACGGCGCCTTCCGCAACCCCGACAAGAAACTCGCCCGGGGCATGTATCTCCTCCTCTTCTCCCCCAGCAACTATTTCGACATCATCATCGGCAACGACCAGCACTTCTCCCTCCGCACCGATACCGCCCAGGTCATGGAAAACCTCCGCATCGAAGGCTCTCCCGAAAACCAGGCGTTCCTCGAATTCCAGAAATTTATGGTCAAGCAAAACCGCAAGACCCGTGAAATCAGCCAGGCTCTCGAAAAAGAAGCTGACAAGACCAATCCCGACGTCCGGAAAAAATACACCGACCAGTTCGAACAAGCGGACAAAGAAGTGCGCGCCTACATCGCCGACCTCTGCCGCCAATACCCCGGCTCCGCCACTGCCACCTTCGCCAACTTCACCCTCTCCCCCGACATCCCCGACTTCTCCAAGGAAGTCCCCGAAGGCACCAAAGACCGTGACCTCGAAATACGCAAACGCGGCTACTTCTACAACAAAGCCCACTACTGGGACTACACCAACTTCCGCGACAGCATGCTCATCCGCACCCCCATTTTCAAAAACAAACTCGACGACTACTTCAAGAACATGATTCTCATGCACCCCGACACCGTCTACAAAGAATCCGTCAATCTCATCGAGCGCGCCCGCGGCTGCAAAGCCATGTTCCGCTACCTCGTCAGCTACTGCTTCAACTACTCCCTCGAAAGCAAAATCATGGGCATGGACGCCGCCTTCGTCTACCTCTCCAAACGCTACTACCTCAGCGGCCAGGCGGACTGGATTGACAAAGAAAACCTCGAGAAAATCGAGCGCGAGGTCATCCTCACCCAATACAACCTCATCGGCATGAAAGCCCAGGAACTCAAACTCCCCACCATGGAAGGCGACTGGGTCAGCCTCTACGAAACCGACGCCCCCTTCACCCTCCTCATGTTCTGGGAATCCGACTGCGGGCACTGCAAAAAACAGGTTCCCCAGGTCAAAAAAGACCTCCTCGACAAATTCAAGCCTTACGGCTTCAAAGTCTTTGCCGTCCACACCCAGAACGACAAGGAAAAATGGGAAAAATTCGTCGCCGACCACGACCTCTTCGACTTCATCAACTGCTGGGACCCCCACAACCAGACCAACTTCCGCGTTTACTACCACATCGAATCCACGCCCATGTTCTACCTCCTCGACAAGGACAAGAAAATCATCGGCAAAAAACTGGACATCGAACAAATGGCGGACATGATGAAACGCAAATTCGAGGAAATGGGCGTCACCATCCCATAACCCATGCCGAGAAAACGATAAAAAAAACAACAGAACGAAGGGCAAACCGCAAAAAAGTTTGCCCTTTTTCTTGCAGGTACAAAATTAATCACTACTTTTGTGCCGTCAAACCGAAAGGGCGACATTGTTCAATGGTGTAATGGCAGCACAACAGATTCTGGTCCTGTTTGTCCAGGTTCGAGTCCTGGTTGAACAACACTCCGAAAACGGCGTTTTATTCCAAAGATAATACGCCGTTTTTCTTTTATTGCAAATATAATTATTAGCTTTGCAATAAAATCATCCGGACATGAAAACATCAAGAATATCCCCCCTTCATCGTAGGGAAATACTGATTCATTAAAAGTTGAGCTATAAAATCGGAAACAACCGAATTATAGCCCAACTTTCAATTTACCAGATTCAATATTTACAGAACCAAACAATCTTCCCGATAACAATATTGAAGCATTTAAAAAGACGATATAGAATTTATAAATTTCCCATCCCTTCTTTTCCGCTATGCTTCTTCATTTTCGTTCTTATTGTGGGTCAATCCGAAATTACGGTGCATATGTTAAAATGCATCGATGAGAATGTTAAAAATTCAGGCGTATAGTTTGACAAGTCGGAAGATAAAGAAATCA
>CAJTSF010000046.1:248-7996 GCA_910578985.1 uncultured Odoribacter sp. | reverse complement strand
ATTGTTTCTTCTCGTTCATACTAGAAAGGCGTTTGGCGATGCCTCAGTTTTACGAAATGGTTGAAATATGTTTCGCGCCTTTTCGTATATGTATACAACCTTAAACCTACACAATTATGAAAAAACTTGGTACTAATCCTTATTTAATCTCCAATTAAACTTTACTTCGTCATAATCAAGATATGGCGATGGTAATAAGTCGGAAAGTTTACAATCCAATGCCTGGGCAATAGAGTTTAATTGATAAATATTTAGCTTTTGCTTATTGCTATCCGAACGGCTTAAAGAGTGAGATATAAAATCAGAATTACGTCCTATACGTAAAGATAATTCTGATGCTGTTACTTTCTTCTCATTCATAACTTTTAATAAGGCCGTAGCAATATATTCATCCAAAGGCGTCCACATAATAAATTGTTTTATCTGTTTGTAAAGGAAAAACAATTTGTATCAGAATGGCGACGATATAGCGTCGCTTAAGCCGTTAAAAGCCAGAAAGGAGGTGAACAAACAACTGAAAATTAGACAAAGTAATTAACCTAAAACCAACTAAGTATGAATGAGAAAAACAAACTATGTGAAAAAACAACCGAACGGCGAATGACTATTTTGCATGGAAATGCGCAAAACTATCCGGAAAACAGTGCCTCGTGTTTCAGACTATCCGGAAAATGGCTATACGATGCCGGTTTTCATCCGGGCGATAAAATAGTAATCCACGTGAGTGAAGGACAGTTACTCATCCGTAAAGAAGAACCATAACAGACAACATTCTTATGGCTTTCAGCAAACAAGCTGTTTCATTTAAACAGAAAGGAGGTGAAAAACAGATATTTAGACTAACCTATCCAAAAAAAGCAGGAGGCTGACCGTTAAGTTAGACAGTTCCCGGTCAGTCCTCCCTTTAATTAACACCTTTTGAGTATTAATATGTTACAAAATTATGAAAAAATATAAACGAAGTCAATACTATTGTATGCAAAAAATGTGGCTGATTTTCTGCGCAATATCCGTCATACAATTCTTTCTCCTGCCAGGCTATTCAACAGCCCAACAATCCCATTCGTTGAAAGGAACGGTGACGGACACCCGGGGAGTCCCACTTCCAGGGGTTACCATCCGTCTGGACGGAACACATCTCGGTGTCGCCTCAGACAATGAAGGGAAGTTTACACTAAACCTGCCCCAATTAAAAGGCGTAGTGGTGTGTTCCTCAGTCGGCTACCGGACGGTGAAAGTGAATTTCGTCACCGCTTCCCCTTTGGTGATAAAAATGGAGGAAGAGGTGTCCGAATTGGACGAAGTCCAGGTAATCGCCTACGGCACACAGACCAAACGTGAAATGACTGGGGCGATGAGCGTCGTGAAGGCTGCGGAAATCAAGGATGTTCCCTCGCCAAGTGTTGCCAACTTATTACAAGGACGGGTATCCGGAATGAGTGTTGTCAATTCTACGGGTGCACCGGGCGGTGGCGGAACCAATATCACTATCCGGGGATACAACAGCCTTTCCATCGAAAACGGTCGCCGGGGTTCCGAGCCGCTTTGGGTGATTGACGGGGTTCCGATGTTCGCATTCACCTCCCCCGAAACAGGTCTGAACACCCTCGCCGAAATCGACCCGGCAGACATCGAAACCCTGCAAGTATTGAAAGACGCGCAAAGTTCCAGTATCTACGGTTCGCGGGCAGCCAACGGCGTGATTCTCGTCACAACCAAAAAAGGACGGCTGAACCAGAAATCCCGTTTCAGCGTCAACCTTTCACATACGTTCAGCATCAAAACCTTTCTTCCCGAACAAACGGGAGGCAATGCCGAACGCCGCCTAAGACTGGAAGCCCTGAGGAATTACGCGACCGCCTATTACGACAAAGAAACCAATACCTACCGCTACCCGGAAAGTTGGGACGAAGCCCTTGAAAACAGGGCTGTTTTCGGCTATTTCTACGGCAACGGGCGGGGAATGGGCATTGCGGCATTGCAGGACAGTTTGAATCCCTATTACAACAGGAGCAGCAACCTCATGGGCTATTATTTCCGTCCCACCCGCGTTACGGATGCCAACCTCCAACTGTCCGGCGGTGCGGAACGGATTGCCTATAATGTCGGACTGGGCTACTATACGGAAAAAGGGACCTTGCGGAATACGGGTTTCAACCGCATCAAACTATTATCCAACCTCTATCTGAAACCCTTCCCGAAGGCGGAGAGCAACCTAAGGTTTTACCTTGCCCGCACCGGGCGCGACCGCTCTTCCCGTGGAAACGACATGTTCAACCACGTGTCGGAAGGCGACCTTGAAAAAATACCCTCCCTCATCATGGAAGGCACCAGCCTGCAAGACTTCAAAGGCGACGAGGCATTCGACCGGATTAAGGAAAAGAACGAATCCTACCGCCTGCGTTCCTCTTTCGACTTGCAGTACGAAATCGTACCGGGCCTGAAACTGAAATCCTCATTGGCTGTGGACTATACCCAGCAAAACCTGCATATCTTCAAGCCTTTAGAGCTGGACGAATACCATGAAACGTTCAACTCCGAACAGATAAACCGGAATCTGATGTGGATAAACGAAAATACGCTGAACTACAACGGGACGTTTGGCAGCCATTCGGTAGACCTGCTGGGCGGCATATCCTTCCAGGAAGAAACCGCCAACACACTGATGGGCTACGGCAAAGGGAACATCAACCAGATACACATCATCGGCAACGGTCCCGCGTACAACCAGAACGAAGACCGGGAACTGAAAAACGTACAGTCGGACATGACCGACATCGCTTCGGTGGGCGTGTTCTTCCGGGGCGACTATAATTACCGGAAAAAATACCTGTTCAGCACCACCTTCCGGTGGGATGCCTCCTCCACATTCGGGAAAAACCACCGCTGGGGGATGTTCCCGTCATTCGCCGTGGGGTATGCCTTCTCCGAAGAAAATCTCATGAAACGCCTGGAGTGGCTCAGTTACGGCAAAATCCGTGCAAGCTGGGGAAAATCGGGACGCCGATTTGAAAGTCCCTACCTTGCCTACGGGGTGTTGCAACTCAGCAACCAAAACTATAACGGCAACCAGACGATAACGCCGGACTGGACAAGCGGACTGCTCAACAACAAATTAAGCTGGGAAGAAACCCGGCAATGGGACCTGGGGCTCGACATGGACTTTCTGGAACACCGCATAGGACTGACCTTTGACTGGTACCGCCGCTATACGGATAAACTGCTCACGAAAGTGCCCGTCTCCGACAGCCCGTTCGCCTTTCAGTGGCGGAATGCCTATGGTATCTGCAATTCCGGGATAGAGTTCCAGATAAAGGCTGACATCATCAGAAATGAAAAACTGACCTGGAACGTGACGTTCAACATCGCCCGGAACTGGAACAAACTGGTAAAAAGCAACGATGGACAGGATTTCCAGAATACCCGTCTTTTGAACAACATCAGCATCATCGGCAAATCGCTCAATCAAATCCTCGCGTTCGACGACAGAGGGTATTACAACTCCCAGGAAGAAGTGCCTTATGTCTTTGTCAATGGCCGGAAACAATACCTCGGCAATACGAAACAACACTACCGCCCCGGCGACCGGATACTATATGATGCAGACGGCGACGGAACGATTCTGAGTCGCTATCCGAACCAGGACGACCGGAAAGTCTGCGGAAGCCCACTGCCTGAGGCACAAGGGGGTATCATCAGCAACCTGACGTGGAAAGGCTTCGACGTGAACCTGCTGTTCAACTACATGATAGGACGCCACATCCTGAACGCCGCCAAAAGTGCAAGCATCGGGACGGTCATACAGTCGGACCCGGGCAAAATGCTCCTGCCCGTATTCGACGATTTGGACAAAGTCAGTTTCTGGCAGCAACCGGGCGACCACGCGGACTTGCCGATGAACCGGGCGGAAACGGGGTTAAACAATTTTGCGACCAATCTGGCGTCGAACGTGGAAAAAGTCAATTTCCTGCGTTTGAAAACACTGGTAATCGGCTATACTTTGCCGGAATCGGTGCGCAAAGCGGTGGGGTTCAACTGCCGGGTGTTCGTGTCCGGAGAAAACCTGTTCACGCTGACCAATTATAGCGGCACTGACCCGGAGAGCGTGGACGTGACGACAGGTATCGACTATTACAACAACTATCCGCTCTCCAAAAGAATAACGGTAGGTTTGACATTAAATTTTTAAACGATGAAAAAGATCTTATTTCTGATATTATCGGCATGCTGCCTTTCCGCCTGTTCTGAATTTCTGGACCGGGAACCGGAAAATGCGGTCACATTCAGCAATTACTTCAAAAATGAAAAAGAGGTTCAGACCGCTGTGGAATCCATGCACGCCACGTTCCGTGCCTGCTTCGGTTCCGTAGATAACCGGCTCTGGCGGCAACGGGCACTTAATTTCGATTACCTCGATGCAGATTGGGAAAAATTGAAGGAAAACAATTTCCAGGACACCTACGACAAATATTCGCCCATCCTTTACTGGGACAACGAATACCGCGTCGTTGCGATGGCGAACATGGTCATTGATAACATCGCTATGGCGGAATTGCCGGAAGAAAGGCATGATTTTTACCTCGGACAGGCTTATTTCGTATGGGCTTACACCTATTTCCGGCTCATCCAGTATTGGGGCGATGTGCCTTTAGTGGAGCACATGGAAGACATTTCCGTCAAACCACGCACCTCGTGGCTGACCGTCTGTGACCGCATTGTCGGGTATGCGACGGAGGCAACCCGGCTGCTTCCCTCTGACGGGGAACGCAGGGACGCTGAGGGGCGTGCCATCATTGACAAACAGATTCCGTCGAGCGGTTCCGCATGGGCTTTATTGGCGTATGTCTACGGCTGGCGGGCACAATTGAACCAGCAGCCGGAACTGTTGTCCCTGGCTTTGGAGGCTTGCAACAAAGTCATCGATTCGGGGGATTACCAGTTGGCCGCCGACATACAGGAAGTAACGCAGAGCGTGTTGCTGGGAGATTCCAAAGAGGCGATTTACGAGCTTAATTACAGCCAGCTTGCAGGGGAAGAGAACGACATCGGGGCTTGCATCGCGGGAGTTTGCCAGGTGTATCCCGTCGAACTCAATTCCACGCCGTCGACACCCCGTTTCTACATGGGGATAGAATTTGCCACGGTTTTTGACATGTATCCGGAAGAGAGCGACGACAGGAGAACATGGTTCTACGAACTGGAAGAAACTTCCCGCTTGCCTTATTCCGAAACGGAGGGATTCGCTTATCCATACAAATACCAGTATCCGCTCCGGTATGAAAGCGGCTACATGGAGGGGGAAGTGCGCGCTTACGAAAACAACGAGCCTCTGATACGTCTGGCGGCAATTTACCTGCTGCGGGCGGAATATCGGGCAAAAACCGGAGATTACGGCGGTGCCGTTGCCGATTTGAACGTGGTGCGCCGCCGTGCCGGATGTTCGGATTATTCCGGCGGTACGGAAGAGTTAAGGCGGGAGATTTCACGGGAGAGAGACCGGGAACTCTTCTGCGAGGGCGACCGCTTTCTGGATTTGGTCCGGGAGGGGTTTGTGGAGGATTTGCCGGGATTTAGGGACATGACGCAGCAGGACATTGAAAACGGGCGGCTGTTCATACCGCTTTCCCGGACGGCATTCCAGAACAACACACAGATGACGCAGTGTCCTTATTGGGAACAACGGGGATTCTGATAACCGAAGTATTCATTAAAATTCTATGAAGATGAAAAAGATAATTGCTTTAATCTTGGGAGCATTCGCATTATACAGTTGTGTCGATGACAACTACCACGATTCGGGGCTGGCAAACGGACGTTATGACGGAACCGTGTGGGAATATATGCACTCGAACCACGAATGGGATTCCGCCATTGTGGTCATCGAACGGGCGGGGCTTGTCGGCATATTCGACGGTTCGGACCCTGCTTATAAGGACGGGATAACGTTCTTCGGCTTTACGAACTTCACGGTATGGCAGTTCCTGGCTTATACCAAACAGGGCGGACAACGCAAATACCAATGTATCGCGGACATCCCTGTCGAATTGTGCCGTCAGATGGTGCTGGATTACGTGATTCCAAGGAAAAACATGAAAGCAAGTTTCGGCTATGAAATCCGGGGAACGCTGACGGGAGGTACGGAAGTGGAAACGCTTTCCGGGAAAACGCTGCGCGTGTACCGGACCCAAACACCGGACCCGAACACCGGAGAACCGGACAAAGGTCCGGAAGGGATGGGCATTCATGCGGTGAACAGTGGTCATGTCGCTGCGGTTGCTTCCGCCGACAATGAGGCGGACAACGGTGTCGTTCACGCTTTGGCTTACACATTCCAATGGACAGAACTATAAAAAGAAAAATGATGAAGAAAGTAGTAATGATGGCAGCCGTGTTCATGCTGATATGGGGCTGCAACAAACAGGAAATAGGTTATCTGGACACAAGCAATGCAGAGTATATTCCCGATTCTGCCGTGTTCAAGGCTGTGCTGGACCCGAACAACCGCCAGGATGCCCAAAAGATAAAGTTTGAGATTCCTTTCCAGACACCCGGTTTGCAAAAAGTGACGGGAAGCCCTGTCGTGCAATATTCCATTTACCGGGTGGATTGTAACAACGGAGCGGACAGCTCCGTCAGCCAGTTCCGGATAAGGGGAAAAGGAATAATAGAATTACCGTACAACCACACAGTGCCTGTCGGCAGGTATGTTTTCAGCATACAAGTCAGCAATGAAGGGCATGTGCATGTGCTGGATTCGGTATTGACTGTTATTTTACAATAAAAATATCGTTCATAAAGATTGCATAATTTGTGATTTTTAGTTTTCTTTGCAATCTGTCAGATACAAGAGGTATCTGTTTTTTTGAAATATTGTAGCGTTTATTACGCGTCTTAGTGGACAGAAAGCTGCTAATTTTTTTGTGATGTTTATCATTACAACGACTAAGACGGTGTAGGTAACGCTCACGATGAAAGTTCGTATATTTATTATATATGTTCTTAAACGTGGGCTTGCCTTATCCGGTCGTTGTGGTGTTAGCAGCACCCTGTCCTCCGGATACAGGTAAGTTCCACGTTTTTTTATGCCCGATAGAAATATAAATCGTGGAAACTTATTCTAGTCTGGCTTTAAAATACGATAGATGGAGTTAGACAGTTCGGCAGGGTTATCGGCTTGGACACATAGAACGGGATAACTCTATGTGGGGAAAGGTAATCTTGTCGGCTGTTTTTTAATCTTTCCAGAAGTCCAAAGGTTTAGTTGCACACTAAACTGAAGCCGACGGCAGATTGGATTTTCTAATCGTCGTCGGCTATTTTATTTTGTCCGGGCTGGCAATATGGGCTTGTCAGGAAAGAAGTCTTTAATAGAACACTTTAATGCGATAGCAATTAAATTAAGATGAGCGACGTTATATTTCCGAGTTCCGTTTTCAATATTGGCAATGCAGGTTCCTGTCCGCTCAATTAGGTAGGAAAGAGCTTCCTGGCTAATCCCAAGCTCCTCTCTGCGTTTTCGTATAGCTTGTGTTACATATTTATCTATTTCAGATTTCATGTAGCTAAATACGGAATATTATACGCCCAAGATATACTGCTATTGCGGTAGTTTTAAAAAGAAAGATGGTAGATTCTAAAAGTAACAGGGATTATGTGTGACAAAAAAGAAAAAATATTCTTTATTCTGTGCGAACTACAGAAATTGAGTGAGACTGATAATGGCTTATTGAAGGAACTGGAGCAAATAC
>CAJTSF010000046.1:0-215 GCA_910578985.1 uncultured Odoribacter sp. | reverse complement strand
CGACTGGGAAAAAGTTACCTGTCAAATTATCGGGCTGTGGGAAAATTATGCCGGCAATCCTGATATTTCGGAGGATAAAAAAAAGCGAGTAAATACATTGATAAATATGTCTGTCGATGCACTCAGGAAACTGTCTGAAAACCAAGAATATTTACAGAATACTTATACTTTAACAGAGAATTTGATATTAAAATTGAAAGAATTTAAATCTGAAT
>CAJTSF010000045.1 GCA_910578985.1 uncultured Odoribacter sp. | reverse complement strand
TCCTTCGCGCACGCCTCCTCGCGCCGGTTATGGTTGCTTCCGTAGTCGAACGTCACTGCGAGCGCTATCTCCGCCGCCCGCTCATACAGGAGAGTCACACTGTCCATCCCTCCCGACAATACAATCACTGCATCTTTCATATCTTATTCTTTTTTACCAATTCATCATTCCCAGATACACCGAGCGCGATGCCCGCTTCCCGTCCGCGCTCGTCGCGAACGCGTAGAAATGCACCTCTCCCTGCCACTCCTTTCCGTCGAACTCCGCCTCCGCTTCCCCCGTCTCGCCCCGCACTCCCACTTCCACCATACTCCGCATCTTCTTCGAAGGGCACAGCGCCACCCCGTGCACCCGGTCCTCCGGGAAGCAGTCGTACCCCACCCGCGTCCGCCCCTCGCTTCGGAATCTCACCCTCCGCACCGCCTTCGCCGTCCTGCTGCCGTCCTCCGTCCCGCCGCCGATTTCCGCCACGCTTGCCTCCGGCACCGCCACCGCGCCCGCCGCCACCTGCAATTTCGCATAATCCACCTGTCCCCGGAAATACCTCGGCGCATTCTCTTTCCGCACGAACTCCCTCCCCGGGTCCACCTCCTCCGCCACCACCGCGCCCCCTTTCAGGTTCGCTTGCAGGAATCCTTTGCTCCCCGCTGCCACTCCTTTCCCTTTGGGGAAGCCCGTTTTCAGGACATACCCCAATATTGCCGCCACTTTGCTCAACGTCCCGAACTCCGTCTCCTGCCGCTGCTGCTCCATGTTCGACGTCCTGCGGTGGACGGACGAGGAACGTACGATGGTCTGCCCGTCCTGTCCTTCGTAGCAACTGAGGTTGCCCAACTTTCCCCGCAGCCTGCCCAACATGCTTTTTGCTATTGCCATAATTCCCTGTTTTGATTTTCAACAAATGTAGCGTTTCCCCGCTCTGCCTGCAACTTTTCCGGCAAAAATCTTACCGCGGTGTCCCCCGATACCCCGGAAGCATGTGGGTATACCGCCGAATTGACCGATGATTAACCATTGATTCACCGATAGTTCTACGGTTGAAATGTTGGTGAAATGCTGGTAAAACGTTGGTGAAATATTGGTAAAAGCAGTATTTTAATTGTTTTTTACCAATATGTGACGTAAATTTGTACCGTAGAATCATCGGTGAATCTACGCTAAATGATTGGTTTATGGTTAGGACAACCCACTTGTTGGAGGCTTGTATGGAGGAAAAACCCCTTCGGATGGAGGGGGTCACGTACTATATGCGGAACGGTCGTTTGTGCGTCCGTCCTTCCCGCTACCGGAAGCGCAAAAAGCGCACGACGGCGGAAGAGGCGGCATCGAACCGCTTTACGGAGGTGCGTAAGTTCTGGACGCTTTACCGCCGCGCGTTGGGCGACCTGCCGGTGTGGCGGGTGGCGGCCCGCGAGCAGGGGGCAAACCAGGGCGACACGCTGTTCCACCGCCTGAATTCGGGTTGCATCCGCGGGGGCGAGGGGGTGTGGGCATTCCCGGCGTTCCGTTTCTCGACGGGGTCGCTGGACATGCCGGCGCTGCGGTCGGCAAGGCGTGAGGGGAACGGGGTGGTGCTGGAGTGGGAGGTGGACGAGGATAGGGCGGGGGCGCGGTGGTCGGATAGGGTGTATGTGGGCTATTTCCACGGGACGGACCCCCGGGTGCCTCATTTGGCGGTGGCGGAGGGCGTGTGCCGGAAGGACGGGCGTGTGGCGGTGGCGATGCCGCCGGCGGAGGAGGAGGGTGCGGGGAAATCGGATGGAGCGGGGAAAGGCTTGAAGGGGAGGGAAGAGGTGCCGTTGCACGTGTACCTGTTTTTCGGGAACGAGGAGGGGACGCGCTTTTCGCCGAGCGTGTATGCGGGGGTGTGACGGGAAAAGCGGTGGATAAGGAATATTAAGAGGGGAGGGTGAATTTCAGGCATTTATCGACGGCTCTTTCGTCAGGGGGGCCGTCTTCTTCGTCGTTGTAGTAGGAGCCGCGGACGTAGAGCGCGTTGCCTTCTCCCCAGCAGACCTCTTCCCAGTTGGTGATTTCCACGTCGGAATAGCGGGCGACCGGCGTCACGCCGCCGTCCCGGAGGCGGTAGACGGATATGTCCGCTTTGGAGTCGTAGCCGCGGTTTTGCCAGGTGGCGAGGTAGCCGTCTTTGGAGACGCAGTGGCGCACCCCGCCGTAGTCGGGCCATGTGTGGGTTTGGGCGGCAAAGCGGCAGTCGGTCTCACGGAAGAACCAGTATTCGTATTCCTCGTGGGTGATGTAGACAAGCGCGGCGAGCACGCCGAACGGGAAGCGGATTACGGGGCCGCGGGAGTCGGGAGCCGCCGTCGTTGCCGCGTGGGCGGCGGGATGGTGGAGGGCGGATGCCGCCAGGATGAGCGCGGCGCATATCCGCATGCAGAAGTTGCTAAATTTTGTAATAGAAGGTGACATGTTTCTACTATACATGGCGCAAAAGTATAAAAAGGAATCCGATTGTTGAATATAATTCGCTATATTTGCAATCTATAGCTGAGATATTATACAATATCAAGAACATGACTCCTGAAGAAAAAGCAAGAATAAAGATAGATCAGTGGTTTGCCGATGCTGGTTGGGAAGTAGTCAACAGAGATGATTATGAACCTACTTGTACGGCTGTTGCCATAAGAGAAGGCTTGTTGAAAGGAAATCTTGAAGCAGATTACTTTCTTTTCATTAATGGAAAAGCAGTAGGAGTACTTGAAGCCAAACGTGAAGAAACAGATGCTTTTGCTTCAAAAGTATGCAGGCAAGCAGCCCTGTACGCAAGAAGTGTCCCCAATATCTATCAGGCATATCAAAAGCCTTTGCCTTTTATCTTCACCTCAAATGCTAAGGATCTATACTTTTGTGATTTCCGGGAGCAGGATTCTTGTTTCAGGCAGATAATGACAATCCCAACACCATATGAACTGGTTAAGAAGTTGGGAATTGAAGATACATTTGCCGGACTTCCGACATTGAAAAAGAAAGGGCTTCGTGATTGCCAATATGAGGCAGTGACTGAACTTGAAAAGAGTTTCCGCAGTGGACAGAGTCGGGCATTGATGGTTCTTGCCACCGGAGCCGGCAAGACATATACGGCTTGTCTCGCTGCCTATCGGATGCTTGCCTATACACCGATGCGCAGAGTGCTGTTTCTTGTTGACCGTAATAACTTGGGGAAGCAAGCAGAGGGAGAGTTCGGTACTTTTCGCTTGACTGAGAACGGAGATGCTTTCAACACAATCTTTACGGTTAATCGCCTTCGTTCTTCTTCCATCCCTTCAGACAGCAATGTGATTATTTCTACAATACAACGCCTGTTCTCATTTTTGAAAGGGGAAGATATTGAGGATAATGAAGACGATGACGAGAATGAACCAACAGAAGAAGTAACGTTACCGCCTAATCCAAATTTGCCGCATGATTACTTTGACATGATTATCATAGACGAGTGTCATCGCTCCATTTATGGAAACTGGCGTAAGGTGCTGGAGTATTTCGATACGGCAAGATTGGTTGGGTTGACAGCAACGCCTATTCCTGAAACGATGGCATTTTTCAATAATAACCGCATTGTCAATTATACATTGGAGAAGAGTATCGTTGACGGTGTGAATGTGGATTGTCGGGTGTATAGAATAAAAACGCAGGTAACAGAAACAGGTGGGGCTATATTGGAGGGCGAGAAATTCAGAGAAGAAACAAAATATACGGGTGAGGTTAAGACTGTAAGCAGTAAGGAAACCAAAACCTATACAAATAAGGAACTGAATCGGAGTATTATCAATCCGGCACAAATAAAGTTGATTCTTTCGACTTATCGGGATGTGGTTTATACTGAATTATTCAATGACCCGCAGCGTGAGCCGAATATGGATTATCTTCCTAAAACCTTGATATTCGCTCTTAATGAAGCTCACGCGACCAACATTGTACAAATAGCGAAAGAGGTGTTTGGACGGACTGACGACCGGTTTGTTCAGAAAATCACCTATTCGGCAGGAGATAGCAACGAACTGATACGCCAATTTCGCAATGACAAGGATTTTCGTATAGCCGTGACTTGCACGTTGGTTGCTACAGGAACGGATGTTAAACCGTTGGAAGTGCTAATGTTCATGCGTGATGTGGAATCATTGCCGTTGTATATTCAGATGAAAGGGCGCGGAGTGCGTACTATTGGTGATGAGCAATTGCGTAATGTCACTCCGAATGCTTTCAGTAAAGATTGTTTTTATTTGGTTGATGCGGTAGGCGTGACGGAGCATGAAAAGACAATCCCGACCGTAACCGATGAACCGGCCACAGAAACTATTACTCTGAAAGAATTGTTAGAGCGTATCAGTCATGGCTACATCCCAGATGAATATCTTAAACGACTTGCAGCTACGCTTGCCCGAATATATAATAAGGCGAATGATTCGCAACGGAAAGAGTTTGCCCGTTTGTCTTATGATGATATGAAGGAACTTTCTGCCAGGATATACGATGTGCTTGAAAAAGGTGTTCTTCCGCCGTTTGTCGGCACAGAAGACGCTAATATAGAACGCAAAGGCTTGATGGCTCCACTTGCCAATCATGCAGATGCCCGGAGATACCTGCTTATTCTTGCAGCCGGATTTGTCAATACGCTAATGCCCGGAGAAGATACGCTTATCTCAAAAGGCTTTTCTATTGAGGATGCTAAAAACACAACGGAGGCATTTGAGGAGTTTTGTAAAGAAAATGCGGATGAGATAGAGGCTCTTCGTATTATCTACAACAATGAAGGAGAACCGATAACTTATTCGATGTTGAAAGATTTGGAACATAAACTCAAAATGGCAAACAACCATTTTACTCCGAAACAAATTTGGAACTCGTATGCCATCCTTTCCCCCAATAAGGTGAAACGTTTTACAACGAAAGAAGAAGGCGATGCCTTGACAAACATCATACAATTGGTACGTTTTGCGTTCCGGCAAATTGAACGATTGGATAGTGTTGTGACCACTTCCAAGCAGTATTTCAACTTGTGGTTGGGGCAAGCCCAACGCGGAATAACCGACAAACAGCGTGAGGTTATCAGTCGTATTGTGGATTATATTGCTTCTAATGGAGCTTGTACGGTCAGGGATATTCGTGAAGATGATGCGACCCATGCAGCCCAAATGATTCGGGCGTTTGGCAATATGCAGAAAGCAGACGAGGCACTTCATTCATTATATACATTTGTAGTTTTAAGAAAGGCAGCATAAGAAAATGGCAACAAATAATACAACAGAGCAGTCGCTCACTAAAAAAGTGTGGAACATGGCAGGTGTCCTTGCGGCAGCGGGTGTAGGTTTCACTGATTACATCACTCAGTTAACTTATCTTCTGTTCTTGAAAATGGATGCAGAAAATGAAGAGTTATTTGGTGAATCTGCCATCCCTAAGGGATATCAATGGAAAGATTTAAATGCTGTTGATGGACATGAACTAATCAAACAGTATGAAGAAACGCTTGGAGTATTGAGAGAACAGCCCAACTTGATAGGCACGATATTTACTAAGGCATCAAATAAAATAGAAGCTCCCGTTCATCTACGGAAAGTCATCACTATGATTGATGAGGAACAATGGCTCATTATGGACGGTGATGTAAAAGGGGCTATCTATGAAAGCATTCTTGAAAAGAACGGACAAGACAAGAAAAGCGGGGCAGGGCAGTATTTTACTCCTCGTCCACTTATTCAGGCGATGGTAGATTGCATCAATCCGCAAATGGGTGAAACCGTTTGTGACCCGGCGTGTGGGACAGGCGGATTCTTGCTTGCTGCCTACGATTATATGAAAGGGCAGTCGGCAAGTAAAGAAAAACGTGATTTCTTGCGTGACAAGGCTTTGCATGGTGTGGATAATACGCCTTTGGTAGTGACGCTCGCTTCCATGAATCTCTATTTGCATGGCGTCGGTACAGACCGTAGTCCAATTGTTTGTGAGGATTCTTTGGAAAAAGAGCCGTCCACTCTTGTTGATGTGATACTTGCCAATCCACCTTTCGGAACTCGCCCCGCTGGATCGGTGGATATTAACCGCCAGGATTTCTATGTGGAGACCAAGAATAACCAGCTGAACTTCCTCCAGCACATGATGCTTATGCTCAAAATCGGAGGACGTGCTGCTGTGGTGCTTCCTGACAATGTCCTTTTTGAGGCTGGTGCTGGTGAAACTATCCGTAAACGCCTGTTGCAGGATTTCAATCTGCATACCATCTTGCGTTTGCCCACTGGTATCTTCTATGCCCAAGGCGTAAAAGCCAATGTGTTGTTTTTCAGTAAAGGACAACCTACCAAAGAAATATGGTTTTACGACTACCGTACAGACATAAAGCATACGCTTGCCACAAACAAGCTGGAGCGTCATCATTTGGATGATTTTGTTTCTTGCTACAATAATCGGGTAGAAACCTACGATGCAGAAAATAATCCGCAAGGGCGTTGGCGTAAATACCCTGTAGATGAAATTATTGCCCGAGACAAAACAAGTCTTGACATCACTTGGATAAAGCAAGGTGGAGAGGTGGATGACCATTCATTGGCAGAGCTGATGGCTGATATAAAAGATAAGAGCCAAACGATAAGTGCTGCTGTGGTTGAACTTGAAAAACTGCTCGCAAACATAGATGAAGATTGAGTGCATGGAAAACAATAAGATAATCATATCAATGGAACAACAGTTTGGAGAAGTTATAGACATTATTCTCCAACATAAAGGCCGTGCTTCAAGAGCTGTAAATAATGAACTGTTGTTCACAGCGTGGCATGTTGGTGGATATGTATCAGCCAAATTGAAAAGCGAGGAATGGGGAAGCAAGGTTGTAATGCAGTTATCCGAATATATCCGTTCCCAGCGTCCGGACATCAAGGGCTATAGTCGGAGAAGCATTTACAATATGGTGATGTTCTATGATGAATATTCATCGGAAACATTCAGTGTGACTGTAGAGAAGTATCTGAACTCTGAATTTGTGCAGCCAAGAACTGCACAAATAGAAGCAAGCCAGCCTGCACAAGAGATGGCTGTAGTGGTGCAGCCAACATCTGCACAAATTGTCCATTTAACATCGGGACAAATGCCCAAAATATTGGAGTTGACCACATTGACTAATCACATAGAGATTCTTTGCCGATGCAAAAGTAATGAAGAGCGGATGTTCTATATACTCTATGCCAATAAAGAACATTTAGTGAAGCGAGAACTTCAGCGTTGTATATCGAATCAAACATATACGGCTTTGTTGAGCAGTAAAGACAATATGTCGAAAGGCTTACTTGGTGCTTATCCCAATGCCCCTATAATGTTCAAGGACACACTGTTCGTTGATTTCCTAAACTTACCTAAGAAGCATAGCGAATCCAAACTTAGAAAAGGCTTGGTGGAACACATGAAGCAGTTTATTCTTGAACTTGGTAAGGATTTTATCTTTATGGAACAGGAATACCGCCTCAATATTGGCGCATCCACTTTTAAGGCTGACTTGCTGTTCTTCCATCGTGGGTTGCAGGCATTGGTAGCAGTGGAGCTGAAAAAGACGAAATTCCATCCGCGAGACCTCGGGCAGTTGGAGTTTTATCTGGAAGCACTCGATAGAGATGTGAAACGCTCTAACGAAAACCCTTCTATCGGCATTATTCTCTGTCCGGAAGCAGATCGGGTTGTGGTGGAATATGCTATGAGCCGAAGTATGAGCCCCACAATGATAGCAGAATACAAGCGTATCCTCATTCCACAGGAACGTATGCAACAGCAACTGAATGAGTTTTGCAATCTGTTCTTAAACAAAGAATAGCCTATATGGATACAAAGAAATTACGTCAAAAGATACTCGACCTTGCGATACATGGAAAACTTGTACCGCAAGACCCGAACGATGAGCCTGCATCAGTTCTCCTCGAACGAATTAAGGCTGAAAAAGAACGCCTGATAAAAGAAGGTAAAATCAAAAAGAGCAAGAAGTCTGCAAAAACTTCCGATACGCCCCATTATGAGAACGTGCCGTTTGA
>CAJTSF010000044.1 GCA_910578985.1 uncultured Odoribacter sp. | reverse complement strand
CCACTTGGTCAAGTGGCTGTTTTTGTTTTTAGGAGGTTTTTGAACAGATTTCGGCTTGACCCCAAATAATTTTAATCCTATACTTGCTTATGGCAAAAAAGGGAATCCAATAACTTTAATCAATTTGAAAGAATTTGCGAAAGACAAGTATTTGTCAAAATACATAATGATTATAGCCTGCGTTACAACAAAGAGTGCAAGCTATAATTTTTCTTCCTAAACTACTCCCTGCACCAAACCTACTCAGCAGATTCAATATAGCCAATACATCAAGGGAATTAGTCACGCTTCCCCATTATATTTCATATTCCTATCAAATACGAGATAGACAGAAAAGACAAGTGCATTAGGAAGCTCTCTTTACTTTTACAAGATAATGAAAATAAACGATATATGATTTGATGATTGGAGGAGATTGAGTATATACTCAATACATCTCCAGCATCCCTTTGATGGCTCCGAGGTAATATTCCTGCCATCCTTCGGTAATCTCATCGAATACCTCTTCGGGAATATGCGTATGCGTTAAAACGACACAAGTCTTCACCCCCTCCTTTTTTAAGTCAAGACGCACAATGGAAGGTTCGGACTGTTCGCCGAAAAACCACTCCTGCACCAGAGATTCATTGGGCTTTACTTCCAGATTAACCCCGGTGATATCTCCTTCCCACAATGAGAACATGTAACCGGCTTCCGCTTTCATATCGGCAGGATAACCACTCCACAACTCGATTTGGAAAGGTACGGTCAATGCGGCAAAAACCTCTTCGGGCTCGGCGGTAATTTTTATGGTGTAATGAAAATCCATGGTCTGTAGTTTTTTATTCTTCCGGACAAAAGTACTGGAAATTTCTCAAAAACACCAACTTTTCCTCTGCACTCCCCGGAACTGCCATTCCCATTTCCGCTAACCACCGATCGACAGCCTCCGTAATCTCGATTTTCGGATAAAAGAGGTCATGCACGTAATTCAAGTATTTCAATACCCGAAAAGCATTGAACCCGTCAAAGAAACGTTTACGGAACTGTCCCACCGAAGCACAGTTGGCATTCACCTCCGCCAGCATGGCACACCCGTCCATGTGCTGCCAGTAATCGCGTACTCCCGGAGACTGCTTCGTCAAAAAAGATTCCACATCGGAATTTTCCACCTTATATAAACACCCCACTCCGTCAAAAAAACATTTCAAATCCCGGAAAGCCTCCCAATGATAAACCGGATAGCTACCCCCTTGCGCCACAATCTGCCGCAGGGACTGTCCCGTTCCGAAAGGCGTACGGGCGGAAAAACGGGCGGAAGGATATACGGTTGTCGTCCGAAGGAAAGCATACCGACCGGTGGAAATCAATTTTTGCAAAAAATAAAAGTCCTCCCCCGCCTGCCGTTTATTCATGCCTCCTTCCGCCACATAATCCCTTGCCCGGACAGCAAATGCGGAGCCGATACAAGGATAGGCGTGCGGATGGCCGGAGTATGCCAATGCCCCTTGATAATAACGCAAATAGAGTTCATACTTCGCCATCGCTTCCCGAACCGCCCCTTCACACTCCTCCAAACGATGCCGGTAGGCTATCGACACTCCGGCAACGGGATTTTCCCGAAAATACCGCCGCACGGCATCGGTGTAATTCATTTCCACCCAAGTATCCGCATCTAAGGAGAGTATCACCCCGTCCGCCTTGTCATGTTCATAAAACCACCACGCCGCGGCGTCCATCACCAATTTCCGGGCAAGTCCAACCCCTGCCGTCCGGGCAGGAAGGTCGAACGCCTCCACCACCTGGAAAAACAAAGCACTCCGTAGCCCTCCCGTCACATATTCCCTCAGCTTCTCCGCCAAACGGCGGTTTGCCTCTTTCACCCCATCCGGCACCTGCTCTCCGTGGTTAACGATGACCACCACCGCAACGCCGCCCTCCTCCCGGGTACAGGATTTCAATGAATCCACCGTACGGAAAATATCCTCATCATCCAACACCGGAATGACCACCACCACCTCCGTATCGTCAGGAAAAACCGGACGGAAATACAACTCATTCCGTCCGAAATAACGTCCAAATACCTTCTCCTTGTGTTTCTCGTTCATAAAATCACCCGCAAAAATCCGCCTAAAAAAAGCAAAGGCAAAAAGACCGTTCTATCCGGCTTTTCACCTTTGCAGTTCTCCACCTACGTTATGGTTTTATTTTCTCTTTTCTTTCTTGTACTCCTCATTCAAGCGGGCAACCACATCCTGGGTAATGTCATAGCCGTCCACGGCGAACAACACATTGCCTCCCAGCTGGGTGCTCAACACGATATCGAAACCTTTCTCCTTGTTGTATCCTTTCAGAAAAGTCGTCAATTTCTCGAAAAGTTGCTTGTTCAAATCGTTCTGCTCACGGGCGGTCTTGGCAATCATATCCTCCTGCAAACGGCGCAGGTTTTCCTGCTTTACCAACAGTTTGTCACGTGCATCGATGGCGCGCGCTTCCGACAAGAATCCGTTATTTTCCAATTTACGCTGAAATTCCGTAGCTTCCTGGTCCAACGACTTCGCTTTCACATTCAATTCCGTCCGCCGCTCCTCCTGGGTTTTCAAAAACGCCTCATTCAATTCGATGGCCAACAAATATTGGGTCATCAATGTATCCGTGTTGATATAGACAATTTTCGTCCCGCTCCCGCTTGCCGCTTTGCTCTCTCCTGTTTTAGAACCATTTGCCGCTTGCTGATTTTCGAACGCACAAGATGAAAAACACGCCATAGCGATTACTGCACTCAGTACAACGCTTAAACCATTAGAAAGTCTCCTCATAAGTAAAAACTACATTAAATAATAAAACAACTCAAATGCCTGTACAAACAAGCCTTTTCACTATGCAAAGATAGTTTTATCTTCATTTATTCAACTATCTTTCCGCTTTTTTCTAAATAATAAATTCTCTTTAACAAATCCACCTCCATAGGGAGCAAATATTCCCGGTTCTCTTTCTGCTTCTTCTGCAAGCGCAACAGCCGCAAGGCATCCAACGAATGGGTTCCGACACCGAAACCCACATCCACATGCCCCTTCATCTCAACCTCCCTGGCATACTCCTCTATCATCATCCTCTGATTCATATCCGCATCCATAGGACGGGTCGGGTCGTATGCCCGCTGCATGATTCCCCGCATATTACGCCGCGCCTGCAAAAAATCCTGTCCCCGAGCGTCCCTCCAACGCCGCACAATCAGCACTTCGGACAATTCCACAGTATCAGGAGAAAGGAATACGCCCAGCATATATTCATTCTCCCGCAAAGAGTCCGGTATCACCACCCGGCAAGGACGGAAACCGACATGCGTGAAACGCACCGTATCCCCCCGGTGCAGACGGATACGGAAAGCTCCGTCCCGCCTGGAAACAACTCCCTCCCCCTTGCCCCACCGGCAATGCACATCCGGCAACGGCTCCCCTGTCCCGTTGTGGAAAACCATACCGGAAAAGAGCAGGGTATCAGAAACAAAAAGTATCTGGGCATAAGCACCAGATACTCCCGTCAATAGCAATAAGAATAATATTTTCTTTACCATCTGTCCGCTGCCAGCTCGGTTTTCTTGAAAGCTTCCTGCAACATATCGCGGGCACGGAACAATTGCGCTTTCACCGTTCCTAACGGCAGGTTCAACTCCTCGGCAATCTCTTCGTAGGAATACTCCTCGAAGTAGCGCAATTCCACCAACCGGCGGTATCCGTCTTTCAAGGATGACACCACTTGGCGCACAAGGGCTGCACGCTGCTGGCGGACCATCTCTTCCTGAGGAGTCAGGGAATCGGCAGGCAGGCTGCGGATATATCCTTTCTCCTCCTGGTTCACATCGTCGAACTCCAGAGAAACGATTTTCGCTTTCTGCTTACGGATAAAATCAATCGCATGATTCGAAGCAATCTTGAACAACCAGGTGCTGAAAGCATACTGCGGAGAATAATGCCGCAAACTGGAGAAAGCCTTTTCAAAAGACTCAAACATCAAATCTTCCGCATCTTCACGGTTTTTCACCATTTTCATCAACATGAAGAACACGGAATCTTTGTACTTCTTTAAAAGCTCGTTAAAAGCTTTCTGATTACCGGCCATAGCATCCTTTACTATCTTATAGTCGGCCATCGCCTTTTCTGACAGATTTCTTGTTACTTCCATTTTCTACTCGTAAATATTGAACATAGGTTGTGATACCATTTCTGTATAAATCCACATGTCGTAGAACGCAACGAAGGTAAAAAAAGTTTCATTTGGTGCAGTCTTTTTTGCCCCAGATTAATGATTATTAAGTTATATACACACACAAAAACAACCAACCAACTGAAATACAGCCGATAAGGATTTTGCGCTATAAAATAAAAAATCAACAAATAGAGCAACATCTCCACCACAAAATCCATACTTGCCCACCAAACCGCCCGCGCGGGCCATTTGCTCATCGTGGCATAAAAATAAGACAAGTCGTCTCCCCATGCCTTTTTGCTGTCATCCATAATCACCATGTGCGCCTCATGCTCTTTCACCACCTTCACCTTACCCCTCTTCGACAGTTTTTTCACCATCTCCGTATCGAAACCGATATACGCCTGCGTATTGCCGCTAAATCCCCGTTCTTCCAGATAATAACTCTTCCGGTAACCCATATTGCATCCGTTTCCCATCACATACATGCCGGCATGCACCAGGTCCACCATCCGCCAGAAACGAAGGAAACGGAAATATCGCTTCGTCCCCGCCCCTTTCTTTTCCTCATAATTGGCAAAACCGAGCACCACCGCCGTCCGGCTGTCAAAAGCCGCCTGCATGGCGCGTATCCACCCCATTCCCGACGGGCGGCAATAGATTTCGGAAAAAAGAAGCATATCGTATTTTGCCGCCAGAATACCGATATTGATGGCTATTTTCTTCGTGCACCGAAACTTGGTTGCCGACGGAATACGCGACACTTTCAAGTGGGGATATTTCTTTTGAAATTTCAACAACACCTCCTGGGTCTCGTCTTCCGAACACTCATCCACGACAATCACCTCGAAACGGGGGTAATTCTGCCGTAAAAACGCCTCCAGGTTTTGCCTCAGCAGTTCCGCCCGGTTGGAACAGGTGATAATCACCGACACCCCCTCCTCCTTTCTTTTCACCGGTTGCCGCTTCCCGGCACGCAACAAGGAACAACGGTAAGCCATCCGAACCACATGCCACAGAAAAAACACGGCAAGCAGCACGAAAAGCACCTGATTCCCCTCCAGACTTTCCCAGAATAGCATCAATTCATCCATTTCCTCTTGATTTTAACGCGTGCAAATATAATGATTTCCCCGTCCGCTTTGCCGGATTCAGGACAGAAAATCTTACCTTTGTCCGAAGAACCTATGATATGATAAGGAATATGAACATACATTTCATTGCCATCGGAGGCGCCGCCATGCACAATCTGGCACTCGCCCTCCACCAAAAAGGATACCGCGTCACCGGCTCCGACGACGAAATATTCGAACCTTCCAAATCCCGCCTGCAACAGGCAGGACTCCTGCCGGAAGCGTGGGGCTGGTTTCCCGAAAAAATCACCCCCTCTCTGGACGCCGTCATCCTCGGCATGCACGCCAGGGAAGACAACCCCGAACTGCTGCGCGCCAAAGAATTAGGCGTCAGGATATACAGCTACCCCGAATATCTCTACGAACAGACCAAAAACAAACGGCGCGTCATCGTCGGGGGCAGCCACGGCAAAACGACCACCACCTCCATGATCATGCACGTCCTGCAATCCTGCGGCATCCCGTTCGACTACATGGCAGGCGCCCTCCTGGAAGGCTTCGACACCATGGTACGCCTCAGCGAGGAGAGCCGCATCGCCGTCTTCGAAGGCGACGAATACCTCTCCTCGCCCATCGACCGGCGTCCCAAATTCCACCACTACCACCCCGACATTGCCATTCTCACCGGCATCGCGTGGGACCACATGAACGTATTCCCCACCTTCGACAACTACGTGGAACAGTTTGCCCTCTACCTCGAGAAAATCACCCCCGGCGGCAGCCTCATCTACTACGACGGCGACGAAAACATCCGCCGCATCCTTCCCCGCGCGGCAGCCTCGGTGAAACAGCTCCCCTACCACACTTTCCCCCACACGGTCAAAGAGGGCGTCACCAGCCTCACCACCATGCAGGGCAAGGAGGTGCCGCTCCGCGTGTTCGGACAACACAACCTCCAGAACATCTCCGCCGCCTACCTCGCCTGCCGGGAACTGGGCGTCTCCGACACCGACTTCCTCCGCAGCATCGCCACTTACAACGGTGCCGCCAAACGGCTCCAGAAAATAGCCGAGAACGGGCAAACCACCGTCTTCCTCGACTTCGCCCACTCCCCCTCCAAACTGCAAGCCACCATCCGCGCCGTCAAAGAGCAGTACCCCTCCCGCCGGCTCATCGCCTGCATGGAACTGCACACCTTCAGCAGCCTCAACGCGGCTTTCCTGCCCCAATACGCCCATTCCATGGACGCCGCTGACGAAGCCATCGTCTATTTCAATCCCGAAGTCGTCCGCCACAAACGCCTCCCAGAAATCACTGTGACTGACGTACAACGGGGATTCGCCAACGACCGGGTGAAGGTCTACACCGACAACGCCCCCCTGTTGGCACAGATAGAAGCCGAAGACCTCCGCGACACCGTCCTGCTCGTCATGACCTCCGGCAACTTCTCAGGCATCGACCTCAAAAAATGGGCGCAATCCTTGACGGAATCGAAATAAATTCATTACTTTGCCACACGGAAAAGAACAGAACACAGATGATGCGACAAAATCACATAGCCCGGAATTGGTGGTGGCACCCGTTTCACTTCGTAATAAACGACGAGGTCTTGTGATGCCGTATCCCGAATATCAATGAGCAAGCGCCCGATGTTTATTACAAACATCGGGCGTTTTCTTTTTGTCCCCCCGAATCCGATTTATCCGACTAACACATAAAACAAAACATCATGGAAACCGACAAGAAAATCACCCTGAGTGAAAAAGAAATGCCCACGGCATGGTACAACATCGCAGCAGACATGCCCGTCCAGCCCCTTCCACCCCTGAACCCCGCCACACGGAAACCGGCAACCAAGGAAGACCTCCTTCCCATCTTCGCCGAAGAACTCGTCAATCAGGAATTCTCCCGCGAACGATTCATCGACATCCCCGAAGAGGTGCAAGAACTTTACAAGATATGGCGCCCTACCCCGCTTGTCCGTGCCCGGGCATTGGAAAAAAAACTTGATACCCCCGCCCGCATCTACTTCAAGAACGAAAGTACCAGTATGGCAGGCTCCCACAAACCCAACACCGCCATCCCGCAGGCATACTACAACCACCGCCAGGGCATCAAACACCTCACCACCGAAACCGGCGGAGGGCAATGGGGTTCCGCCTTGAGCTTTGCCGCCCGCCACTTCGGCATAGACCTCAAAGTCTTCATGGTCAAAGTCAGTTATCACCAGAAGCCCTACCGCAAACTCATGATGAACACGTGGGGAGCCGACGTCATTCTCTCCCCCAGCGAACTGACCGAAGCCGGACGGCGCATCCTCAACCGGCACCCTAACTCCCCCGGCAGCCTCGGCATCGCCGTATCCGAAGCCGTCGAGATGGCTTCGAAAAATCCCGAAACCAACTACACCATCGGCAGCGTCCTCAACCACGTGCTGCTCCATCAGACTGTCATCGGCGAAGAGGCACTCCTCCAGATGGAAAAAGCCGGCGCCGAACCCGACATCGTCATCGGCTGTTTCGGCGGAGGCTCCAACTTCGCAGGCATTGCCTTCCCCTTTCTCCGCCGCAAACTGCGCGACGGGAAAGACCTCCGCGTCATCGCCGTCGAACCCGAATCCTGTCCGAAACTCACGCGCGGCACTTTCCGCTACGACTTCGGGGACGCTGTCGGGCTGACACCCCTCCTGCCGATGTACACCCTCGGCCACCACTTCGAACCCGCCGACATCCACGCCGGTGGACTGCGCTACCACGGCGCGGGCACCCTCGTCAGCCAGTTGCTCAAAGACTGCCTCATCGAAGCCTCCGACATTCCCCAACTCGAAACCTTCGAAGCCGGCATCCTTTTCGCCCGCACCGAAGGCATCATCCCCGCCCCCGAATCCACCCATGCCATCGCCCAAGCCATCCGTGAAGCCCGCCGGGCAAAAGAAGAGGGAAAGGCGAAAACCATCCTCTTCAACCTATCCGGGCACGGCATGATCGATCTCTATGCCTACGAACAATATTTCGCCGGCAACCTCCGTAACCATCCCATCC
>CAJTSF010000043.1:4856-8586 GCA_910578985.1 uncultured Odoribacter sp. | reverse complement strand
AAAGTCCGGGCTTTGCGCATAAAAAAAGGTTGTGCCAGCATTTTGACACAACCCCCGTTTCTTACTCCTCCTCCCGGCAATACCGCTTGATAATATTGTAAGCGCCCACGATGCCCAACTCCCCCGCCTTGCCCAAATCGGCATTCGCCTGCGCCTTCTGTCCCGTATAAACGAACAGCAGCCCGCGGTTGAAATACGCCTCCGCCAAATCCTTGTCCCGGCGGATGACCTGCGTATAGGCATCGATTGCCTTGTCTATCTCCCCGTTTTTCGCATACACGTTCCCGATGTTGAACAACGCGAACACAAAGTCGGGGTCTATCTCCAGGCAACGCCGGTAGCCCTCCAGCGCGGCGGTATAATCCACCCTCCGCATCTCCCGCACCTCCTCGCCGATGACCTTCGAGGCGTGGTCCTCCACCGACTCGATGTAATCGTACATCATCATGCGGGCATTCGCCAGGTTGAACACTCCGAGCAGATGCCCCGGCTCCCGCTCCGTGAGCGTCTCGAAATCCCGAATGGCTTCCGGATAGGCGCCCCCGTTCAGGTAAAAACAGCCCCGCAGCAGGCGATCATCCACCGTCCCGCCCTGCGCGATGCGCTCCGACAACTGCGCGATGCGCTCCTCCGCAAACCCTTCCGGATACACCGCCCGCCTGTTGCCCAGGGTAATGGAAGGCTCATAATGGTGCGACTGATTATAATCCATCACATGCTTGTTGTACACCTGCACCTTCCCGCTCCGCAAGGAATCCAGACTCACGTACTGCACATAGAACAACTCCTGCAACTCCACAATCACCCGCTTGTCCTGCACCCTCCCGTTGATGACATCCCGCACCTCGTCCCGCCGGGCATTGATATCGATCAACTTCCGAAAATCGGCAGTCGTATCCACCAGCGCATTCCGGTCCCCCTCCTTCATCTTCTTGTAACGCTCCATAATCTGCACCGCCGCATAACGGTCCTTCTCCGCCTCCCCGCCCCGCTTCAACTCCTCGCAGACCGCCGCCCGCACCAGGTAAGCCTTCACGAAATCGGGATACAGGCGGATGCTCTCCGTGAAATCGTCATACGCCCCGTACCAGTCCCGGATTTCCATCTTCATCAGCCCCCGGTTGAAATAAATCAGGATATTGTCCGGATTCATCTCCACCACCCGGTCCAGGTCGCCGATGGCGGCATTTGTCTCCCCCACCTCCGCCCGCAGCATCGCGCGGTTGTAATAGGCATAGATATAATTGCTGTCCAGACGGATGACCTCGCTGTAGTCCTCCATCGTCTCCCGGTACTTCCTCATCTCATACCACACCATCGCCCGGCTCATCAGGATGCGCTTGTTCTCCGGATTCGCTTTCAGCGCCCGGTTGAAATCCTCGATTGCGCTATGGAAATCCTGCTGCAAATAATACAGGTAGCCCCGCAACCCGTATGCCTCGTCCGAAAACATATTCAACCGTATCGCCGCATTGCAGTCCGCCATCGCCCCCTCCCGGTCGTCCAGCTTCTCCCGCACCACGGCACGGTTCAGGTAAGCCGCCAGCAACTTGCCGTCCAGCATCAGCGCCTTCGAATAATCCCTCTCCGCCTCCTCCAGCCTTCCCATGTCCGCCAAAGTCATCCCGCGATAGGCATACGCGTATGCCGCCGTAGGATCCAACCCGATCGCCTGGTCGTAATCCGCCAGCGCCTCCTCGTGGCGGTGCATGTTGCTCAACGCCACCCCCCGGTAGAGATAGGCATGGAAATAGTTCGGATTCAGGGCTATCGCCTGCGAGAAATCACGCACCGCCCCCTCCGCGTCATCCAGGTTCTGCTTTGCCAGCCCCCGAAAGAAATAAGGCTCCGACAGATAAGGCTTCACCCGGATGATATGGTTGAAATTCTCTATCGCCGTCACATAATCGTCGAAATAAATGGCATTCTGCCCCATACGGAGCATGCTGCCGGTGTTCCATTGCGCCCCGGCTGTCATGAACGCCAACAAAAAAGCCACCGCTGTTCCTATCCTTTTGCTCATCGCTGCATGTTTCATTTTACGGGGGCTAAATATAAACAAAAAAAATGGGATGCCCGTGCATCCCATTCCTATCTTATTTCCTTTCCGGGTTTTAATAGTCGTTTTCATCGTCTTCCTCCACGCCCGGGATGAACTGCCACGTGGCACTTCTCGTCGCATTCAACCGGCTGGCACCTCCGACGGTGATGTAACCGTACTTCTTATCCTTGCTGCTGAATCCCACTCCGGCAACGCAGTTGCCCATCACCACCGGGAACTCGGTCACCTCATACCAACGGTCATTCTCGATTCTGTACTCCCAGCAGGAACGTGTGTTGCGCGCTCCCGTACCTCCTGCGATATATCCTCTCAGCAGGTTGCCGTCGTATGCCACGAACGAAGCCGCATACTGGCGGGGAATCTCGTCGTAATCATCGCTCTTCTTGCCGTACACGTCCGCCAGGCTTCTTTTCCTATTCCACTTGCCGTCGAACATCCACACATCCCGGCGGTAATCCGAACCGGAAGCCCCGAGGCAAAGGATGATTTTTCCGTCAATCTCGAATACGGATGCACCCACACGGCTGTCGCCCTCGAATTTGGCGTTCGTCCACTTGCCTGTCTGCGGGTCGAAGCAATAAATCATATTGCTGGCACGCCCGTCAATCTGTCCCGTGCCCACGTATCCTTTACCACCGTAAGAAAAAGCGATGCCGCTATGGAAAGCGCACTGCACCGGATCCACTGTGGTATTTTCTCCCCAAGAATCCGGATTCTTGATATCCGTCGTCCAAGCTTCCCCATCCGCATTCTTAATCCATTCCTGCTTCACCAAATCATAGGCATAGAAATCGCTGAAATAGCGGTCTTCGGTGTCTCCCGTATAGGATGAGCGGAATCCCGCTCCGATGTACGCCGTATCCCCGATGACAAAAGCCACGGAACCGTAACGTCCGCCCAATTCGTCCGGAAAATTGCCGCCCGTCAGCGGCTCCCAGTTGCTCCCGTCGAATTTCCAAAAATCCGTCAAGTTCTTGTCCGCCGTCTTCACCTCCTCGTTATATCCCATTCCGATGTACACATTTCCTTCCTTATCCGTGAAAGACACGGCGCACACCCGATTATTTCCACTGAACTCCGCAGCTTTACCCCAGTCGCCGTCCGTATCGTCATTTGAATCACAAGCTCCCAAAAACAATCCCAACAGAGCGAGAAGCAACAAATTTACTTTCTTCATAAAAAATTATCTATTAATGATTTTACATTTTCCAAAATTAATCACGGCAAAACTACATATTTTTTAGCGATATTACCAAGCAAACGGAAAAATAAAATTCCGACAGACGAAAGATTCTTGTATTTTCCCTTTCCTTACCAGGTTTTCCACAGATTTCGAGGTCTTCTCATGGAACACCTCCCATTCACCTCCCATACTCCTCCCATATTCAGCCCATCGGCATCGGACGAAAATCGGTGGAGAATGGCAGGTGGGACGAAAGAGCTGAACTTGTTGAAGCAAACCCGGCGCAGGGAAGCGCGAAGAAATTTGAATTAAAATCGCACTTGCTTTTGACGCTACCGAAAATAATCTTACCTTCGCACCCAATATTTATATTTCACGTTTATGAAGCAACTATGCGCAGGGGTGATCGGGATGTTGTTTGTCCTGTCGGCTTGCAACAACGATTTGAAAACCATCGGGCAGGGATTGGTGAACAACGGCAATTA
>CAJTSF010000043.1:0-4762 GCA_910578985.1 uncultured Odoribacter sp. | reverse complement strand
CTGCGGCTTGCAACAACGATTTGAAAACCATCGGGCAGGGATTGGTGAACAACGGCAATTATATCGGGGAAGATTTATTCAGAATCAGCACGATTTCCACGGTGCGGCTGGACTCTTTCGTCACGTCGCAGGGGCTGCTCGCCTCCTCCGCCATCAATGAACTGATGATGGGACGCTACGCCGGACGCGGAGGGGTGACGAAAGCGATTCCCTGTTTCCAGATTACGCCGCAGAGCGTGCCGAATGTGTCGAAGGAGGCAATGCTGGACTCCGTGACTTTTGAATTCCACTTCACGGGCAAGTTCTGGGGCGACTCGGTCAATTACGAGATACAGGAATTCGAGTTGTGGCAGTTGAAGAGCCTGCCGGAACTGGACTATGAGCACAACGGTTATTTTTACAACACCAGCCCCGTGGACCTGGATTCCTGCATCGGCAAAGTGCGGTTCATCCCCAAAAGGCAGTACATCAACAATGCCCGCTTCCGCCTGAAGGACGGCGCCGGGCAGATCGGGCGGGTGCTGTTCGACAAGATGCGTTTCCGGGAAGACGACAATATTTTCGAGGTGAGCTCTTCGTCGAGCGCGCCGTTCCTGAAGTTCCTGAACTTCTTCAAAGGGGTGGCTATCCTGCCGGGAGAGCACACCAATTGCCTCATGTCCATCGACGCCGCTCCGGACAGCCTCTATATGCAATTCCACTATCGGGAAGGCACCGCCAACCAGAAGCTGGCTTTCAAACTGGCGCAGCGGGAATACCAGTACAACCAGATTATGACGGACCGCGCAGAAACCCCTTTTGCAGGGTTGGAAAAACAGGAGAATGAAGCGACTTTTGCAAAGAGCAACAATATGGCTTTGACGCAAGGGTTGTCGGGGTATATGATTAAGATGGTGCTGCCGATTGTCCCGCAATATCCCTCCTACTCCACCATCATCAAGGCGCAAATCGAGATACCGGTGAAGTACGAGAGCTGGAATCCCATACCGCCTGCCGCCAAAATCAACGTGTACATGACGGACAATCTGAACACCATCCTGTCGCCCCTGCAAAACAACAGCAATACGGCGGTGACGGGCGTGCTGGAAATCAACGACCAGAGCCCGGAATTGAGCCGGTACCTGTTCGACGTGACGGAATATTACCAAAACCAGGCGGAGCTGCCGATGGTGAACGAGCCGCAGAAGGTGCTCCTGAGCGTGCCGAACCTCACGCTGTCGTACGACTATATGATCATGCAGGAGGAGGCGCGGGTGCGGTTCTATTATGCTAATTATAAACAATAACGGCGCTATGAAAAAACTATTGCTGAGTATATTCGCCTCCTTGCTGTTGCTGCAATCCTACGGACAGGACAACATCGGTACCCCCTACTCCATCTTCGGATACGGGCTGCAACCGGAAAACCAAGGTCCTTACGCCGCCATGGGAGGAGTGAGCGCCGCCATGCGGGACAATAAGAACATCAACTTCCTGAACCCGGCGTCCTATACGGCGCTGGACAGCGTGCGGTTCTACTTCCAGGGGGCGCTGAGCGGGGAGTTCTCCTGGATTTCCACCCACAAGGAGTCCTCCTATTACAATGTGGCGCAGAACGCCAACCTGGCGATGGCGCTCCGTTTGCGCAGGAACCTCTATTTTTCGTTCGGCTTCACGCAGAAGTCGGACGTGGGATATGACGTGCTCTATTCGGATATCATCATGGGGAGTACGAGCAATTCGACGTTCAACCAGAATATCCAGGGCGAGGGCGGATTGAACGACCTTTACGCGGGATTCGGATGGAAGTATAGGAATTTGTCGCTGGGTATCAATTTCTCGTTCGTGTTCGGGAAGCTGGAAAAGCGGCAGACGCTGATGACCGACATCCCGAACAGTTATTACATCCGCACGAGCGAGAACAAGCGGGTGCACGACTTCCTGTTCAACCCGGGTATCCAGTATACGTTCAAACTGTCGCCCAAGTCCGACCTGATTCTGGGAAGCAGCATGAACTTCACGCAGAAGCTGTGGGCGAAAACGGAGTTCGTCTCTTACAAGGTGAACACCAGCGGCACGACGACCATGCTGGAAAACGAGGTGCTGAAAAAGGGACGCATCGTTTACCCGTTCAAAATCACGAGCGGTTTCAATTACCGGTATAAAAACAAACTCCAGATATCGGGGGACTATACGTTCAACAAGATGTCCGCCTACGAGGAGTACGGAAGGAGCACCTACCTGCAGGACGCCCACAAGGCGGCTTTCGGAGCATCGTGGACGCCGGACGCCATGGGACGTTTCTGGAGACAACGGAACAGCTATATGGCGGGTGTGTATTTCAACCGCTCGGAAGCCAAAGTGAACGACCGGAATATCAATACCTACGGAGTCAGCGGAGGATTACAGATTCCTTTCTTCGACCAACGGACGGGACATTCGATGCAATTGGGCATAGCAGTGGACCTGGGCGTGCGGGGCACGGAAGCCGACGGGCTGGTGCGGGAAACTTTCGCCAAGTTGCGCATACACCTTGCATTCAAGGAATTTTGGTTTATGAAACGGAAAATCGATTAAAATATTAACGAAATATTAACACAAAAGGCGGCGTGGGAATGCCGCCTTTTTGCTTTTAATTCTGTACCTTTGCGATTGTTATAAATATTAAAACAAATTCACAAAACCATGAAGAAAATTTTATTCTCAGCAGCTATCATCGCACTGGCTTTGACGGCATGCGACACCACTCCGAAGTTCACCATCAACGGGACTGTCGAAGGCGTGGAAAACGGTAAGGCTTTATTGGTGAAGTACGCCAATGGCAAAATGGATACGTTGGCACAGGCAGGATTTACGGGAGGTAAATTCGAAATGGCCGGCAGCGTAAACAGCATCACCAATGCCAATCTGATGATTGAAGGACAGCGGATGAGACTTCCGGTGATTCTCGAAAACGAAAAGTACACCGCTACCATCCAGCTGAACAACCCGGCAGAGACTAAAATCACCGGTCCGGCTTCCCAGAATCTGTACAACGAATACTCTTCCATCCTGAGCGCAGCAAGAGCAGAGCAGTCCAAACTGTACAAATCCTACAACGAGGCACACCAAGCCAAGGATGAAGCCAAGATGAAAGAAATCGAGAATCTGTACAACAAATTGACGGAAGAGGCTACCGCCAAAGAAAACGAATTTGTCAAGGCAAACGCCGATTCTTTCGTAGGCGCATACGTGGTGGCTTCCAAGATGGGCGGCATGTCTTATGAAGACCTGACGGCTGCCTACGAGCTGTTGGGCGAGAATGCAAAACAGACGGAACCTGCACAGATGGTGAAAGAAAGAATCGAGAAACTGGCTGCCGTTGCCGTTGGCCAGGTGGCTCCCGATTTCACGCTGAATACGCCGGAAGGCAAGCCTCTTTCCATGCACTCCATCAAAGCCAAAGTGAAAGTCATCGACTTCTGGGCATCCTGGTGCGGTCCGTGCCGCGGTGAAAACCCGAACGTAGTGGCTATGTACAAGAAATACCACCCGAAAGGATTGGAAATCCTGAGCGTATCTTTGGACAACAACAAAGAAGCTTGGTTGCAGGCCATCAAGGATGACAAACTGACCTGGAATCATGTTTCCGACCTGAAAGGCTGGGATTGCGAGGCTGCTAAATTGTATGCGGTGAACGGTATTCCCCACTTGGTGGTATTGGATGCCAACAACGTGATTGTTGCCAAAGATTTGAGAGGTGACGCATTGAAAGCAAAAGTGGCTGAATTGTTGAAATAATTTAACAATTCTTAGATTTAGAGAGAAGGTCCCGCGCAAGGCGGGACTTTCTCTTTTTTGTACCTTTGCACAACGAATCGAAATAGGTATGAAAACTGCTATATTTACCGTTGCCGTTTGGATGCTCGCCTTTGCCGGCGGGGTTTGCCGGGCACAAAAACAAGGGATGCCGGACAGCACCTGGATAGACGCGACCCTGCAACGGATGACCTTGGAGGAGAAAATCGGGCAATTGTTCATGGTTGCCGCTTACAGCAACCAATCCGCAGCCTATGAGGAGGAGCTGGAAAAACAGGTGAGGAAATACCACCTCGGGGGCTTGATTTTTTTCCAAGGGGAACCGATGCGGCAGGTGAAACTGACCAACCGGTACCAGCGGGCGGCAAAATATCCGCTGCTCATCGGGCTGGACGCCGAGCACGGCGCAGGATGGCGGTTGAAAACAGCGATGGAGTTTCCCAAGATGGGCATTATCGGCGCCATCCGGGAAGACAGCCTGGTGTTTGCCTTGGGCGCCGCCATTGCCCGCCATTGCCGGGAGCTGGGCGTACATGTGAACTTTGCGCCGGTGGTGGATATCAACAACAATCCCCATAATCCGGTCATCGGCATCCGCTCTTTCGGGGAGAAACCGGAAGAGGTGGTGCGAAAAGCCCGCTCATTCATCCAAGGCAGCCTGGCAGGCGGGGTGTTGCCGGTGGTGAAGCACTTCCCGGGACACGGGGATACGGATACCGATTCGCACAAGGCGTTACCCGCCATCACCAAGTCACGAGCCGCTCTGGAGTCCACCGAGCTATACCCTTACCGGGCTCTGATGGCAAGCGGCGTTCCCGCCGTCATGACCTCGCACCTGAATGTGCCGGCACTGGACGCCTCCGGACTGCCCGCCTCGCTATCACCCGCCATCATCAACGGGTTGCTGAAAAAAGAGATGGGGTTCGGCGGCATCTGTTTCACGGATGCGATGAACATGAAGGGCGTGACGCAGAACACCCCGCCG
>CAJTSF010000042.1 GCA_910578985.1 uncultured Odoribacter sp. | reverse complement strand
AGGACATCGAGCGTATCGACGTGCTGAAGGATGCGGCAGCCACCGCCCTCTACGGTACCCGTGCCGCCAACGGTGTCATCGTGGTAACCACGAAGAAAGGACGGGTGGGACGCCCCATCGTCACCTACAACATGTCCACCACGCTTCGCCAGCGTCCCTCTTACAACGACCGTGCCGTCAATGTGATGAACTCGCGAGAACGCATCCAATTCTCCCGTGAACTGGTGGAACAGCATTATCCGTTTCCAGAAGATATCAACAGGGTCGGTTACGAGGGATTATTGCTCCGCTTGTACAATCAGGAGCTGACCGATGCCCAGTTCGAGAAAGAGGTGGAACACCTCAGCGCCCTCAACACCGACTGGTTCGACCTGCTGACTCAAAACTCCGTATCGCACACGCATACCGTCAGCATCAACGGCGGTTCTTCGGACGCCACCTATTACGCTTCCATCGGCTACACGCGCGACAACGATGTGATCTGGGACAATAAAAACGACCGCTATACCGCCATCCTGAAAATGGATGCGAACTTAACCTCCTGGATGCGCGCTTCACTGAACCTGAACGGAAACGTTTCTTCCCGCAAATACTACCAGCAGGATTTGAACCCAATGGAGTACGCCTACAAGACCACCCGGGCACTGCCTGCCTTTGACGAGAACGGGGAGTATTTCTATTATTTGCAAAGAGGACGAGGGAACTTTGGTACGGAATACTATTCATACAATATCCTGAACGAACTGGAAAACAGTTCCTATGACCAACGCGGGGCAGGCTTGTCCGTCACGGCGAACCTGCAATTCAACATCGCCAGTTGGTTAAATGCCAACGCAATTGTTTCCTATCAAACCTCGAACACCGTCCAAGAAGGCTGGTGGGGAGAAAAAACCTACTACGCCGCCAAACTGCGCGGTACGGAATACGGTGTATTACCGGAACCCAGAACCGAGGGCGAACCAGATATTATGGGGAATCCGACCTATACCGGAGGCACCAGCCTGCTGCCCTATGGCGGGGAACTCTCTTATAACCAAACGGACAACCACGCCTATACGGTGCGTCTGCAATTGGACGGCAACCACTCTTTCGGCGGGGCAAAACAGCACAACATCAGTGGCTCCGCCGGTTTCGAAATGAATTCCACCCGAAATCGGGGATATATGCACACCGACCGCGGTTATTACAAAGACCGGGGCATGAGTTTCGTGAAGGACATCGATCCGACGAAGTTTCCCGAATACGCCCGATGGGTACTGCAAAATCCTGCCCAGTTATCGGATAACAGAAACAATTCCATGTCCGGCTATCTCTCCGTGTCCTACAGTTATTTCAACTATTTCACGGTGAACGCCAACGGCCGAGTGGACGGTTCCAACGCTTTCGGCGACCAGAGCAACAACAAATTCCTGCCCATCTGGTCCGCCTCCGCCAACTGGAACGTGTCGGAACTGCCGGGAGTGAAAGAGGCGCAATGGCTGGATTTCCTCCGCCTGAAAGCCTCGTTCGGCTATCAGGGCAACATGCTTAAAGACCAAAGCCCCGTCATGATTATTTCCAAGCAGCCTCTTGATTCCCACTTCGGCGAAAATACGGCTTCCGTCAGTCGCTATCCGAACCCGGAACTGAAATGGGAAACGACTAGTTCCTATAATGTCGGTGCCGAATTGGGATTGTTTCAGAGAAAAGTGATGGTGGAAGCGGAATACTGGTGGAAACACACCGAGGACGCTTTTATGGAGAAATCTATCTCCATCATGAACGGAGTGCCCAACGATGTCTATACGGTCAATCAAGGGGACATCGACAATCACGGATACAACGTGTCGCTGACTTTCCTGCCGATTCAGACGAACGACTGGTTCTGGTCCATTTCGACCTCTTTCTCCAAAACGTTCAACAAAATGAAGAGCAAACCCGACGCCAACCAATATGAGCTCTCCAACTTCCTGAACGGTTCGGCATTGGTGCAGGGGCAACCGGTCGGCACATTCTATTCCTATAAGTTCATGGGATTAAGCCCTGTGAACGGAGGTCCGATGTTCGACGATTATAACGACAATCCCGAAGTATTACGCGGATTGAGCAAATACGACACCTACACCCGCGTGTTGCAGGCATCTGGACGGCGTGAGCCGACCATGTCCGGCAATGTCAGCACGACGCTGCGCTGGAAGAACATCCGCCTGTGCGGAAACTTCGCCTACAGCCTCGGAAACAAAATCCGCCTCTTTGCCATTTACAGCAGTTCCGCCAACTCCGTGATGGATGCCAATAATATCCGTCCGGAAAACAATGTCAGCAAGGATTTTCTGAACCGTTGGCGCAAACCGGGCGACGAGCGCCACACCGACATCCCCGCCATTATCGGAAAAGGGGATGACAGTTACTCGTTGTATCAACGGCATTGGAGCGATGGACAGAACGGCATCCAACCCATTGCAACCTCTATCTGGAACATGTACGACTACAGCAACCACCGTGTGGTAAGCGGCAACTACCTGAAGTGCTCCAACCTGAGCCTGACCTACCAGTTCAAGGAGGAACTCTTGAGGAAAATGCGCTTGTCGCGTCTGGACCTGTCACTCTCGGCTACCAATCTCTTTACCATCTCTGCCAAAGAGCTGAAGGGACAAACCCCGACACAGGGAGGTTTCGCCAATATCCAGTTGAGCGACCGTCCGACCTACACTTTGGGATTAACCGTTTCATTTTAAAATAGGAAGTCTATGAAAAAATTATTGATTATATGTTGCTTGGCAGGGGTATTCGGAGCCTGCTCCTCCAATTTCCTGAAGGAGTACTCGCAGGACCTTGCCAAAGTGGAATCCCTGAGCGACCTGGACGAGGTGCTGCTGGGAAAAGGTTATTTGCCGTGGGGAAGACTTGAAGCCACCACTTATGCACCGGTTGCAGCTATAAACGCCTCTTTTCAAGCCGCCCACCACATGTCGGATGAACTGGCTTTTAACGCACGAAGCAATATAGGCGATTATGTCGGCATCCAACCCCAAATGTTCGGCTGGTTTGCATGGCAACAACATGTCGGCGTTCCTTACGAAGGCAATTCGCGAACCTCGGAAAGCAAGGACTACAAACAGGCATACACCTGCATCAACATCTGCAACATGGTGCTGGTTTCCGCCGACGAACTGCCGGTAAACAACCAAAAGGAGGAACTGCAACAGCGGCGCATCAAGGGCGAAGCCCATTTCCTCCGCGCCCTCTACTATTTCACGCTCGCCAACCTCTACGGGCAGCCCTATTGCCCCAAGAACCTCGCGACGCCCGCCGTGCCGATCAAGCTGACGGAGTATGTGGAGGACAAGAACTACACGGTCAATACCGTGCAGGAGGTCTATGCCCAAGTGCTTGCCGACCTGGACGAAGCCGACGCTTATTTGAAGGACAACGAAGTGAAAAACCATCCTTTCCGTGCCGACATCACGGCGGTCCACCTGTTGAAGAGCCGGGTTTACCTTTACATGCAGAACTGGGCAAAAGCCCGGGAATATGCGGACAGCGTATTGACGAAACGCAACGAGTTGCAGGACTTGAACACCTATACCTCCACCGGTGAGTTATGGATCAAAACGTCTCCCGAAATGATTTTTTCCATGGGAGGATATTCTTTAGCCTATATATATTGTGATAAAAGTGAAGATGGGAAATATCCCGCCTATACCATCTCCGAAGATTTGGTATCGGCTTTTACGGAAGGCGATAACGACTGGCGTACAACCTATTACATTCTAAAGGAATCTATTGGGGGCTTATTGACCAATAATATCTATACCGACGCCTGGGTGTTCAACAAGGTGCAGGGTTGGGAACTCGGCTATAAGGATGCCTCCGATCACTTCATGTTCCGCACGGCGGAGGCATACCTGAATGGGGCAGAGGCGGCAGCGTATGCGGGGGATGAGACGACCGCCCGCCAACTACTTAAAACCCTACGCGACAAGCGCCTGAAGGAAAGCCCCGAAATCACGGAGAGCGGCGAGAAACTGGTAGAATTGATCCGGCAGGAACGCCAATGCGAATTGTGCTTTGAAGGACATCGCTGGTACGACTTACGGCGCTATACGGTATGCGAAAAATTCCCGTATTCCAAAAAAATCACGCACCGCTATATCAAATATGTCAAGGAGGGATTTTATCCTGTTACATCGAGACCTGTCGAAATGAAGGACTATGTTTTGGAAGAAAATGATGCCGCCTATACCCTCTCTTTACCGAAAGAGGTCCTGGATTTCCAAAATACTTTGCCGAGCCACCAACGTTTGCCCAGACCGGGAATATTGGTGCTTGTCGAAAATTAAACCCGCATAAATGAAGAAATCATGAAACGAAACAGTTTATTCTATACCATCGTTTTGGCAGGCAGCCTGTTGGCTTGCCAGAAGGAAGATACCTTGAAACCGCTCCACATGGCCAATCCGTTCGCACCCCAACCGGGAGCGACAGACGAAGAGTCGAAACTCCGGGAAGAATTCTATAAAAATACCGGATGCCACCTCTTGTTCAACGATACCCTCCGTCATGAATACCAAGGGCTGGACGGAAACGGGAAGCCTTTTTATCAAACGGAGTTGCTGGGATTGGAATATGAGATACTCAGCTATAATAATCACAGTTTCCGATTTGACTATTTGCAAACCTTGGAGCAAAAGCGCCAGGTAATCGATTTCCTGCAAAACAACTTGCTGCCGTATATCAAGGATATCATGCCTTACTCCCTGCTGGTGGCAAATCAAATCAACGAATACGAAAAAAATCCAGAGACACTTGACTATGATTCCATCGGCTCTCCATTAACCTACAAAAACATTCGGTGTTTGGCATTGAATGTAAATCAATTGTGGGGATTAAGTCCGGAAGAGCGTAAAACCTATGCGCAGGATATTTGCTACGAAATCATTTTTGCCTCTTTCGGGGGAACTGCAAATCAAAAATATACAGATGGAGACGCTCGCAGTTTTTTTCAAGAAGGCGCTTCATATTATGGATATCCTACATCAAATATGTGGTTGGGGATTACTTATAATCCATTGGAATGCGGCTTCCTGGAAGACCCGTATGGCACTTTTTTCCCCTCTGCAAAAGAGGATGCCGTCGCTTATATTAAAGCGTGCCTGAACATGTCGGAAGAGGAGTTCTTTGAGAAATACGGAGCCAATGACATAAACGGAATCACCCGGAAAAAATATGATGCCATCAAACCATTGATTGACGCAACCGGAATTAAATTCAATTGATTATGAAAAAGTATATCATAGCTATGTTTGCATGCTGCTGGGTAGCGTTCTGCTCCTGCAGCGATAACGATAAGTTGCCGAATATCCGTCCTACCGACACGGGCGAATACACGGATAAACGTGACGGGAACACCTATGGATGGGTACGGATCGGCGATTTGGAATGGATGACCGAAAACCTGAAATACCAAGTGGACGGACAGCCTTATTATGAGCGCACGTACGATATGGGCACGACTTATCCGCTCCCCGTTCGTTCCCCGCTGATGGATGTCAATTTCGAGGAGGATTACCAAACATACGGCAACTGCTACACCTGGGAAGAGGCAAAGGCCTCATGTCCGGATGGTTGGCGGCTGCCCACAGACAAAGACTGGAAAAACCTGGAGATGGCACTGGGCATGTCCGCCCGGGATGCCGATGCGGAAGGCTGGCGCGGAGATCAGGAAGCAACCCTCCTCCGGCAGGATGAGGAAGGAACAGGCATCAGGCTTCTGCTGGGCGGAGAGGTCGTTCTTATGAATATCAACTTCATTACCGCCTTTTGGTGGAATTACGTGGGCGAATACGGTTACTACTGGTCGGCATCGGAAGTAGGGGAGAGCGATCTGCAAACACCCAGCGTCTGGTTCCGCAAAATATGCGCCAACACGACCACCGTCTATCGGGGCTCGGTCACCTTGCAAAGGCTGATGCGCGTACGTTGTTGCCGGGATGCAGGAAAGTAATATAAATATAAAATATGGTTTTTATGAATAAAGTTTTCTTCTTTGCCGTGGCGCTGCTTATCTGCAGCGCCTGCGGCTCCCGTCCCGAAGGGTATGTGATTCGGGGCAATTTTCCGGGCTTACAGGACGGCATGGTCATCTCGCTCCGCAGTATGGAGAACCAAAATGTCCTGGCGACAGATACCGTAAAGGATAAGAAATTCGAGTTGCGAGGGACGATTGCCTCGCCGCACTATTGCAACTTGCTAATTTCCCGCAACGACACATCCGGAAAGGTTACAATGTTCAACACTTATATGTTCCTCGACAATTCCGAACTGACCATGAAAGTCGCCCATCTCGACAGCATGCAGTTCGTCCATCCGTTTCTGGCGAAATCCGCTGCCACAAAAGCACGGGTGGAAGGCGGAGCGCTGCAACGGGAGTACTATGAATACTACGAAAGCCTGTTTCCTTTACTGAATGCGGCAAACCAAGCGGACGCCAATGTAAGCAGCCTGAACTTCATCGGCAATTATACACCGGAAGAATACGACCGCAAGTTCGACGAACTCTACCCTAAAAAGCAGGCTGCCATGGAAGCTGCCGATGAGGCAAAAATGCAGTTTATCCGCCAGCACCCGCATTCTCCCCTATCCCTTTTTATCATAAGCGAACTGTTGAACAATCCTTTTGAACGCACCCGCGAAGAGGTAAAGGAACTGACGGAGATCGCCTCCCACATAGAGGACACCGTACGCCTTCCCCAAGTCTTGAAGATGGCGGAAACGGCACGTACGCTGTACAAAGGGGCAAAGTACAAAGACCTCGAACTGACCGACCCGAAAGGCCAAACAGTCAAATTGTCACAATACGTGCACCCTGACCGCTACACGCTGGTGGATTTCTGGGCGTCGTGGTGCGGTCCCTGCCGCTGGGCTATCCCCAAGGTGGAAAGCCTCTACAAACGCTATGACCGCCAACAGCTGGGAGTGATCAGTATATCGTTCGACCAGAAGAAGCCGGACTGGGAGAAAGCCATGAAAGAGGAAAAAATGCCCTGGACCCAATTATGGGCAGGCAGCCGCGCACAAGTATCTGCCGCCCAGGAAGCCTACAAGATCAACGGCATTCCACGCCTCCTGCTCATCGCCCCCGACGGCTCCATCGCCTTCAGTGGCCCTAACCCCGACATCCTACGGCTGACCATAGAAAAATATTTAGGGAAATAAAAATACTCTCCCTGGCATTTGCCAGGGAGAAATAACCACATCGACAAACGGAAACCGACTACCAATACCAAAGCAAACAAATTTTACAAACCCAAAACCAGATGTTATGAAAAAACAATTTTATCTACGTTCCAGAAGTTTCTTTTTCACATTGGTAGCAAGTGTCATAATCTTGCTGAACAGTTGTGAAAACAACTCTTTGGAAAGGGAAATGGGAACAACATTGTTTCCTACGACGATTCAAAACAGAGATGGCGCAGCCTTAGTCAAACAGTTTACCAAACAACCCGAGGCATATAACAAATTCATAGAACTCCTATCGGACGAAGAACCCTTGTACGAACACGTTCTGCAACTGACTCATGCTTGCTACGGATTATGTTACTTTATCCCCTATGGCAAAGAACAAATTAAAGGCGCAATCTTTTATCCGATAAAAGCAATCTTACAGGAAGATGGCAGATACCAAACAAACGGAGAATTAGACCTCCCCGACAACATTACCACCCAACGCCTCAATCAAGAAATACGGCTTACACAACGTTTCCTATATTCGACTCTTTTTAAGAATTTACAATCCCAAAAACTGCAAGTTGAACCCGGATTAGTAGAAATGACAAATTTGTTGAATGAGAAAGTAGTACCTATTCCTGAAGAAGAAAGTTCTATTGAAATCATAAAAACCAAAACTAATGCTCCCTTTATTAAATTTAAATTACGTTACAATGTCAAATACATTGGTAAAGACTATTCCGCTGTTTGGGGGCTACACTGGGAAAGGATAAGAATATATTTATCACAGGCTATTTGGGAAGTGACAGGAAAAAATGTCCATCCCAATGATATAACTTACACACCTCTAAGCCAATTAGAATTTTCTCTATCCCTCCCTGAAGACATCTCTTTTTCTCCACATCAACATTCATTAGGAAGCTTGATACCAATGTTGATGATTACATTAAATAGAATAGTTCTAGAAAAAGATTTCCTTATCGAACAACATTACGAATACAAATTTTGGGGATGCTGTTCTTCTCCGGAAATCGGCAATCCCACTGTAGGGGGAAGCTCAAATACTGGAGGCTCTACAGGAAACGGAGGAGGAACAGGAATGGGAGGGAACAGCGGTATAGACAACGACACTAAATATCCGCTACTTCCTCCTCCAAAGTGCCCTAAATGCAATAAAATTTTCGAAGAATGCAACTGTACCCTAAGTTTTAGAATCAAAATCCTAAACAAAAACTATGAATGCAAATTGGGAGAGCCTTTAGGCATTCAAATAGAAATATTTGGAAGAGATAGAGAAGCGGTAGATATCCCAGTGGGGCATATTTTTTCACAGAAGAAGCTCCTGGTCCCATCGTTTACTTAACGGAAGAAGGTGTCGCAGCTTCCATGACGTTTAAAGTTGAATACGAAGATTGGAATAATCCTACGCGTAAAGAACCTATTGTTATCGGAAGCATGCATGTTCATTGCCCACTGACTTGGGCAAAAGGAAAATATGAAAGGGATGCAGGGCCTTCTAAACAAGATAATTCAGCCCAACAACTATGGCCAGGGTTAGTGTATGATTATACGAACAAAATCAAATCTG
>CAJTSF010000041.1 GCA_910578985.1 uncultured Odoribacter sp. | reverse complement strand
ATAAAAAAAGGAGATGTGCCTTAGTTTTGACACATCTCCTTTCCGATTACAGGAAAGCCTATCTTGACGGTATTTACCAATTATAAAGCCGGATTGGGAAATGTCAATAATGTATCCGGATTTAATCTTGACCGTGCTTTTGTCGGGTATGAAGGATTTTTTGCCAAAGGTTTTTCCGCTAAAGTTGTAATGAACGTAGAAACCCAGAGCGATGATAACGAGAATACCGAATTCAACGGATATTTGAAAAACGCACAGGTGGATTGGAGAGGATATGGTTTTTTCGTGTCAGTCGGCTTGGTAAACTTGAAACAATTTTCCGAACAGGAAAATTTCTGGGGACACCGATATGTTTTTAAGTCTTTTCAGGAAGAGTATGGAATTGCATTTTGTGAGGATATAGGTGTAGTAGCCGGATATGAATTTACTCCGGTTATATCTGCTGATATTGCATTGACGAATGGTGAAGGTCGTAAGTTTAAGAATATGGACAATCATTACAAATATGGCGCAGGTGTAACTGTAAAGCCGATAGATGGTCTTATATTCAGATTGTACGGAGATATATACAATATACCTAAGTTTTTAACTGACTGGGATATTATTCAGAAAGATCAATATTCTCTCGCAACTTTCGTAGGTTACCAGAATCAATATTTTTCCATTGGAGCGGAGTATAACCGAGTCTTTAATTATAAATTCAATTCTAAACAGGATGCGAATGGATACTCTGCTTACACTACAATCAATATAACGCCAAAGATGCACATTTATGGTCGCTTTGACTATTTTGATACCGCCGGGAATATGAAATATGATAACGAGGGACACGCCATTATTTGTGGATTTGAATATTCTCCCATTAGGCAGATAAGAATATCACCGAACTATCAAAGCTGGAAATTCTCAAAGGGTAAACGAGAGAATTTTCTGCTTTTAAGCGTCGAGTGTAAAATTTGAAAATTATATTATTTGAACGTCATGAAAGTATTGATTCTTTGTACAGGAAATAGTTGCCGCAGCCAAATGGCACACGGTTTCTTACAATCATTTGATGAAAATATCAACGTATATTCGGGAGGAACAGCTCCGGCAACACAAGTAAATGCCAAAGCTGTGGAAGTAATGAAGGAGGTCGGAATAGATATCAGTTCGCATGTACCAACACATGTAAACACATACCTCCATCAGGAATGGGATTATGTGATAACCGTTTGCGGTGGAGCGCATGAATCATGTCCGATGTTTACGGGAAATGTACGCCATCGTCTGCATATCGGCTTTGATGATCCGGCAACAGCCACAGGTACGGATGAACAAATAACCGACAAATTTCGTCGTGTAAGAGATGAAATCCGAGAGAAATTCGCAGAGTTTTACATTACAGAGATTCAGAAAAAGGAACTTCCGGAATGTACCTGCGGAGGAAATTGTTAATATTAGACATCCAAATATGAGTAAGAAAAAAGAAGGTATAGGTTTTTTTGAACGTTATCTGACACTTTGGGTAGCGTTGTGCATTATAGCAGGTATTGCAGTAGGACAATGGTTCCCCGCTCTTCCCAATGTATTAGGACGCTGGGAATACGCCAATGTTTCCATTCTCATCGCCTTGTTGATTTGGTTGATGATTTACCCTATGATGTTGAAAGTGGATTTTCAGAGTGTAAAGAATGTAGGTAAACGTCCCAAAGGCATCCTCGTGACATGCGTCACGAATTGGTTAATAAAACCTTTCACGATGTTCGCTATTGCTTGGGTATTCTTTTTCGTCTTTTTCAAGAACTGGATACCTGCCGACCTCGCAGATCAATATCTGGCGGGAGCTGTGTTGCTTGGAGCGGCTCCTTGCACGGCGATGGTATTTGTATGGAGTTATCTGACGAAAGGAGACGCTGCCTATACGCTGGTACAGGTAGCTGTGAATGATTTGATTATATTGGTAGCTTTTGCCCCTATCGTAGCATTGTTACTCGGTGTGGGCGGAGTAGCTATTCCGTGGGCTACTTTGCTGCTCTCTGTCTTGTTGTTTGTAGTTATTCCGCTGGCAGCAGGTATCGTGACACGTATATGTGTAGTCCGAAAGAGAGGCATTGATTATTTCAACAATGTTTTTATTCACAAATTCGATAAAGTAACCATCATCGGACTACTGCTTACGCTTGTTATTCTTTTCTCTTTTCAGGGGGAAACAATCCTTGCCAATCCGTTACATATATTACTGATAGCCGTGCCGTTGATTGTACAGACCATATTGATTTTTTTCGTGGCATACGGATGGAGTCGGTATCTGAAATTGCCACACGATGTTGCCGCTCCTGCCGGAATGATTGGAGCAAGCAATTTCTTCGAGCTGGCGGTTGCTGTTGCGATTTCGCTGTTTGGCTTACAGTCAGGAGCAGCACTGGCAACCGTAGTCGGTGTACTGGTCGAAGTTCCCGTTATGCTGTTGTTAGTTAGGATTGCGAATAATACACGTCAGTATTTCAAGTAAAAAAGATATTCCATGAGAAAATACAGTTGCTATATCCCAGTAATTCTTATCCTTATATCATTCTGTTCCCTAATATTATTTCGGGGAAGTCTGACCCGATATGCTTCCCGTATCATGACGAATGGAATGGAACCGGAAGAAAAGAGTATTGTTGAAAATATCATTTCGGAACAATATGATTATAGCAAAAACACGAAAGGATACGAATGTACATTTCTCGAATTTGGTTCGGTTGGTTGTAATTCCTGCCGCCAAATGGAATCTGTTATGGCTGAAATTAAGCAAAAATACAGTAAGCGGGTAAAGGTGGTATTTATAAATGTAAGCCAAAAAGAAAACAGGGAATTGGTCGATTACTTTGGAATCGTGACGATACCCACGCAGGTTCTACTCGATAAGAAAGGAAAAGAATATTTCAGGCACAATGGGTATTTGTCCGCGGATGATTTATCAAAACATTTCAAGTAAAAAAGAAAAACTTGTCATGCTTAATTGTTTTTTATATGAAAGGTTTGGTCGTTTAGACGATTCATCGTATATTTGCGATAAATCAAACTTATAGAGTAAATGGCATATAGTAAAACAAGCGATTTTGAAGAACGGGATGTAGTAGTAGCCCGTTTTGCCAAAGCGTTGAGCCATCCGGCACGTGTAGCAATATTGCGGTTACTTGCCAAGCAGACCGCTTGTTATTGTGGTGATTTGGTGCAGGAGTTACCTATCGCGCAGGCAACTGTTTCGCAACATTTGAAGGAGTTAAAAGATGCTGGGTTGATTGAAGGAGAAATCACACCTCCCAAAGTCCGGTATTGCATCAATAGAGTGAATTACGATTTGGCAAAATTGTATTTTGATAATTTATTTATTTAATTTTTTATTCACAAGCATCGTATATATACGATATACAATAACAAAAAAGATGAGCGATAAGAAAACAATTTGGTCGGTTATTGCCGGGATTTTATCTTCGGTATTTGCATTTTTAGGTATAGTGAGTTGTTGCGGTATGCCTATTCTTGCAGGTGTATTGGCAGCATTGGGCATTGGAGCCTCACAACTAAGTTTTTTTGCGGAATACAAGGGATTGTTTATTGCTTTTGCAATAGTATCCCTAATTTACGGATTCTATCAAGCATACTTTAAAAAAGGGAAAAGTTGCTGTGCTTCATCTGACACAAAAGAAAAAGCAAAAAAGAAATCCGTTTTACCCAAAGTATTTCTGTGGATCGGTACAATAATCACATTATTGGTTTTGTTTATGGAGACTCCTGAAAACGCAGGATCAAAAACATCTAAATGTTGTCCTTCGCAAGTTTCAAATCCTTGCGGTTCAGGATGCAATACAGAAAATTCAGCATGTTGTCCATCTTCTTCAGAAAGCCAGCAACCCTCTGGAGGATGTTGCTCTACACAACAAGAAAAAGTTCAAGAAAGCTGCTGTGGTAACTGATCTATTTAAACATAAATAACATGAATACACTAATTGAAACTTTACAGTATTTTGTTCTGATAACCATCGAATTAATTGCGCTTTTCATGTTTATTAGCGCACTGGTGGAAATAATTCTCATGTATGTACCGGAAGAGAAAATACGTAAAAGGTTGTCCGGAGCTGGAGTGTTCGGAAATGTTATAGCCGCAGGATTCGGCGCCCTGACTCCTTTTTGTGCTTGCTCAACAATCCCGATGACTGTCGGATTCCTGAATGCCGGTGTGCCGTTTGGCTCAACCATGTCTTTTTTGATAGCCTCACCGTTACTTAACCCAATCATTATAGGAATGCTCGGTGCAATGGTTGGAATAAAGGCTATGGTGGCTTATTTTGTCATAGCATTCCTTTGTTCTGTCCTATTCGGTTTTATCATGGGAAAGATGGGAATGCAAAAATATGTGAAGAATGTACGCCTAAAAACAACAACTTGCTGCTCCGCAGGCGGACACGAGAATCTTAACAAGCGTTCACTCCCATTCAAAATGAAAATTAAACTTGCATTTTCAAGCGCATGGGAAAGTCTTCGCCCCATAATGGGATATCTGCTTATTGGTGTAGCTCTTGGAGCTGGCATATACGGTTATATGCCGCAGGATTTCGTAATGAAAATCGCAGGACCGGACAATCCGTTTGCCATTCCTATTGCTGCCGTTTTGGGCATTCCTCTGTATATTCGTGCAGAGACCGCAATTCCAATCGGATTGGCTCTAATGGGCAAGGGCATGAGTATAGGTGCTGTTATCTCGCTCATTATTGGAGGTGCAGGTATGGCCATACCAGAAATGACCATGCTGGCAAGTATATTCAAGAAAAAACTTGTCGCTATGATTGTCCTTGTTATTTTCCTCACTGCGGTCGTATCAGGATATTTGTTTAATGTTTTGTTGTGATTTGATATGGAAAAGAATTTCGGACTTTTTATTTTATGGATGTTGTGGTAATCCGAAATATCATGAGTAAATAATGTTGTAATTACTTGTATCACTTTCCTGCGAGATTCTATTCAAATATGAAAATTTTACTACAGCATAAAATATTTGTAGGGTATTTTCTTTTAATGGCGATTATAGGCAGTATGGTCGCCATTGTTTTACATGAACGTAACCGAGTGCGGAAGATAGAAGATGAATCTATTGCGATTTTTCAAACTCAACACCGTATCAATACCGCCCACCGTTATGTAACTACGTTACTAACTTATGGCGAATCCGTTATCGTGTGGAACAAAGAGGACTCATTGTCTTATCGGGAACGTCGTACACGAACGGATTCCCTGTTGCAAATCCTGAGTATACGATGCAGGGATTTCATACATCCCGATCAGATAGACTCCCTCCGCACATTGCTGGCTACTAAGGAAGAACATTTGTTCCAATTAATGGAGGCATTTCAACAACAAAAGAAAGCCGACAGCCTTTTGTTTAACCAGCAGCCGATTGTTACGGCACAAGTAAGTCCAGCTCGTACCGTTACCCGCAAGAAAAAAGGAATAGCAGGATTTTTTGGAGGTAAGGAAACCGTGCAATTGCCACCTGTTACAATCGGACAGAATACACCAAGCAAAGAATTGATTTCTTTGAAGAATGTACGTCAAAAAGCAATAGAAACCTATACGGACAGCCTGCGGTTGCACAATAAGGAACTCAATCGGAAACTACGCATGCTGATTACAAGCCTGGACGAGCAAACATGGGCTGCCTTTCAGAGTAAAGAAGAACGTCTTAAAGCCTCTTACGAACATTCCTCTCTTGTCATTACCGGTCTGATTTCATTTTCAATTATCCTCTTATTTGCTTTATATCTTATCATACAACGGGATATCAAGGTTAAGGCAAAAAACAGGAAACGGTTGGAAGAAACAATAGAACAGAACAATGCGTTGCTGGAAATGCGCAAGAACATAATCCTGACCATTTCCCATGACATCCGCGCCCCGCTGAACATCATCAGCGGTAGTGCCGAGCTGGCTATGGATACCCGTGAAAAGAAACGCAGGAACAATCACATGAACAACATCAGGATTGTGTGTAAACATGTGGTACACCTGCTCAACAACCTGTTGGACGTGTACCGTCTGAATGAGGCCAAAGAAACCCGCAACGATGTGCCATTCAGCCTTAAAGACTTGTTGGAACGTACCGTTCTCGGATTCTCCCACGTGGTCAATAACAAGGGAATCCTGTTCTGTCACGATTTCAAGGATACCGATGTCAAACTTTACGGCGATGTGGACCGCATCGGGCAGATTATAGACAACCTGCTCAGCAATGCCGTCAAATTCACGGAAGCCGGTACAATCAGTCTGAATGCCTGTTATCATGAAGGAGAGCTGCTGTTAGAAGTCAAAGATACCGGTATCGGCATGAGTGAGGAGACGCTCTCCCGTATTTTCCGTCCGTTCGAACGCTTGAGTTCAGTGGCCAACGCCCAGGGATTCGGACTGGGTCTGCCAATCACGAAAGGACTTGTCAACCTGCTTGGCGGAACCATCAATGTGACAAGCAGCATAGACCAAGGCAGCACTTTCCGCGTGGCACTTCCCATGAAAATGACGGACGAACCGATAGAGAGCGAGAACCGGATAATCCCGCATCCGGTGCACCTGCCCCAAAATGTACTTGTCATCGATGATGATACCATGTTGCTGGATGTGATAAAGGAGATGCTGGAGCGCAACGGAATGAACTGTACAACCTGTGCCACTTCCAAAGAGGTCGTAAAGGCAATGCGGGGCAAGGATTATGACTTGCTGCTGTCCGACATTCAAATGCCGGGAACCAACGGCTTCGAGCTGCTGACTCTGTTGCGGAACTCAAATATCGGGAACTCCCGTACCATACCCGTTGTGGCCATGACGGCACGTGGTGACAGGGACAAGGAGGCATTTCTCCATGCCGGATTTACAGACTATATCTACAAGCCTTTCTCTTCCTCCGAGTTGCTCGGCCTGCTTTCAACGATAAAAAGAAACCGGCAGGAAGATAACCATAGCGTCGATTTCAGTCTGATACTCTCTGAAGTCAGCGACAAGTCGAAAACGCTTCTTTCCTTTATATCCCAGTCGGAAAAAGACCGGGAGGAACTCGCTACGGCAATGAAAAACGGCGACAGACAGAAATTGCGTGAAATCACCCACCGGATGCAACCGATGTGGGAATTGCTGCAAATGGAAGAAACCTTGTCGGCTTATCGCGCTTTACTGAAAGATGAGACTATAAACGATAAGATATTGAATGAACATACCCGGCAGATTATGGATTACGCCGCCATCCTTATTAAAGTGGCGGAAGCCGAGATAAAAAGAGTGACGAATGAAACGGAAGATACTGATAGTTGAGGACAACGTCGGTTTGTCACAGATGCAGAAAGACTGGCTCTCACAGGCGGGGTATGATGCCGTGACGGCCATGAACGAGACGATAGCACGCTCATTGATACGCAGAACGCAGTTCGACCTGATCCTGTCGGACGTGCGTTTGCCGGAGGGAGATGGCATTTCCCTTCTGGAATGGTTGCGCAAGGAAAAGAAGGACATCCCGTTCATTATCACGACCGAGTATGTTTCTGTGCCCGATGTGGTGCGTACCATCAAGCTCGGAGCCAGGGATTACCTGCCCAAACCGGTACACCGGGAGCATCTGCTGGAGTTGGCTGAAGATGTGTTCCGCCCGGTGGCTACGGTGCGCAGGAAAGAGAAGGTGCTGTTTCACCGTACAAGCCCCAGGATTCTGCAAGTGGAAAAGTTTGCCAGGCTGGTCGCTCCGTCCGATATGTCGGTAATGATTCTCGGTGCCAATGGAACCGGTAAAGAGTCGGTAGCACAAACAATCCATAACAACAGCGAACGCTGGAATATGCCTTTCGTCGCGGTAAACTGCGGGGCGTTGCCGCGTGAACTGGCCGTCTCGCTCTTCTTCGGGCACGAGAAAGGGTCGTTTACCGGTGCCGACAGTGCCAAGACCGGATATTTCGACATGGCGAAAGGCGGCACGCTGTTTCTGGACGAGATCGGGACGATGTCCTACGAGATACAGTCCTTGCTCCTGCGGGTATTGCAGGAGAATACCTATGCTCCGGTAGGCGGCAGGGAGAGGACAGCCGATGTACGGATAATTGCCGCCACGAACGAGGATATGCAACTGGCCATCCGGGAAGGACGTTTCAGGGAAGACCTCTACCACCGGCTGAACGAGTTCGAGATTCGGCAGCCGTCGTTGGCGGAGTGCCCGGAAGACATCATCCCGTTGGCCGAATTCTTCCGTGAACGCTATTCCAAAGAGCTGAAACGGGAAACGCAGGGCTTTACGGACGATGCCAGGCGCAGGATGCTTGCCTATCACTGGCCGGGCAATGTGCGGGAGTTGCAGAACCGGATCAAACGTGCCGTGCTGGTCACGGAAACGCCGATGCTGAATATGGAAGCGTTGGATATGGAAATCCGTCCATGTACAAATGACGTGGTGCCATCACGTGCCGTCCTGCCCCTGAGAGATGAAACGATGGAGAAAGAGAGCATTATCAATGCCCTGAAGGTTTGCAACGGACACCGGGAACAAGCCGCGACGATGCTGAATATCAATCCGGCAACGCTGTACCGGAAAATGAAGAAATACGGGCTGAAGTGAAATAGATAACCGCAATTAATGGAAATATCGCTGAATATATGTAATTTTGCAATTAAATAGAGAAAAATCGGCTTACTGTCAATAGGGCAGTTGCCGACGATATATAACATAAGACCGCAAGGCGTTTCTAATGGGAATCTGGAAAATTAACATTGAAAGGAACTATTGCGTGATTGCTTATGCTATGCCTACGCATAGCGTGCATTCACCTATTCCTTTCAAAGGCATTCCAGAGCCTCCATTAGAAGTAGTGTGTTTGCACGCTTCTTGTTTGACGGCTTCCGGTTGAGATTAAATACCGGAGTATATGCCAAAAATCCAAGCAGTAACGGTGATGACATTGGACGGGTTCCTTCCGGAATCCGATAACGTGTCGATGCAATGGGTAATGGACCACAGGAAAGGTTTTGCCCATTGGCGTGAACGCTGTGACGCAAGGATTTTACCCCATTCCATTCTGGACCTGCTGTGCGAGAAAGACGGCAAAGACAATACCTTTACCTATCTGGCTGAAGTTTCCGATTCCGAATCGCTGGAACTGCTCCGGGGACTTTTCCTCTACAACCTCGTGGACGAACTGGTCATCTACCTGCTTCCCGTTTCCTCCGGTAGTGGAACTTCCATACAAAACATGCTTCCCACTCTGCAATGGCGGTTGCATAAAGCCACTACCTTTTCCAACGGCATCTGCCGATTGATTTATCGCAACCCTCGCAAGATGTAACTTGCACATTGCGGGAATCCTTGCATTTTGCAAGCCCCTTTTCCATCACAATTTTTCCTCCAATAATTTTTATTTCGCTGTATTTCAGTGGAATGCCTGTGCTATTCCGTGAAATGCAGGGTCATTGGTACGCCATTAGCCCTATATCATAGTATAACCTGTTGCGCGACAAGGTGTAATCAGTCATTATTTACACTCAAAAGACAGATCATATTATGATACAGATAGACCGTGAGACGTTCCAGATGATGCTTCACCAAATCATGGAACGGTTCGACAAGATTGAAGACAAACTGGGCCGCATGAACCGGCAGACCTCCGCCCTTGACGGCGACAAGCTGCTGGATAACCAGGACATGTGTGAGTTGCTCGGTATCACGAAACGCACCCTTGCACGGTACCGCCAGAAAAAACTCGTGACTTACTACATGATAGACGGGCGCACCTATTACAAATCATCCGAGGTCAA
>CAJTSF010000040.1 GCA_910578985.1 uncultured Odoribacter sp. | reverse complement strand
CAATACCTGATGGTCGTATAAATCATGATTGTTGGAAATAAGCTGGGCATTGGCGGCGACCATCACATCGTCATCGATTGTAATTCCTCCTGCTGCCATGAAGAGGGAGTTGTTCATAATCACCACATTCTTGCCAATCTTCACGCTATAGCCCCGAACGACATTCACAAGAGGCATAACCCGACTATTTTCACCGATATTACCTAAGAACAATTCATTCACCAGAGCATCGTATGGTTTATCCTGAAACACAATTGCGCGCAGCAAATTTCTTCTGCCGGATTCGCCTCTTCAGGTTTGCGCATATCTATTCTAAGTTCTTTTATCCTGCTCATATTCAATTAAGCCTTTAATCCTTTAATCCTTGCTGTCTGTAATCGTTGGGGGGCATGCCTGTCACCTTCTTGAACAACCGCGTGAAATGTTGCGGATATTGGAATCCGAGTTCATAAGCGATTTCAGAAATCGAGCGTTCCGGATTCAAGACCATTTCCTTAGCCATACCTATCAGTTTGAGCTGTATATGCTCCTGTGCGGTCTTGCCTGTTTCTTTTTTTATCAGGTCACCAAAATAATTGGATGAGAGACACAATTCCGATGCACACCATTTCACTGTCGGCAATCCTTCTGCTTTTGCCCTGTTACTTTCGAAGTAGTTATCGAGCAAAGCCTCAAATCGGGTCAGTATGTCTGTATTTACATTTTCTCGCGTAATGAACTGCCGTTCATAAAAACGCAGGCAATAATCCAGTAGCAATTCAATATTTGTCGCTATGAGCCGTTTGCTCAATCGGTCAGTGGCGTGTTCCAGTTCATGGCTGATTTTATTGAGGCAGTCCACGAATATTCCACGTTCTTCCAACGAAAGGTGTAACGCTTCGTTTACTTCATACGAAAAATAGGTGTACTCCTTGATATGGCTGCCCAAAGATGTGCCGCGTATGAGATCCGGATGGAAACATAATGCCCATCCTTTGGGCTGGAATGTCTCGCCATTGTCTTCGATGCCTATGACTTGTCCCGGAGCGAGGCATACGACTGTTCCTTCCTGATAATCGTAATATTGCCGGCCGTATATCAAATCACCGCATTTTACCTCTTTCAGGTAAACTGTATAAAAGCTGAACGTATGGCGCATGTGGCGCATCGGTTTAGCCTTCGACAAATCAATAACACTGACAAGAGGATGCAATGTCCTTACACCAAGTATGTCGTTGTATTCGAAAATAGTTTCTATATTTAATAAATTCTTGTTCATATATATTATGTTCGTTCGTATAGAAAGCAAAATTAATGTTTTTCCAATGCCCGGATACATACTTATCGGCAAAATCTGTAATTTCGGTAGGCCAATCTGTAATTCGTTTAAGCCTCAACTCGATACAACCGGCTATCTTTGCCATTGAGAACAATAAAAACTGAAAGAGAAGATAAATAATAACGAATAGGGTATGAAAAAGATTCAGATAGTTTTAACGGTATTGTGCGCATGTGGAATTTTTTTGTTTGCACAAAATGCCGTATCACAAAATTACGCAATGAAAAATAAGAAAGTACTGGTAGCATATTTCTCCCGGACCGGAGAGAACTACAATGTGGGCAAAATCAGCAAAGGTAACACCCATATCATTGCCGAGATGATTGCAGAAGAAACCGACGGCAAGTTATTTCAGATAGAACCGGTGAATCCTTATCCGGATGAATACAATGCTTGCGTGGAGGTTGCTAAAACGGAAAAGGAAAACAAGTCTCGTCCTGCAATCAAAGGAGATGTTGTCGTGGAGGAGTATGACGTCATTTATATCGGCTATCCCAATTGGTGGGGAGATATGCCGATGTCAGTCTACACTTTCATTGAGAAGCATGATTGGCAGGGAAAGACGGTTATCCCGTTTTGCACCCACGAAGGCAGCGGTTTGTCGGATACGGAAAACAAAATAAAAAAGGCATGTAATGGTGCTATTGTGCTGAATGGTCTGGCAATACGCGGAACTACGGCCCAAAAGTCGCAGGAGCAAGCACGGAAAACAACGATAGATTGGCTGGCAAATCATTCAAAATAAATAATAGTTGAAAAGATAAAGGACATGAAAAAATGCAATGATATTGACTGGATTCGGTCAGATTGGTATGGCCATCGCCCGCCGCATGGGTTATGGCATGAAAATCGTCATCGGCGACAAGAACCAGGCAAATGCAGACGCGATTTCCAAAACAATTAACGAGGCAGGCTTCGATGCCGTTCCCGTGAAATGGACTTGTCCTCCCGGTCTTCCATCCTAAATCTGATTGCCGAGGTGCATTCATTACGGGTACTGACTTTCTCGTTGATGGCGGAGCCACGGCATCTTATTTCTACGGGCCGCTTAAATCCGAAACCAAATAAAATGAAGATAAGACCTTATATCGTAAGCCACATGGTGGCATCCATCGATGGCCGTATCGACTGTTCGATGGTTGAAAAAATCAGCGGTGACGAATACTACACCACGCTGGAACAACTTGATTGCCCATCGCTATTGGAGGGTCGGGTTACATTGGAACATTATAGTGCCGAAAAGGAACCGTTCGTTGCGGCGGTAAACAAACCGGTTGACAAGCCTTCGGTACACATTGCCGTAAAGTCAGATGCTTATATGGTAGCCATAGATACACGCGGACGTCTGTGCTGGCCTTCTTCGGAGATTGACGGCACGCCGTTGCTCTGCATCGTAAGTGAACTGGTGCCGGAAGAGTATCTTGACATGCTGCGCGAACAGGAAATATCGTGGATTTGCATCGGCAAAGATTCCATTGATTTACCCCGGGCAATGGAAATCCTTCGCAAAGAATTTGATGTCAAACGACTTGCTGTACTTGGGGGAGGCCATATCAACGGTGGATTCCTTGAAGCGGGACTTATTGACGAAGTGAGCCTGCTACTGGCTCCTGGGATTGACGGACGGGCAGGACAAACGGCTCTGTTCGATGGTATCAGGGACATGAGCCATTCTCCGGTTCCGCTGAAACTGGCAAGTGTTGAGCCGTTCGCAAACGGGACTATCTGGGTTCGTTATACGCTTAAAAAATAAATCAAGATGAAAAAACAGAAAAGGGAATGATACAATAAGGCCATTCTTCCGTTTGGAGGTATGGCTTTTACATATCCGGAGGGCAGGAAATTTACCGTAAAAATTGCATTACGTCCCGAAATTTCTGTAAGACCGCTCTTGGAGGCATTATCTATCTTTGCAAAAGACAGCCTTTTTGACAAGCCGAGGCAGAGAAAAATTGCACGAAAGTGAATAATTACAATAACCATTAAGAATCAGAGATATGAGTACGGATAATAAAATCAGCCGTCGGGATGCCCTGAAACGTATGGGGGCTGCCGTAGTGAGCGGTGCGGTCGCCTCTTCAGGGCTGCTTTCACTGGCATCCTGCGAAGCAAAAAAGAGCAAACGGATTATCTTTTATTTTACCGGGACGGGCAACAGCCTGTATATCGCCCGCCAGTTGGCCGAAGAGAATACGGAACTGTTGAGTATTCCACAGATGGTGAAGCAAGGGAAATATGAATTTGAAGCGGATGAAATCGGTATCGTTTATCCTATCTACGGGCACATGCCTCCCTATATGGTCCGGCAGTTCGTTCAGAAGGCGAAATTGAAAGCCGGATACAAGTTCGCTGTCCTCACCTACGGTGCGAGAAAATGCGATGCGGTGGAGATTTGGGACAGCGTATCCCGAAAAGCGAGAAATGCGTTCGATTACATCAACACCATCATCATGGTGGATAACTGGCTGCCCAACTTCGACATGAACGAGCAAATCAAGATGGATAAGCATATCCCCGAAAATTTGCAGAAGATAACGACGGACATCAACGGACGGAGACATTGGCACGAACCGGTAACGGAAGAAGAACGCCAGATGCACCGTGGATTCATGCAGAGGACGAGGCTCGATCCGGAGGTGGGCTTTCTGATGAAAAGCGAAAAGAGTTTTACCGTGACCGATGCCTGTATCGACTGCGGAATCTGTACATACGTGTGTCCTCGCGGCAACTATGAGCTGACATCGAGAGGCGTGAAGATGTCCGGCGACTGCGAGTTCTGTTTCGCCTGCATACAGAACTGTCCGCAGAAAGCCATACAGTTCCGTAAGTCGGAAGACGGTTCATTCCCTGATGGAACGGAAAAGAATCCCAATGCGAGATACCGCAACGAGCACATTTCGTTGATGGACTTAAAGCTGGCGAACAATCAGAAACTATAATAATCATAAGAAGTTATGTTGAGAAAAATAAGACTGACATTTGCCGTATTGTTTTTTCTGGCGGTTACGGCTCTGTTCCTCGACTTTACGGGAACGGTTCATGCGTGGCTGGGCTGGACGGCAAAAATACAATTTCTGCCCGCATTGCTTGCCTTGAATGCGGAAGTGGTGATCGCGTTGGTTCTGCTGACGTTGCTTGCAGGCCGTGTCTATTGCTCGGTCATCTGTCCGCTGGGCGTGATGCAAGACATCGTATCGTGGATAAGCGGACGGCGGAAGAAGAAACGGTATCGCTTTTCCTACTCCCCGGAAAAGAAGTGGCTGCGCTACTGTGTGCTGGTGCTGTTCGTTGCAGCCCTGATTGCCGGTATCGACTCTTTCGTGGCCTTGCTGGCACCGTACAGCTCTTACGGGCGTATCGCGTCCAATCTTTTTGCTCCGATATACCGTTTGGGAAATAACCTGCTGGCCTATTTCGCCGAGCGGGCGGACAGTTACGCCTTTTATGAAACGGAGGTATGGATGAAGAGCCTGTCTACGTTTGTGATTGCTGTCACAACATTCATTGTGCTTGCCGTGCTGGCATGGCGGAACGGACGTACTTACTGTAATACGATTTGCCCTGTGGGAACGGTATTGGGATTTTTTTCCCGTTTTTCCCTGTTCCGTATCACAATCGACGAAAGCAAATGCAACCGTTGCGGTCTCTGTTCTCGCAAATGCAAGGCGGCGTGTATCGATGGCAAGGAGCATCGGATAGATTACAGCCGTTGTGTGGTTTGTATGGACTGTCTCGATACCTGCAAGCACGGAGCTATCGGGTTCCGAATGAGAACAAAGGCTTCGGATAAAAAGACCGGAAAAGAAGAGAACCCGAAAGCCGATAACAGCCAGATTGATACCGCCCGCCGCAACTTCCTTTCGGCAACAGCCGTGCTTGCCGCCACATCAGCGGTGAAAGCGCAGGAGAAGAAAGTGGACGGCGGACTGGCGGTCATCGAGGACAAAAAGATTCCGGTACGTGCCACGCCGATTGTACCGCCGGGTGCATGGAGCGCACGCCATTTTGCACAGCATTGTACGGCCTGCCAGCTTTGCGTGTCGGCATGCCCCAATAACGTGCTCCGTCCTTCGACCGACTTGCAGAAACTGATGCAACCCGAAATGTCCTACGAACGGGGATATTGCCGTCCGGAGTGTACGCGCTGCTCCGATGTATGTCCCGCAGGAGCCATCCGTCCGATTACCATCGAGGAGAAATCATCCGCCCGCATCGGTCATGCCGTATGGATCAGGAAAAATTGCATTCCGTTGACCGACGGTGTGGAGTGCGGCAACTGTGCCCGCCATTGTCCTTCGGGCGCAATACTGATGGTTCCGTCAGACAGTGAAGATGTGAACTCGGTCAAAATCCCCGTTGTGAATGCCGAACGGTGCATCGGGTGCGGCGCATGCGAGAATCTGTGCCCGGCACGTCCGTTCAGTGCCATCTATGTGGAAGGACACACGATGCACAGCGTGATGTAAAACTTTATAAGCAGAAAGAATATGAGCAATCAAGATAAAAAGAAGAAAGTCCTGTCCCGCCGGGATTTTCTGAAAACAATAGGAGCCGCCGGAGTGGCCACGACCGGACTGTCGGCTTGCGTGGGTGGCGGGAAAGACGGGACATTGACGACCGCAGCCGGAGAAATCCCTACGGACCGGATGACTTACCGGACGAATCCGACATCAGGCGACAAGGTGTCGTTGCTGGGTTTCGGTATGATGCGCCTGCCCTCTGTCGGTGGCCGTAGTGCCCGCGAAGGAAATGAGGAGATAGACCAGGAGATGGTAAACGAGCTGGTGGACTATGCCATTGCCCACGGAGTGAACTATTTCGACACGTCGCCCGCCTATTGCCGGGGCAAGTCGGAACACGCCACCGGTATTGCCCTGAGCCGTCATCCGCGCGACAAGTATTTCATCGCCACCAAGCTGTCCAATTTCTCCCCGGCCACATGGAGCCGGGAAGCCTCCATTGCCATGTACCGCAATTCGTTGAAAGAGTTGCAGGTGGATTATATAGACTATTTGCTTCTGCACGGCGTAGGGATGGGTGATGGCATGGAGGAGTTTGAAAACCGCTACATGAATAACGGTATCCTCGACTTTCTGTTGGAGGAGCGCAAGTCGGGTCGTATCCGCAACCTCGGATTCTCCTATCACGGAGATGTCCGGGTGTTCGATTATCTGCTCTCCCGACACGATGAATACAAGTGGGACTTTGTGCAAATCCAGTTGAATTATCTGGACTGGAAGTACGCCAAGCAAATTAATCCTCGGAATACAGATGCCGAATACCTGTATGGCGAACTGGAAAAGCGCGGTATTCCGGCTGTTATCATGGAACCGCTGTTAGGCGGCCGGCTTTCCAATGTGCCGAGCACCATCGTAGCCCGCCTCAAGCAGCGCGAGCCGGAGATGAGCGTGGCTTCGTGGGCGTTCCGTTTTGCCGGCAGCCTGCCGGGCGTGCATACCGTATTGAGCGGCATGACCCGTATGGAGCATTTGGAGGACAACCTGCGCACTTACGCTCCTTTGAAGCCGCTGACGGAGGACGATTTCAGGTTCCTGCAAGAGACGGCTACACGTATGATGCAGTTCGACACGATTCCCTGCAACGACTGCAAATATTGTATGCCTTGTCCGTATGGTTTGGATATTCCGGCCATTCTGCTCCATTACAATAAATGTCTGAATGAAGGGAACATCCCGGAAAGCATGCAGGAGGAGAATTACAGAAAAGCACGCCGGGCCTTTCTCGTGGGCTACGACCGTAATGTTCCGAAATTGCGTCAGGCGAACCGGTGCATCGGCTGCAACCAGTGCAGCGTTCATTGTCCGCAGCGTATCGATATCCCGAAGGAACTGCATCGGATAGACGCATACGTGGAACGGCTGAAACAGGAAATCGGATGATGATGGACGAACTGGTTCAGATACTGCAAGACGGCAGCCATTCCTTGGTGGTAGCCGGTGACGGAATCCGCACATTCGACGGTCGAGGTATATCCGACTTGTATGGTCTCCTGACAGAACATCCCGATTGGCTACGGGGTGCGTCCGTGGCGGATAAAGTGGTCGGCAAAGGGGCTGCCGCGTTGCTGATACTGGGCGGCGTCCGGGAACTCTTTGCCGGTGTTATCAGTACGTCCGCTCTCGGACTGCTTGAAGATTCCGGTATATCGTTCCGTTTCGCCAAGAAAGTCCCTAATATCATCAACCGCAAAGGAGATGGCTTCTGTCCGGTGGAGATTTTGTGCAAGGATTGTAAAACGGCAGTGGAATGTCTGCCGTTTATTCATGATTTTATGAATGAATCAGCAATATGATAAATAGAAAAATACGACAATGTTTAGGTTCTATAATATTGTGCACCTCCTTATTTTATCCCGAAGGAAGTCGGGCTCAGGAAGTTGCAGATAGTACGCGCTCGTACACGATAGGCGAAGTTGTAGTGACAGGAACACGTGATGCAACGGATGTGCGCCATCTGTCGCAAACGGTTTCCGTGGTAAACCGCCGGAAGATAGAACAAGCCATGCAGCCTTCGCTGCTGCCTGTGCTTACCGAAAACGTACCGGGACTTTTTACTACCGCACGTGGTATAATGGGTTACGGCGTATCGGGCGGTGCTGCCGGTGGAATATCTCTTCGCGGACTTTCAGGCGGTACGGCACGAATGATGGTGCTGATAGACGGACATCCTCAATATGCTGGTATTTTCGGACATCCGATTGCCGATGCTTACCAGTCTTTATTGGCAGATAAGGTTGAAGTTCTGAGAGGTCCGGCCTCCGTGCTCTACGGTTCGAATGCGATGGGTGGTGTGGTCAATGTCGTGACCAGAAAAATGCACGAAGACGGAGTACGCACCAATCTTCATGCGGGATACGGCTCGTACAACACGCTCGAAACCGAACTGACCAATATGGTCCGGAAAGGACGATTCTCGTCCATAGTCAGCGGCTCGTACAACCGCACAGACGGACACCGTGATGATATGGGATTCGAGCAATATGGAGGATACGCCAAAGTGGGATATGACGTGACGGATAACTGGAACATGTATGCCGATGTGAACGTGACGCATTTCAATGCTTCCTATCCTGGTCAGGTATCGGCTCCGCTCGTTGACGCCTACCAGCGCATCACACGAGGGGTATCTTCTTTTGCCGTGACCAACCATTACCAGCGAACTTCGGGTGCGGCCAGTTTCTTCTACAACTGGGGGAACCATTGGATAAACGACGGTTATACCCCAAGTGCAGGTGAGACTGCGCAGGACGGGCGTTTTAAGTCAAGGGACAACATGATGGGCGTGTCGCTGTACCAAAGTGCGCAGTTCTTCAAGGGAAATCGTATCACATTCGGATTCGACTGGTTCAGGTATGGCGGTAAAGCATGGACTGATTATGTGGCAGGCGAAAGAGAGGGAACTCGCAATGATTTGGTTGACAAGCATGAAGATGAGATTGCCGGATACGTGGACTTCCGTCAGGACATTGGTAAATGGCTTACTTTGAATGCCGGGATTCGCGTGGACAATCATTCAAGGATTGGTACGGAATGGATACCGCAGGCGGGGCTTGCTTTCCATCTGCCATCTGCCATTGAGTTGAAAGCCTCTGCATCAGAAGGTTTCCGTTACCCGATTCTGCGTGAGATGTATATGTTTCCTCCGCAGAATCCCGATTTGAAACCGGAATCAATGTGGAACTATGAAATAGCCCTGTCGCAAACCCTGCTGAACGGTCGTTTGAACTATGGTGTGAACGTTTTCTACATCGACGGAAAGAACCTGATTATGACCTTGCCCAATCCTAATGGGTCGGGAATGCTCAATCAAAACTCCGGAAAGATAGATAATGCCGGTGTGGAATTGATGGCCGCATATCGAATCAATGCGTATTGGTCGGTAGATGCTAACTATAGTTTCCTGCACATGAAAAATCCGGTAATTGCTGCCCCGGAACACAAGCTTTATGCCGGAGGTAGTTTCACCAAGGGACGTTGGAGCGTTTCCTCCGGTATCCAGTATATTGACGGACTTTATACCTCTGTGGGAGATAATCCCGTTACAGAAAACTTTGTATTATGGAACTTGCGCGGCCAGTTTTCTGCGACCCAATGGCTTGACCTGTGGTTGCGTGGCGAGAACCTGATGGCTCAGAAATACGAAATAAACGCCGGTTATCCCATGCCGGGAGCAACGGTTATGGGCGGCATAAACATTCATTTTTAATCTTAAACAAATATACACATATGCAAACAACAGTAAAACTCTATTCATTGGAATACAATAACGTGAAAACCTATTCGGCAGCCTCGTTATTCGTTTTGGGCAATATTGTCGTTCCCCAGTTTTTTCATCTTATACCGCAAGGTGGAATAACTTGGCTGCCCATCTATTTCTTCACCCTCGTTGGAGCTTATAAATACGGATGGAGAGTGGGGATTCTTACAGCCATTGCTTCGCCTCTGATAAATTCCTTGTTGTTTGGTATGCCAGCTGTCAGCGGATTACCTGCAATTTTGTTAAAATCGGCATTATTGGCTGGTTTCGCAGGAATTGTTGCTACACGCTTCAAAAAAGTCTCTATATGGATGTTGCTTATTGTAGTTATGGCTTATCAAATCGTTGGTACATTGGGAGAATGGGCAATTAAAGGTGACTTTTATCTTGCCGTGCAGGATTTTCGCATCGGCATTCCGGGAATGCTTTTACAGGTATTCGGCGGATGGGCATTTATTAACCGTTTAATTCGTAAATAATCATGAGCAAGCTATTGTTTATCGGCGGTTTGGGTATGCAGGAAGTACTGCTGATTGCGTTGGTCGTGCTGCTGTTCTTCGGCGGCAAGAAGATTCCCGAACTGATGAAAGGACTGGGCAAGGGGGTGC
>CAJTSF010000039.1 GCA_910578985.1 uncultured Odoribacter sp. | reverse complement strand
AGCATCTATAAATGCCTATGAAAATTCTTTAATGTAGTATTTATGCATACGGATTTTATTACCTCAGATATATTTGAAATTGTAGATGATGCAATAATGTCTGCTTCTACAATTGACCCAAATATTGCCCATTATCCATTGTGTGAATATCTTTTACAGAGTGTATTTTTACGACTTACAGGATATCAAGAACAAAAATTGAAATGTATTCTTTGGGAGATTGCAAGTGACGATTTTGATTTTAGATATAAATATCTGAATGGTTCTTTCAATGTTGGTGAGTGCTCTCGATTAGAAGACAAAAACAAAGTGTATGTGATACTAAAGAAAACATTGGAAGATAAAAATCACATATTCCCGTTTCCTGATGAAAATGAAACAAATATACAAATCTCTGAAATAAGAGACAACCTAATATCAAAATTTGAGACAACAATATTTAGGAAATGGTTACCACGTGATTTTTCGCGACTTATTGACTTTTCTAAAAAAATACATTACAGAGATAATGGATATTTTACGGTGAGCGGCATTTTTGGAGGAGATAATAGTTTAAACGATTCATTTGAAAAATTGTATAGGCATCGTAATAGATGTGCTCATAATCTGCTTTCATATCAAAGTAATATTCCTAAATTATTAGACATAACTAATGATGATGGTTCAGATAATTATTTCACTCGAATCTTATTGATATGTATGATTGACAATGTTTTCACCCGTATGTTTAAATTCTATGTAAATAATAGATAAACCCATAATGTTGAATAAGTTTCGTTGTATATTAGAATTTGTAAAAAGCCTCTCCTCTGCTTAAGGAAAGGCTTTTTACAATTAAGGTATGTACAGCTGTCTGAACTCCTTTTTCCTTCGTCGTTCGATGCTTGGTACTACTTTTCCCTTGTAACACCTGAATGAGATATACTCATCATAGATATTCCTGTCACCAGCTTCCAGCTTCTGAATAAGCCTACTTTTGGGAATCTTTCCATAGCCGACCAAACGATAATAACCGACATTATAAGACAAAGTTGCAACTAACAGGGCATCTTTTCCAAAGCGGCTGCACATCCTGCACAGTTTCATCAGATCCACCCTCAACAAAGAATCCGCCTGCACTTCGGTCATGTCCGGTGTGAAGGTCTCGCCCGGCAACAGCTTGTGGCCATATCCCACATACGGCAAATGATTTCCGTGCCACCCTTCATGTTCCTTGATACAGGCAACCGCTTTCTCGAAAAGTGAAGCTTGGATTTGCAAGGCGGCGGGAGGCGGTTCTTCACCTCCCCGTGGTTGTGCCGCCATACCGCTATAAGTCGTAATCAGGCATAAAGCCGCTACAATCATTCGCATAGGGAAGCCTTTTCAGATTTCGATACAGGCGGTCTTACAATAACGAGCGAATCCCTGCTCCAAGAAGTCCCGGGATTAGATACCGTCCCTTCCGTTTTCTCTTCAGTCTCCTCCTTTCTTTCGTTGTTGAAATCAAAACTGAGCAGGAACAGCTGTTTCGGTTCGCTGTTGTCCTCAAAATAGATGTCAATCGACTGCTGGTCCTCGCATGCGGAAGTGTAATACAGCCGGAACACCTCCCTGTCAAGCGGATAGCGGTCATTCGGCAGCAGTATCATCCCGTCATCCATGCGGAGTGTGCCCTTGCCGTCCGGCTGGAAATAACGTATGGTGTAACGCGCATCGGAGAAACGTCCTTCCCGTTTGAGTTCACAACGTATCTCCACGGTCTCGCCCTTCACTATGCGCGTGGGAACAGGCATCGTTTCCACCGTGAAGGGATAAGCCTGCTGCACGTCCATATCGTCATTGCAGGCAGTAAACAGAAAAGCCGTAAGGCTCAGGAACAGGACGGACAAAAGTCCGCCCAATCCTCTTTTTTGAATCAATGTATTCATATCCAATCTGATTTTTAATTTGTTATACTTCATTGTCTTAATCCTGTGGCAACCTGTTTTGCAAGTACTCGTTCAAATCCTTGAACCCCTTGTACAAGGCAGAACGGTCCTCAATCCTGTTGCCATAGCGTTTCCGGAGTGCTTCCAGTGTTCGCCTCCCGGCTTCGTCCCGGTCCAGATAGCAGTTTATCGTCTCATACCTGTCAAGAACAGGAAACGAACGTTCCAGCAACGCCACCGAGTTCAGCACGAGACAGTCATCACCGCCCCCCAATCCCAACACCATCCACGAGAGGTAGTCGATAAACCCTTCAAAGAGGTTACAGATATCCGAGCCGTTGTCTGTCAGCGAAATGTCTTTCGGGGACAGGCTTCCCTTGAAAAAACGGTTGCGCAGTTCATATCCGCCGCTTCGATTCCTGAACCCGATGGCGAAATACTGTTTCCCGTGCAAGGAATACCTGACCTCCTCGCAGTTCGGTAATGCCACATCGCTGCAAATGCCCCGTCCCTCCAGATAGCGGAGCAGAACCTTATTGTAAAGCGGTCCGAAACGGATATCCGTCATACATTCCCTTTCATCCGGATTATCCTTGCCGTTCTCTTTCGGACGGAAGACCGTCTTCCTTTCCGGAGCCAGCCCACCATAAATCCTCGTGATGAAATCCGCCTGCTCCTTGAAATCGTTACTGCCGACAAATTCCCCGGCAAGGGTGAAAATATCACCGCCGCGTCCGGTTCCGAAGTCGTGCCAGACATTCTTGCGGATGTTTACCTGAAACGAGGCAGTCAGTTCCTCACGGTAAGGAGCGAGATACCAGCATTCATCCCTGCGCTGTCTTTTCGGCCCGTATCCCAATCTCGCGAGGAAATCGGTAATGGGAACAGCCCTTATGTCTTCTATATTCATAAGCGGTAATTTTCAGTTGATGATGAATTTCAGTCCTATCCCGAACTGGGTCGTGAATACCCCGAGCGAACTGCCCCACAAGGCACGCTCACGGACACTTGCCAGCAGCACGATACGGTCTGTGACATAGGTCTCCAGTTCCAGCGTTATCGCCCCTCCATAGACAAAGGCATCCTTGACAAGCAGTCTGGAACCGTCATACAATATCCTGTCACCCCAGTTCACGGTTTCATAACCGGCCATTGCCGAACCGCCGATGGAAAGGAACAGTGTCTTGGATGGATCGGACAGGAACTTCAGGTAATATCCGCCTTCGGTCGTGAACTGCGTACGGGGAAGGGATACATTACGGTATCCGTAATTCTTTTGCAGGTATTCCGCACCGACCACCCAACGGTTGGCTCTCTTGGTATATCCCGACACCGCGAATCCGGTATAATAGTTCAACGGATTCCTTGAACCGTTGGCAAAACCTCCGCGAAGTTCCACTCCCGTCATGCCGGGGAGATAGCGTTGGGCGTGCGCCCGCCCTGAGAACAGGGCAAGCGACACGACCGTTACTATGATACAAACGACTTTACGCATGGTCACTTCACTTTAAGTTCATTGATTACCATGGCTCTCACGATGTCCTCGTTCTCCACGGTGAACGACTGGTGGCGACCGCCGCTTTTCTCGTTCAGTTCCACCACCAGCACCTTGTCGGCCGGAATGGTGAACTTGTCAAGAGTGAATACGGTACGTTCTTCTTTGTTGCCGGCAACCACAGTGGTGTAGTTATAGGCACGGAGCGGGAAGATGACCTGCTCCTGGATGGCTGTACGCTTCATCACTTTCTTATCCACAATCTTGAATGTCACGAAATCCACCTCGAAAGGCACATTGGAAGAGTTCTTAATCTGCGTATGGAAATAAAGCAGCCCGTTGTGGGTGTAAATTCCGCGCAAGAGGTACTGGATGCCGAAAGCCTTGCTGCCGATGTGCTTGACATGGCGTCTGTTTTCCTTGTGGATGCTTTTGTTGATAAGCTGCACTAATTTGGGAGATTCACAGCCCAGTTCCTCTAAATAGATGTCAAGCGCGTTGTTCGGGCGGTTCACCTTGCTGCCGTCATGGATAAAGTCCTTCATCTCCACATTCAAAAGCAACGGCTCATCGGCGTACTTGACATTGAAAGTGTAAAAGCTGCCGCTTTCAGTGATGACCGACATATTCGTCTCGTCACGGAAGTTCTTCACCACCGCCTTCACACGGATGACATTCTCCGCACCGTCAGCCTTGCCCGCCACGAGATTCGGGGAACCGAGATCCACATAACGTACAGCCGACGGGAAGATGATGTGGGTCGTCTTGTCGTAGGTCACTTCCAACCCATACGGAGGTACCATCCTGTCAAAGGTGAGTTTCCGGGTCAGACCATGATAGAGGTCGCCGTCTTCCTGCTGCGGATAGACATCCTTGGCCAGTGTCACATTGTTTTTTTCTGCCGATACGAAATCGGACTCATTCTGTGCGAAAGCACTCGTTGTGCCCAATGCAAGGGCAAGCATTACAAAAATCTTTTTCATACTTCTTGAATTTTAATGGGTTGTTATTGATTCTCTTTCTGGTAAAGCATCAGGGTATAGCCGGACTTGAGGTGTACCTTCTCCTCACGCATTTTCCGTGATATGTATTGCGACACTCCCTGTATGGCACCCCTTCCGAGTTCGGACAGCAGCTGGTCCTTTGCCGACTGGTTGGTGATGGAGATGCTCGTGCCGAGGTTCTGTCCCAGGTTGGCGGCCACCTCCCTGACCGCATTCGCCTCCATGGAACCCGGAATGAAGATTCCGTCCTGTCCGTCGTTGTCATACACGGTGAGTTCCACCGGAATGATGACTCCGCCATGCTCCACCTGGATGATTTCGATACCGAGCCGTTCTCCCTGTATGCGTCCCTCTCCGGTAACTATGGAATTACGTGGGAGCGTGTACCTGCCGACACGCATAGGTTCCAAAAGTCTCAGCCTCACGCCCTGTCCGCTGGTGACGGTCTGGTCGCCATGCACACAGGCGCGGATGGTATTCCGGCTATACTTCTCTCCGGAGTTTCCCACAGCGGTATGGAAGCCCATGTTTCCGGATTGCTCCAGCCTTGCAAACAACACGGAGTCACTGATTGGCTGATGAAGTGACGATACCACCGGCGTGGATACCTGCTCCACGGGAACGGCTTTCGGTTTCCTGCTGTTGGAAACAGGCTCCGTTTCTTCCCGGCTCTCCGTCCTCGCGCCATCCTTTCCCGGCGTATATCTGGCAGCCAGTTCGTATGATTTCTCCAACAGGGCCACCTGCTCTTCGTAGGTCATCTGCGCGGGCTGCTGTATGGCGGCAGCCTGCCTCAGTTGCTCGACTTCGGCTTTCAACGCCTTCTTCTCGGGGTCTTCCTTCGGGGTCTCGTAGAAACTGCCAAGCGTGGCGTTGATGTCGTTGTAGGCTGCCGTGGACGATGAGAAAGAGCCGCTTCTCCGGTAACTTCCGCCGTTATGGTTGGATGTGCCGCTGCTTGGATAGTCCGTATCCGGTGACAGTTCGATGAACGGTTCCGTGACCACCTCCTGCCTGCCCCCGTCCGCCATCGCGGAGAATTCCTCCAATGTGCGCATCTTCTCTTCCTGCCTGCGTCTCATGTCCGCCTGCTCGTAAGCCGTAATCTTGTCCGCCTCGATACCCGCCCCTCTCGGGTCGGGCAGTTCGGTGTTGAACCCGGAGTTCTTCTCCTTTTCCTGCCTGTCCTTTTCCGACGGGGCGAAAATCCACCACATACAGCCGATGAACAGCAGGAACATCCCGGCAAAGACCAGGTACTTCCTGATTTCCTGCCGTTTTTTCAATTTGTTTGCGTCATTACTCATTGTCTTATTTGTTGAATTGGTTAAAAAACTCTTCCATCTCACGGATTTTCCTGTCCGAGAGCGTGTCTGCCGGAACAAAGTCCGGAATGTTCAAAGGCTCTATCTTGATAATCTCCTGTTTTGCATCCTCCCGTCCGATGTCATGGATGGCACGGAAAATCATATAGAAATTCCCGACGGCGAACAGGACTGCCAGCACCACGATGGTTATCACTCTCTTTTCCGGACTCAGCCCGGCGCATAAGCCGCGCAGTTTTCCTTCGGCCAAGTCCCGGATTTTTACAAAAATCTTTTTCATACATTCTGAATTTTAACGGTCATACACTCTTATATCCCTGTTCTCCACCACGCGGAAGGCTTCGAGGATGAAGCCGTGCGGGTTGTTGTCGCTGCGCGTGGAATTGAGCAGCCTGCCCCGCGTGACGAGGCTGCGCTCCGTCACGCTTTTCTCGCGGATGATGGAAAGGCGTGCGTACGTCACGACTTCGTAGGGATAGGTGTTGAAGTCGCATTTCACGCTGTCGATTCCGATACGCTGGCTCATGTTGCCGGAGATGACACGGTTGTAATAGCCCTGCTCCGCCAAGTCCCGGTAATGGGCGTATGCGGAACGGTCGCTCAGGAACATGGCGCGTTGAATATTGCCCTCAATGGCACTCTTGTCAGGCGAAAGCGTGAAGAACAGCTCGTGGAAACGCCTGACATGCTCCCTCGCCTCCACGGGGCGGTTCTGCTCCAAGTCTTGCGAGAGGGCGAGCATCAGCGATTTCCCCTCGTCCAGCACATAGATTTTCTGCCGTTGTGCCTCGGCAAAGCCGTAGGCCTTCCACACGGAGAAGCCCACGAGCAGAGTGCAGGCGCAGAGATAGACGATACCGAACAGACGCAGCTGCCTGAAACTGGTCTCGATGTTTTTCAATGATTTGAATTCCATTTCAATGTCGTTTTAATGTGATTACTTGATAAGCCTTCCGGCGATATTGCCCACCGCCGCACCGGCCGTACCCGCCACGATCGAACCGGTCCTGGATGCCGTCTGGCTCACGTTCTTGCCGTAATTGCCCGCACCGCCGCCTGCCTGGATGATCCAGTTGGCCACTGTCGGGATGGTGAAGTACCCGATGATGCCGATAATGAGGAAGGTGATATACACTCCGTTCGAGCCGTCCGGGATGAAATTCGGGTCTGCCAGCTGTTCGATGTCCTGCTGTAACATCAATACTTGTATCCTTGCCAGCACGCTGCTGAACAGGTCGCTGACCGGAAGCCACAGGTAGATGCTGATATAGCGGACGAACCACTGGCTGAGGGAAGCCTGGAAGCCGTCCCAGCAGGAGATGGCAAAGGAAATCGGCCCGAGTATCGAAAGGACGACAAGGAAGAATGTCCTGAGCGTGTCGACGACAAGGGCGGCGGCGTTGAACATGAGTTCCAGCAGTTCACGGAAAAAGTTCTGTACCGCCTTCTTCATGTTGTACATCGCGCGGTCCACGTACATCCCGCAGGCTTCTATCGCGTCCAATACACCCAGTTCATCCAACTTGTTGTCAAAGGCTTCCTTATCCACCAAGTAGGCCGTTTCGGGATTGCGCTTCATCGCCTCCAGCTCCAGTTTGTCTTTCTGCGCCCTGTACTCGTTCATGTCGAAGGTCTGGGTCTCCAGAATCGTGTGCGTACCCTTTACTATGGGTGACATGACACTGTTCAGCGTACCCAGCACAAGGGTCGGAAAGAACATGATGCAGAGTCCCAGTGCGAAAGGACGGAGGAGCGGGAACACATCGACCGGCTCGGCCCTTGCCAGGGACTGCCATACACGATATGCTACATAAAACAAAGCTCCCAATCCGGCAAGTCCTTTTGCCACGCCCGTCATCTGCGAGCATAGCGGCATCATATCCGTGTACAGGTTTTGCAGGATCTGGTGCAGGTTGTCAAAATTTACTGCCAACAATACCATAAGCATTCGGATTCAGGATTACCAATAGCGTTCGTTAGGCGAGCCGTAAAGGGCCATCACGCGGTCAAGGTCGTTCCGCTTCTTGGCACGCAGGTAGGAAACGCCGATGTTCTTGTTGGTGTAATACTGCACGAGACTGCGGTATTGCAGCATGTCGTTGTAGCAGCGGTCGATTATATCCATCCGTTCCTTGTCGTTCATCGACAGGCCGTTCTCGTTGACCACCGTCTTCAGGTCGTTCAGCAAATGCGCACTCTCTTCCAGCAGTTTGGTGTAGCCCAAAGCGATGGCACTCAGTTCTTCCGGAGTGAAGTAAGGATCGCTGAGCATACGCTCGAAACTGTTCACGTAAATGTCCGTGATGTCACCTACCATAAGGATGGTCTGCTGCACCTTGCGCGCGTCACGGACGAGGTTCTTGACCTTGCGAAGACCGTCATAGAACTCCTTTCCCTGTTTGTAAATCTTTACGGTTTCCTGAAAATTGTTGATCATATTGGTCGCCGTCGTGGATGTCTGCACGATGTTTTTCGCGGCATTGATGATACCTTGGGCAAGATTGGTCGGGTCGGTCACCACCCATTGCGCTTTCGCCGTGAGGCTGACAAAGAAACAGCCCATACACAGCATGATAATTTTCTTTTTCATGATGTTTCTGTTTTTAATTGTGAATAGAATGTTGGATCTCAGAATGACATTTTCCGTCCCTTGGAGGGCGGATTACGCAAGATTGTCCGATGAACCTGCTTTGGCCGGTTCTCCTTTGCTGCCTTTTCCGTTTCTCGTCTGAGCGATGAAAAGAACTCATCGGCATACGGTCTGCGGCCGGTCATCCTGACAAAACGGGCATCCAGTTCCCGGTATGCCTTTTCTGCCTGACACGAGCGTTCCGCAGCGGAGGCGTTTTTGTCTATGCCGTACTTGACAAGAAAAGAGGGACTGATATGGATAATGTCGTGGACGGTATCCGGTGAAGCGGCAATCCATCCCAATCTTTCCAGTTCCCCGTTTAGTTTGTCAAGGTAATCGGCCGGAGGACGGGGACAAAGCCTTTCGAAAAGTTCTTCCGCCCGGTGGGTCAGCCGGGCATCGACCTCCAGACTGTCCGGCACTTCTCCCGTCAGCCTTTTCTGCCGGTATTCATCGGGACTCATCTCCTCAAGCCGATGGAACAGCCTGTAATCCTCCGTGAACCCGTAACAGTCCTGTATCGACCGCGGAATGTTCCAGTTCTGCATCAGGGACCAGTAGAGGCATGACACGACCTCGTCGCGTTTCCTTTCGTCAGATTCCAAATTACTGTACATGGTTTCTAATGTTTAATGGTTGGTAAATGATTTCACTTTTCCCGCTTGCTCTCGGCAAGTTGTTTTATGGCAAGTTCGATATTACCGCCCAGTTTCTCGGAAAGACGGAAGAGTTCCAGTTTTTCCGTTTCCTCGGTCGTGTAGCAATAGTATTCCTCAAGCGACACCTCTGTGGCATAGACCGCCGACTGCGTTCCGCCCAGGCCGATCCAGACTTCCTTGTATTTCCGGGAAGGGTTGTTCGCCATGTTGATGGAGAGTATCTGCGCCCGTTCCTTGTCAGTCAGACCGAGCAAAGCCTGTATTTCATAGAACTTGTTGACATATTTCCTTTGGTCAAGGAGAATCTTGCAGTCACTGTTGTTGATGATGGTGCCTTTGACTATGGAAGAGGAAATGATGTCCTCCACTTCCTGAGTGACGACCACCGCCTCGCCGAAGAACTTCCTGACGGTTTTGAACAGATACTTCAGATATTCCGCCATACCCTCCTTGCTGATGGCTTTCCAGGCTTCTTCCAGCAATATCATCTTGCGGACACCCTTCAGTTTCCTCATCTTGTTGATGAAGGTTTCCATAATGATAATGGTCACAATCGGGAACAGCACCTTGTTGTCCTTGATATTATCCAACTCGAAGACAATGAAGCGTTTATGCAGTAAATCAAGCTCCTTATTAGAGTTGAGCAGGTAGTCATATTCGCCGCCACGGTAATAGGGTTCCAGCACGTTCAGGAAATTGAACACGTCAAAATCTTTCTCACGGGTGCGCTTCTGTTTCAGGATGTCCTGGTACTCGTCACGGATGAACTCATAGAAGGTGTTGAAAGTGGGATTTGACTGCTTTTCCTGCCGAATCTTCTCTAAAAAGAGATTGACGGCATTGGAGAGTGCCACCTCCTCGGCACGTGTCGGCGGTTCGTCGTCACGTTTCCACAGGGTAAGGATAAGGGTCTTGATGGACTCCTTCTTCTCGATGTCGAAAACACCATCTTCCACATAGAAGGGATTGAAGGCTATCGGATCTTCCTCCTTGTAGGTAAAATAGATACCGTCCTCTCCGTGTGTCCGCGCATGGATAAGGTTACACAGCCCTTGATAGGAGTTTCCCGTATCCACCAACAGCACATGTGTACCCTGTTCGTAATACTGGCGCACCATGTGGTTGGTGAAGAAGGATTTTCCGCTGCCTGAAGGTCCGAGTATGAACTTGTTGCGGTTCGTAATCGTGCCGTTCTTCATAGGCAGGTCTGAAATATCCAGATGGACGGGTTTACCGGTCTGGCGGTCTACCATGCGGATGCCGAACGGGGAAAGCGAGTCCTTGTAGGAGGTTTCCCCCACGAACAGGCACAGGGCCTGTTCGATAAAGGTGTAGAAACTCTCCTCGGACGGGAAATCACCGGCGTTGCCGGGTATCGCCGCCCAGAACAGGGTCGGCACGTCCACCGTATTGTGACGCGGCTTCGCTTCCATCAATGCCAGCTGGCTGCCCACATCGTTCTTGATGCGCTTGAGCTTTTCCCGGTCATCGCTCCACGCCATGACATTGCAGTGCGCACGGATGGAGGTCAGCCCCTTGCTGTGCGCCTCGTTCAGGTATTCCTCGATCCATTCGCGGTTAATCTGGTTGGAACGGCTGTAACGGGAAAGCGAGTGCATGTTTCTCGCGGTCTGCTCGAACTTCCGCAGGTTCTCCGCCGAATCGTCGATGAACAGGTACTGGTTCACCACGTGGTTGCAGGTGAGCAGGATGCCTATCGGTGCGGCAAATGACAGGCGGCAGTCGCTCCGGTCGGTGGAGAGCCGTTCATAACGGCAGTCCGTGGCCACGCCTGACGGCAGGTCTTCCGGGTCGGAAAGGGTATGCAGGCAGAGGTAGTTGTCGCCCACCTTCATTTCCCCGGCCCCGAGCGAGAGGTCCTGCAAGCAGGCGGTGTTCTCCTGCGAGAGCGAGAAGTATTTCTCGATGATGCCCGCCGTTCCGTCCTGCCCGGTG
>CAJTSF010000038.1 GCA_910578985.1 uncultured Odoribacter sp. | reverse complement strand
AAAGTCTGGGCTTTGGGCATAAAAAAGGTTGTGTCAGAGTTTTGACACAACCTCTCTCTATTTTTTATCGAATCTGATCCGCTCAACCGATTTTCTCCAGCACCTCGCAAATAGCGGCAAACACCTCATCCACCGGACGGTTTCCCTCGATGTCGAAATGCACACCCTTCTTCTTGTAATGGTTGGCGACATGAATGGTCTTGCTGTTGTACTCCTTGAAGCGGTTGGCAATCACCTCCTCATTATCGTCGGCACGCCCCTCGATTTTCGCCCGCTCCAGCATGCGCCGCTTTAACTCCTCGAACGGCACATCGATGGAAATCAATCCCTTCAACGGATAGCCCTCCTTCGCCAGCATCTCATCCAGCATCTCCGCCTGCGCCACGGTACGCGGGAAGCCGTCGAACAGGAAACCGCCCACCCCTTTGTTGTGGGCGATGCAACCGGCAATCATATTCACCACCAATTCATCCGAAAGCAACTCCCCCCGGTTGATAATATCCGCCGCCATCTTCCCCATTTCCGTGCCCTCGGCAATCTCCTTGCGGATCATATCACCCGTGGAGATATGCGCCAACTTATATTTTTCAACAATCCGTTTTGCCTGGGTTCCTTTCCCGGCTCCAGGAGGACCGAATAATGCGATATTCAACATGTCGTCTATTTTTTTGAATGCCCCAAAGATAGGCATTTATTACATACCTCCAATAAAAAACAGCAGAAGATAAATAAATTTTCATACATTTGTCGCAAACAAACCTGTATGACTACGAGGAAACAAACCGCACCGCGGAAAAAGAAAAGCAAAAAAAGGGACCTCAAACGCTCCCTCTTGATATATAGCGCCCTGTTGCTCTTCGGCATAGCATCGACACTGGGCTTGTTCATCTACTCCGTTTACGCCGGACTTTGGGGCAAGCTGCCATCCTACCGCGACCTCCAGAACATCCGCCACGCCGAAGCCTCCACGCTCTGCACCGAGGAAGGCGTGCTGATAGGCAAATACTACATCGAAAACCGCACAAACATCAACTTCAAAAACATTCCCCCCGATGCCGTCCACGCCCTCCTCGCCACCGAAGACGTCCGTTTCTACCAGCACGAGGGAGTAGACCGCATCAGCATGCTGCGCGTCCTCTTCAAGACCTTCCTCCTCGGCAAACGGAGCGCCGGCGGAGGCAGCACCCTCAGCCAGCAGCTGGCAAAAAACCTCTACCCGCGCGAAGAGCAGCAGGTGACCTTCATGCCTGTCGTGAAACTCAAGGAAATGTTCACCGCCCGCCGCCTGGAAAACATCTACAACAAAGAAGAAATCCTCACCCTCTACCTCAACACCGTCTCCTTCGGGGAAAACGCCTTCGGGCTGGAGAGCGCCGCGCAAAAATACTTCTCCGCCACCGCCTCCGAACTAACGCTTCCCCAGGCAGCCACCCTCATCGGCATGCTCAAAGGCCCCTCCTACTACAATCCCCGCCTCCATCCCGACCGAGCGCTCCGGAGACGCAACACCGTCATCAACCAGATGGTGAAATACGACTTCCTCACCGAAGCCGAGGGAGAAAAACACAAAGCCTGCGAACTCGATCTACGCTACACTCCCACCACCCACTACAGCGGTCCTGCCCCCTACCTCCGCGAACGCATCCGGCAGGACGCCCTGCGCATCATTGAGGCATACAACGCGGAATACGGCACCGACTACAACCTCTACACCGACGGCATGTTCCTAACCACCACCCTCGACGCCGAAATGCAGCAATACGCCGAAGAAGCCGCTAAAACCCACATCGCCCGCATACAGGAATCCTACGCCGCCCACCTCAACGGACACGAACCGTGGGACAAACACCCGGACATGCTGCAAAATGCCATCCGCAACAGCCGCATCTACAAATCCCTCAAAAACAAAGGCCGCAGCGAAGAAGAAATACTGGCGGAAATCAACCGCAAGAAACCGATGCTCATCTACCACCCCGACCACCGAGAAGAACGCGTCGAATACTCCTCCATCGACTCCATCAAGCACTACCTGAAAATATTCCAGCCCGCCCTCATCGCCGTAGAGCCGCAAACCGGCAAAGTAAAAGCCTGGGTCGGCGGCGCGGACTACAAATACTTCCAATACGACCAGGTCACCGCCCCCCGCCAGGTCGGCTCCGTCTTCAAACCCGTCGTCTACGCTGCCGCCCTCCGCCACGGCGCCCGCCTCGACACCTACTACTCCAATGAACAGCGCAGCTACCCCGAATACAACAACTGGACGCCCCGCAACTCCGACAACCACTACGACGGCTACTACACCTTCAAAGGCGCCCTCAGCAAATCCATCAACACCATCGCCGTCGAAGTCCTCATGCAGACCGGCATCGACACCGTCGCCGCATACGCCCGCCGCCTCGGCATTACTGCCGACCTGCCCCCCTACCCCTCCATGGCACTCGGCGTGGCGGACATTCCCCTCCAAGAAATGGTCAATCCCTTCATGGCATTCGCCAACAACGGCATCCTCGTCCCGCAATACTACCTCGCGGAAATCAGGGACCGCCACGGCAAAATCATCTACCGCACCGAAACCGGCATCCGCCGGGAAGCCATGCCTGCCGAAGAAGCCCACATCATGAGCAACATCCTTACCGCTGTCGTGGACGAAGGCACCGGTCGCGCCCTCCGCACCCGCTACGGGCTCCACCACGAAATCGCCGGCAAGACCGGCACCACCCAGCACCACGTCGATGGCTGGTTCATCGGCTACACCCCCCGCCTCGTCGTCGGCGTACGCGTCGGCGCCAACAACCCCGACATCCACTTCAACACCATCCGCCTCGGGCAAGGCGCCGCCATGGCACTCCCCATCTACGGCGAACTCATGCAACGCTGCCTCGCCAGCCCCACCTACGCCCACTGGCACAACCTCTCCTTCCCCATGCCCGTCACCACCCCCGACAAGCACCTGGAAATGCCCGCCTTCAAAGAACACCTCAACCTCCGCGACAAAATCACCCGTCCCCAACTGGCATCCCCCTCCCGCCACCCCCTCCGCGAGGAAAAACCGCAAGCCCCCCAACGCGAAAGTTTCTTCAAACGACTGTTCAAGCGGAAAAACAAATGATTTACTTTCCGGAAAAATCTATATAAAGAGGCATAAATATTTGATTATATTGAAAACATTCCTTATAATTGCAAAATTAACCACTTAAACTTATAGTCATGAAAACGTTTTCTATTTTAAATAGCATGAAGTCCGGGTATTTTATGCTGGTAGTGTGCCAAACCCTGTTGTTGGGAGCAAGCGCATGTGGTCATGAAGAGTTCAGAATAGAGGTCCCGGAAGTAAAAAAAGAGTGGACAAAGCAGGAACTGATTGAGCAGGCGTTGAGCCGGATGCCTCAAACGCGTGGTGCAATTGTCTCTGTCCAAATGGTAACTACCTCAAGAACACTTTCCATCAAATGCAAAGCAAGTGAAAGTATGATTATTAAATGGGAAAATCAAACAGATACTATATCTCCCAATAGCGACTCTGTGTATGTTCATACTTATTCTGATAATCTTCCGTCACATCCTATACTTATAACAGGATCGCGTGAAGCATTGCAGAGTTTAAACGTGGATAGTAACAGACTTATTTCACTGAGAATTGATGCTTCGAAATTAAGTTCTTTGTATTGTCAAGAAAATTATTTAGACGAACTGGATTTGACAAAGTGTCCTGCTTTAATGACGATACTCGCAGATAATAACGAGCTTTCATCTATTAATATTGACTCTTTAACAAGACTCAGAGTTGTAAGGTTATCACATAATCGCTTAACGCAAATAGATGTCTCAAAAAATAAATTTATTTACGCCTTGTGTGTTGATGACAACCAATTAACAGATATTGATTTGACCAAAAATCCGGATCTTCTTTTATTGTATATTGGAAAAAATTCAATCACAAATTTGAATTTGAGTTCCAATTACAGATTGCAAAATATTTCTTTAAACCATCTTCCTCTTGAAACATATAACGGAAGTCCGGTCAATACCGAGAATTTTAATAAATTTAATATACATAGATTATCTCAACTCGATATCGCATATACCCCTTTTACTTCATTAGATTTATCCCAAAAATCTGTACGTGAATTGGATATTTCAGGAACAGCCATAACTCATTTGAACCTGTCCAGATCATCAATAGAGACATTCTATGCCACCCGTTCGAAATTGGCTGAACTAACGTATTCCACCACAACCTTTAATAATGCGCAGGATATACGGATAGAACGCACGCCTTTTGAAAATGATTGCAAAAATATGGAAGATTTTGCCAAGGCGTTATTTGGGACAAATAGACAAGGAAAATTGTATACATATACGGATTGCTTAGAGGCTTCTCAAGCTTTAGCCATGACAGATTGGATTATCAACCCATAAATTAATCCTCCTCGAATCATCCACATTGTACGATGAAAAGTCTGTTATTAAGCATATTATTGTTCTTTTTTTGTGAATATGCCTATTCGCAAAAGCCTGTCAATCCCAAAGATTACCCCGGGGTGCTGATTAATGGACTGTATTGGTCGGAGTACAATGTGGATGCTCCGGGGACATTCACGGCTTCTCCTGAGGCGTACGGCATGTTATACCAATGGGATTCCAAAATACCCATTCCGAGAGAGGGAAATGTGGAAGATTGGGGGATGTCATACGATTATTGGAGCGACGACAATAATCCTTGTCCTGACGGGTGGCGGTTACCGGCAGGACAAGATACAGCAAGTATAAACGACCTGACGAGAGTTGATAAAGAATACACCTCCCTGCGTGGCATTAACGGATATAAACTCATTGATAAAATCACGGGGAACTCCGTCTTTTTCCCAATGGCAGGCTATCGCTATCAATCCCGTCCTATCAGTAATGAAAATGAGGTGGGACAATATTGGATAAATTACCAAACTTACGATATATCAAAGTCCGGTTTGGCAATTGGGATCATGAAGAATGAATGGAAGTATCTTATTAGTAGAAATTCCTCTGCTTTATCCGTCCGTTGCATCAGGGAATGTCCCATGGGATGCGAGTGTGTCAAACGGGACACTTCCGTCACTATCTATACGAAAGATTTGCCATACGATTTTTGCGACACCACTTTTGAACAAGGGACAGGAACAGGAATCTACACATTCCGACACCAATCCATTACAAACTGTGACAGCATTGTCCACTTGCATCTGACCGTCAAACCCACCAATCCTGTCAATCCCAAAGAATATCCCGGAGTGCTGATTAACGGGCTATATTGGTCGGAGTACAATGTGGATGCTCCGGGGACATTCACGGATTCTCCGGAGGCGTACGGCATGTTATATCCATGGGGTTCCAAAATCCCCATACCGAGAGTCGGAGAGGCTGCAAATACAAGTGATGCAAGCAATGACTGGAAGGATGTCAATAATCCTTGCCCTGACGGGTGGCGGCTACCGAAAGAAGAAGATATATTAAGCATAGGTAACGAAACGAAGGTTGACAGAGAACAGGTCTTATTGCATGGCATTAACGGGCATAAATTCACCGACAAATCCACAGGGAACTCCGTATTTTTCCCCTGGGCAGGTATTCGATGGCCAGGGAGCCCTGTCTACGATGAGAATAAAAGAGGATCATATTGGACATCCGAAACTCCTGAAAATTTTCCACAATGGTACAAAAAGTCACTTTTGATTTACAATAAGGCTTTTTTGTGCTTTTCTGATGAATATGGGACAGGTTTGTCTATTCGTTGTATCAGAGAGAGTCCTCCTTTCAAGAACATTGAGCGAGACACTTCCGTGACCATCTGCGCCAAGGATTTGCCATACGATTTCTGCGATACGGTTTTTCAGGAAGGGACGATGTCGGGAACATACGTTTTCCATCGCATCCAAGCCCTAACGGGGTGTGATAGTATTGTCACCCTGAATCTGACGGTCAAATCGGATTGCGACAAGCCCTGCCCGGGAGTGCTGATTAACGGGGTGTGCTGGGCGAGAAGCAATGTGGACAAACCGGGGACCTTTGCCTCCACTCCTGAAGCCTTCGGCATGCTCTACCAATGGAACCGGAAAAAAGCATGGGCACACAATACGGATACAACGGGATGGGATGACACAGATGCCGGCGGGGACTATTGGGATGCAAACAATGACCCATGTCCTTACGGGTGGAGAGTGCCTACACAAGAGGACCTAAACTCAATGAAGGATTATGATGTAAGAGAGGGATATGTATTGAAAATAACAGATCCGACAACTGGGAATATCATAATCATACCTCGTACTCCTACCCGTGAATATTATGGAACGTATATAGAAAAATTTGCATGGTTCTATTGGGTCAATTCAGCCTATGATAATGAGGAGGCTTTTGCTACAACAACTGTACCTTACATTAGAGCTACCACTCTTCCCAAGAAGTGGGCCCTTCCTGTCCGTTGTGTCGCGGATTGGAATGTGCAGGAATGCGAGGATAAAGAAGAGGAAGTTGAAGTGACGATAGACAAAAATAAGTTGCCATATACTTGGCGGGATACGATTTTTGAGGAAGGGACAGTGTCGGGGACATACACTTTCCATCGCATCCAAGCCTTGACAGGATGTGACAGTATTGTCCACCTGCACCTGACGGTCGCACAGGAGGCAAAGCCCTGTCCGGGAGTGTTGATAAACGGCGTATGCTGGGCGAAAAGCAATGTGGACAAACCGGGAACCTTTGCCTCCACTCCCGAAGCTTTCGGCATGCTCTATCAATGGAATCGGGGAAGAGGGTGGCCGCACAATACGGATACGACGGGATGGGATGACACAGATGCCGGCGGGGAATATTGGAATGCAAATAACGATCCATGCCCTTACGGGTGGAGAGTCCCTACACAAGAGGATTTAAACTCGATTAAGAATTGTTATGTCAGAGAGGGATATGTATTGAAAATGACGGATCCGACGACCGAAAAGAGCATGATTATGCCTTATACTAGTCAACGTATATACTATGGAACGTATTATGAAAAAGTTTCATGGCTTTATTGGGTCAATGCAGCCTATGATAATGATGAGGCTTTTGTTATAACAAATACCCCTAACCTTAGAGCCACCACTCGTCCCAAGAAGTGGGCACTTCCCGTGCGTTGCGTAGCAGATTGGAATGTGCCGGAGTGCGAGGATAAAGAAGAGGAAGTTGAAGTGACGATAGACAAAAATAAGTTGCCATATACTTGGCGGGACACGGTTTTTCAGGAAGGGACAGTGTCAGGAACATACGTTTTCCATCGCATCCAAGCCTTGACGGGTTGCGACAGCATCGTCACCCTGAAACTGACGGTCGCACAGGAGGCAAAGCCCTGCCCGGGAGTGTTGATTAACGGGGTGTGCTGGGCAGAGTTTAATGTGGACGAACCGGGGAAATTTGCCAATCCCGACAAGCCGCATGGCATGCTCTACCAATGGAACCGGAAAAAAGCATGGCCTGTTGTAGGAAGCGTTACAGGATGGAATAATTCTGTCGATCCGGCAGAGAATTGGGAACCGGACAATGATCCCTGCCCTGCCGGTTGGCGGATGCCCACCGCAGAAGAGATAAAAACTTTGACAGACAAATCTAAAGTAACCCAAACGGCAACTACACAAAACGGTTTTTGGGGCACCAGATTCAAGGATAACACAACAGATAAAGCGATCTTTCTTCCCAAGACCGGATATCGCAAATCAGACGGAAAATACTATCGCCCCGCAACGATATCCTATTGGTCAGGTACATCCCATTCATATTTATACGACGACCGCATAAACCAGAGCCCAACAAATGCTTACGGACACTCTGTCCGTTGTGTCGCGAATGAAAAAGATGACGATATAGTATTGGCCCTCTCTGAAACCATCTGCCAGGAAAATCTGCCTTACACATGGAGGGACACGACTTTCGGCATCGGGACAAAGACCGGAGAGTATTGTTTCCGGCACACCCGCCAAGGGACAACGTGCGACAGCATCGTTTATTTTCACCTGACCATCGACACGACATGCAACAAGCCATGCAAGAATGGAGGTATACGAATAAACAAGATATGCTGGGCAGAATGCAATGTCGATGAACCAGGAACATTTGCCCCTTCCCCTGAATCATATGGACAACTCTATAAATGGAACCAAAAAAAAGGATGGCCTGCCACAGGCACCGTTTCCGACTGGGATGACAGCCTATCTGACGAGACAAACTGGGAGACGGCTAATGACCCATGCCCCAAAGGTTGGAAAGTTCCCGACATGATAGAAATGGGCAGCCTGTTGGACAAGCAAAAAGTAACCTATGAATACACACAACAGAATGGAGTTTATGGGGGTAAATATACAGATAATGAAACCATGAATGCTATATTCATACCCCAGGTACCAACTCGAACTTCTGCGTCTGCTCCCGGGAATAATGATTTAAGCCTTTACTGTTCTGCTTCTACTGATTGGTCAGAACTACCCGGAGACACGTATAGATTTCCTTTTGTCATGTCACTAGTTCTTTCTTCCGATTGGATGTCCTTTACTTCTACAAGCAAAGACGTTGCTTATCCAATCCGTTGTGTCACGGCTCACAATATGCCGGAGTGCAAGGACATTGAGCGGGACACTTCCGTGACCATCTGCGAAAAGGATTTGCCATACGATTTCTGCGATACGATTTTTAAGAAAGGAACAGTGTCGGGGACATACACTTTCCAGCGCATCCAAGCCTTGACAGGGTGTGACAGTATCGTGACCCTGAATCTGACGGTCAAATCGGATTGCGACAAGCCCTGCCCGGGAGTGCTGATTAACGGGGTGTGCTGGGCAAAATACAATGTGGATGCTCCGGGAACTTTTGCCAATCCCGACAAGCCGCATGGCATGCTTTACCAATGGAATCGAATAAAGGCATGGCCTGCTATTGAACCGGATACGGTCAAGGGGTGGGATAATAGTATTGATCCGGAAAAAACATGGAAGCCGGAGAATGACCCCTGCCCTGCCGGATGGCGAATGCCGACCGTAGAGGAAATGAGGAAGCTACTGGATAAGAATAAAGTAACTAATACGAAATCGGCACAGGACGGAGTACCCGGAGATAAATTCAGGGATATTGCTACCGGCAATACCGTTTTCTTTCCTGTTATACATTATCGGGATTCTAATGGTGTTACAGCCCCTATTGGTTTCGGGCGAACACATTATTGGTCCAATTCCAATTATTGGTATTTAGAATGGGCTTCCCTTTACCAACATCGCCTTCCCTTGGGTCATGCTATCCGCTGTGTGGCAGATCCGAATGCCAATACCATCGTCCTACATATTTTCGATACGGTTTGCAGGGAAAAATTGCCTTATACATGGAGAGATACCACTTTTGATATAGGGACGAAGACGGGAGAATATATCTTCCGCCATCCCCCAAAGGGGACACTATATGACAGCATCGTTCAACTGCACCTGACCGTGGACACGCTGTGCGGTAAACCCTGCCATAAGGATGGGGTACTCATTAACGGGGTATGCTGGGCAAAAAGCAATGTGGATCAACCGGGGACCTTTGCTGCAACGCCGGAATCCTTCGGCATGCTCTATCAATGGGATCATAGGAAAGCTCATCCTCTCCATGGAGACATTGACTTCAACGATTGGGTTGTTTCTAAAAGTGAATATTGGAAAGCCGTAAACAATCCGTGCCCTGTTGATTGGCGAATCCCTTCTAACAAAGAATTATATACCTTGGTGGAAGATGCAAAGGTGTATCGTGAACAAACACAACAGAACGGAATCAAGGGTATAAGATTTACAGACCGATCGAATGGCAACACTATTTTTTTACCGCAAGCAGGAGAACGTCGTTTGCTGGGAGGTATGAATATTGTTCCTGAGGCTATAAGTTATAGGTCAAGTTCATGGAATAAATATCTTTCAGGCCCATACATCGTACAATTTTATGACACAGATTATATTATAGCTGGAGCTAATATACACCATGCCAATTCCGTCCGTTGTGTGGTGGGACGGGATACGACAGGCTGCATAACGACTGAAATAGATACTACCGTAAACTTGTGCACGAATGAGTTGCCATTCCATTTTGGCGACACGATTTTTAAAGCAGGGACAGAGTCAGGTCAATATTTCTTTAAACGGAGGAGCAAAATAACGGGGTGCGACAGCCTTGTCACGCTTAACCTCTTCGTTAGCAAGTCCTATCTCTTCAAAACCGAAAGGGAAATTTGCCAAGGGGACACCGTCATGTGGAGAGGCAAGGTATTCAAGGAAAGCGTCATCTATGACGACTCCCTGACTACCGTGCACGGCTGTGACAGCGTATACCGACTGCTCCTCACCGTACATCCCGTATATGATACGGTTTTCCCCGGCGAGGTGTGCCAAGGAGAGAGTTACATCGGACACGGGTTCCACCTCTCTGCGGTCGTGAAGGACACCATCGTCTGCGATACCCTGAAAACCCACCGGGGATGCGACTCCATATGCACCCTTTACCTCTCTGTGCATCCCGTGTACGACACGATTGTCCGTGATACCGTCTGCCAAGGAGAACCGTACCACCGTTACGGCTTCACCCTGACCAACACGGAAACCTCCACCGAAGGTACGCTTACCCGCGACAGCATTTATCAAAGCATCCACAGGTGCGACAGCCTTGTCACGCTTAATCTCTTCGTAGGCAAGTCCTATATCTTCAAAACCGAAAGGGAGATTTGCCAAGGGGACACCGTCATGTGGAGAGGCAAGGTATTCAAGGAAAGCGTCATCTATGACGACTCCCTAACTACCGTGCACGGCTGTGACAGCGTGTACCGCCTGCTCCTTACCGTACACCCCGTATATGATACGGTTTTCCCCGGCGAGGTGTGCCAAGGGAACGATTACTCCGGATACGGGTTCCACCTCCCCGCGGTCATGAGGGACACCATCGTCCGGGATACCCTGAAAACCCTTCATGGATGCGACTCCATATGCACCCTTTACCTCTCCGTGCATCCCCTCCACGACACGATTGTCCGGGATACCGCATGCCAGGGGGACAACTACCACAAGCACGGGGTCAGCCTGGACGACATACAGCCTCCCGCCGAAGGAAAGCCACTCACGCCCACCCTGCCCCATCAAAGCATCCACGGCTGCGACTCCACCGTGCACCTCAGCCTCACCGTACATCTCATATACCGCTATACCATCCACGACTCCATCTGCCCCACGGAGCCATACATCAAACACGGGTTCC
>CAJTSF010000037.1 GCA_910578985.1 uncultured Odoribacter sp. | reverse complement strand
GAAGCTGATAATCGGTTGCGCCGACTGGGCAACGGCATTGCTGATGGAGAAAACAACCGGAAAGAGATAGCAGGCAATGGCGAAAGCCGCGACACCTTCTTCACCGAGCATGGAGATGAACATATAGTTTCCCGTGAGCATCATGACGCTCATAGCCAGTTCTGTCAGGAAGGTAGCGAATCCGATACGGACCATGTATCCTGTATTGCGCAGAGTCAGCAACAGCGAGGTTAGGGTCCGTTTCAGCGGGTAGAACCGCAGTTTGTACGCAAACCGGAAGAAATAGGCAAAGACCATCACTCCGCCCACGGCACAGGCTATCGATGTGGCTAATGCCGCCCCCGTCACTCCCCAGCCCAGCGGGAACACCATGTACCAATCGAGTACGATATTGACGACCGCAGCCACGATCTGAATCGTCATGGCATACTTCGGCGCACCGTCCAGACGGATGAGCATCATGCCCACACACTCGACGAACAGGAAAAACAAGCCGGGCAATAGCCAGAGCAGATAGCTCACGGCATTCACTTCAAGCAGCGGGCTGCACCCCAGTGCCTGAACAATGCTACGGGGGCAAACAAAACTTCCAAGACCAATAACCCCGACAAGCAATAATCCGACGATGAAAGCCTGCGTCATGATGATACGGGCAGCTTTCACTTTGTTTTCCGACAGCCGGATGCTCGCTATGACCGAGGCTCCGATTCCGAACATCAGTCCGATGCCGGTGATGACCATAAAAACCGGGGCGACGATATTCACCGCCGCGATGCCTTCGGTTCCCACACCCCGACCGACGAAGATGCCGTCGATGACTGTCAATGCCGAATTGAAAATCATTCCGACGAGCGTCGGGAAAAACAGCGAGCGGAACATAGGACCAATATTGTCGTTCGCAAAATCGAGCCTGTCTCTATTTAAGTTTCTGTCTTTTTTCATCTGCTGATATGTCATTGAATACAGGCTGCGAATTTAGATATTCTCCCCGGGACGGAAGGGGTGTTTTTTCGGTGGCTTATGGTACTTTTCAATACATCCGACTTACCGACAATAAGATTCTGCCTAATTTTGCGGTATGAATACATCGACATATCAGAGCGAATCGAGCGGCATAACCGACTGGAAGAAAAGCATCGGACGTGTCATCAGAACCGACGGGTGCGTGTTCCTGCTCTGTACGGGCAGCAGAGCGACCGTGTCGGCAAATATGCAGAAAATGGTTTTCCGCAAGAATGACCTTGCCGTTCTGACCTCCGATGTCTATTTTTCGGTATCGGAAGTGTCGGCTGGATTTTCGGCCCGTTATGTCGCTTTGTCCGAGCCCATGCTCGAAGCCGCCTATTACCGGATTACCAGCGTATCCTTGTGGGATTACCTTCATCATATTCCGATATTAAGGTTGTCGCCGGAGCAACGAAGCCTCGTATCGGGATGGCTGGAACAGATGGAGTGGATACTGACGCATCTTGACGGCCCCGACCGTTCGGTTTTGCTCAACAACAACGTTTACAATCTTTTTATTGCCATCAATGCCGAACTCGGCAAGGCTGTCGAAACGAAAATCCATGCGCATAAGGATCGGGCGTGGGATATTATCACGCGGCTATGGTCGCTGCTGACAAAGCACGCGGTCCGGGAAAGGTCGGTCTCTTTCTATGCGAAAGCGTTGAATATAACGCCGGATTATCTGAATAAGGTATGCCGCCGCGCTTACGGCATGTCGCCGAAAACACTGATTGAACAGCAACTGCTTGTCGAGATGAAAAGTTACCTTATCGATACGCGGCTGTCCGTCTCCGAAATCGCCGACCTGCTGAATTTCGAGGACGCATCGTATATGTGCCGTTTTTTCCGGCGCAAGACCAATTGTTCGCCGCTGGAGTTCCGTAACGGCAGTGCGGTCCGGGAGGAGGCGGAATAATGCGGAATGCCTGAAGGTTTTGTGTTCCACGACATGCATATGTCGCAGAATATACTATTCATCTCTTTCTCACAAGTTCAATAGCTTCTTTGCCTGTCAAATGCTCAATGTCGAGACGGAGAATAAGCATGTGCGACAGACCTTTTTCCAACTCTTTTTGCAATCCTGTGTCATCACCGGGATTGTATCTCGCACCCAACAAGGATGCCGCATACATCCTTTCGCTCTCGGATTCGATAATTTGAATTTTCCCGAAGGCAATGACGCTTCGGAAATAGGTTGTAAACTCAGACGGTTGGACATCATCGGCGGCAATGACACAGAATGACGCTTTGTCATACCGTCTTATGGCATCTACCTTATGACCCATTTTGGCACTATGAAAATATAGCCTGCCGTCAGCATATACATAACTTATAGGAACAGCATACGGATAGCCGTTATCACCGAGCAGGGCAAGTGTGCCGGAGGTTGTCTTTGACAATATGGCATCACATTCTGATTTTGTGAGCTGTTGGCGTGAACGCCGCATTTTGCGAAATTCCATGGCTTATGATATAATTTTAAGGTCAATAATGGATGAAACCAGCGTGAAAATAAAAAACAAACGCCCAAAAGTTGCCGGTTCATGGAAAAAGAAGATTCCCACCAAAACCGGTCCGACACCCCCGATACCGGTCCATACGGCATAGGCTGTACCTATCGGCAGACTTTGCACATCCGAGGCAGTAAGTAAAGCCGACCTCACAGAAGCCGGCGACAATCAGAATTATCCAATTCATAACTGAATCCGAACCTGTTCGAGGGCTGCAAGAATTCTCGGCGACTCCTTCCAAGGCAATACAAAACTACAAAAAACAGTGAAGTTCAAAAACCTTTTATAAACAAAATCACGATGGTCACTGTTTTTGCGATTTTAGACTAATTCTAATGTTTATTCCTTGCCGTCGATTTCTCCATACTGTCAGATAGCAAAAGATTTGATGTTGATATGATTTATATTTTATATTGGCATGACCGAATAACTTTGCAGATGGTGTGGTGGTTAAACCGCTATCGCAATTCTCCTATGTTATTCTGGTAATTCTAATCCATCGGGCCACAGAGACGATTCTGGGCACAAACAATAGTATGCGCCAGAATAAAGGTTGCACCGGTCTCCATCATCATCTCCGCCGCCCCGAACGCAAACAGCGGAAGGTAAAACTGCCAGGCCTCCGTAGACGGAGTTATGAGAAAATAAGAAGCAATGAGGTAAAACGTCACGAGTACAAAACAGACGAAGAAGAATGTTTTCATGCGCCACTTCAAATGCACCAAAATGAAAAACGCGAGAATGGCACCCATGATGATTCCGTATAGTTCTTACATAGGTATCGTCCGTCACGGTAATGTCGTTTGCAGAGGTGGAGGCTGCCGTCACGGCGGCATCCTTACCCGACAGGGCATTCTGGAGGTGTGCCCGCGCTTGAGCGAGCCGGAAATCGGTGTCTTCCACCAAGGCAAGCGTGTCGCCCTTGCGTACCTTGACATAATCGTCGAAATACACCTCTTTGACGAAGCCTTGCACCCGGCTGTTGACAGGTACGAGCCGTTGGTAAACCTGTGCGTTGTCGGTATAGGTGGATGACGTGAAGCCGATAAATTTATAGCCGATCCAGGCAAAGCCGAAGGCGATGAGCAGGGTGACCGTCATATTCTGAAGTATGCGGCGAATTTTCTGTTTCATAATGTAAGCTTGCCCGGCCGCGCCAATGTCGGAATTTTGCGTGTCCGCCAAACGAAACAGCTCCTCTATGGTCATGTTGAACGGCGTCTGACCTTGCAGCGACGAGGCCGACAGCAGGACAAAAACGGTAAAAAGATAAATGGTTTTCGTCATTATTTTTGATAATTATAGAATTTGTTGGATGATACAAATACATGAAAATAAGCACGGACACCGGATGGCATCGTGCAAAATCGTCGGCCGGCAGCCTGCTAAACTACTGGAGAACGTTCCAGAAAATGGTCTGGAAAATAAAGGTAATCAGGAGATAAAAACGCTTGTTGACAAACGATGTGTCGCTTTTGAGCCGGCTTGCGCTAAAAGTAGATACAGATAAAAAGATAACTGATAATGAATACATATTTGCTTGACTGTCCGCAGACAATTCCCATCGTCTGCATCGTCAATTTCCGGCTGCAAAGATAGCGAATAAATCGAATGTAAAAATAAATTCATCCGATTTTTCCGGACGCGCCCCTATGTCTATCCCATTTGTATATCCTCGATATAGACCAATTTATTGGCGATGGCGTAAATCGTCAGCCCGGCAGTCGTGTGAATCTGTAACTTATTTGAGATATTCCGGCGGTGCGTAGTGACGGTATGCACCGAAAGATACAATTCCTCGGCAATCTCCTTGTTGCTCATCCCCTTCGTCACGCAGGCGATAATGTCCTTCTCCCTGTCGCTGAGTGTCTCCAACTTGTCTTTTCTGTCGGGAATATCCTGTTCGGTCTTGTCTGTATAGACCATATCGCCCTTCTTCCTTAATTGCTGCTCGATGAGCTTGACGGCAGGAACAAACAGTTTGTCCTCAATCATGCAGTGCGATGTCAAATCCTGCTCGCACGAAATGATTTCCAGTAAAGCCGCATTCAGCAGGTAGTTGTTCTTTTCAGGATAACAACGGATGATAACGTCCTTCAACTCTTTGAGCTTGTCGCCTATGGGCGCGTGCTTACTCGCAAATTCGGAGATGGTGTAGCTACGCTTCAAATGACCTTGCGACAATTGCTCAACATAAGAGAACACCACATCATTCTCATACTCCATGTGTTTCCGAACTGCCTGGACATACTCGTCGTAGAAACGGATGATGAGCATGGCGATATCGTTGCCTCCCGAACAATCGACGGCTTCGATCAGTTTGCGGCGGATGCTCGGGAGGTTGAAATCCAGAAAATACTCGTGCGACTGTTTCAGGTACCGGACCAGCGAGGGTAACGAGACATCCTTAAAATGGTAATCCCGTCCCGCTACATAATTCACTACCGCCAAAAAAGTTTTCTCGTCCACATAATGCGTCCGGCACACCTCCCGGACCGATTTATCGCCGAAGCCCAAAGAAATATCGAAACGCCCCATGACCAGAATCAACGCACTGTTATTCCGAACCAAATCGCGCATTTTATCGCCCGCCTGATAACTGTTCAAATCATTCATCCCTTTTTGAAAATCTCTGTTTACGGTTGCAAAGTTACTTACCTATATAATAACAGGCAATACCAAAAAATAGTGAAAGGTAGTGTATAATAGCGTTTCAAAATACTAAAATCGGAGTATTGACCGCCGTGGAATCCACGGGTAATTTTGCCGCTGGAAAGTAAATAAATCTAAAAAACAGCAGATATGAAATTCAAAACGATTTTGACGATGGCTGTCGTAGTGCTCTGCTCGGCAGCATGCAGTGATGAAAAGGAATTGCCCGCCGTTGCAGACATTGCAGGCAGTTACGAAGGTTACACTCTTGCCGGGTGCGCTTATTTCCAGAACACCTGTGTGACGGATGAGACCGTCACCGTCACCGGAAACGCCGATGGCACGGCTAACGTGACCTTCACCTCCGGTTCCTGGGGCGAGTTCTCCATACCTAATGCCCAAATGAGTGAAAGCGGAGGCACCTACACCCTCATGGGTAGCGGACAGACGAAAATGGGCATGGGTGGCAATGTATCGTCCTACGACTGCACCTACACCGCAGTCATCGAATCCCGGGAGAAAGCGCAGATGCAGTTCAAGGTGTCCGGCGTCATGGGCGGTCTGACCATCGATTTCATCACCGGAGAGGTACCCGCCGATCTGTTGCTGGCAGGGACCTGGGAAGGCTACACCAATGTCGGTTGCACCTATTTTCAGAATCGTTACACTGACGATGAAAGTCTGAAGATGACGGCCAATAGCGACGAGACTCTCTCCGTCGTATTTGAATCCGCAACGTGGGGCACATTTAAGGTCGACAAAGCCACCATTAAGAAGAACGGCGACAATTATACGTTCACGGGCGAAGGGACCGTGTCGATGGGTATGGGGGACAATGTAAAGGACTATGCCTTCACCATGACGGGAGAGAGCAACGCCGCAAAGGACGATTATTCCATCGCATTCAATGTGCCTGCCGTCATGGGCGGCCTAACCATTACTTTGCTGCCGGGCAAGGCACCGGCTGCTTCCGAGTCGTAACCCCAAACGAATAAAGAGATGTTTGTAAACCAAAAACAGTTTCTTTTTTTGTCGGGAGTGATAGCCATACTATCGCTCTCGGCTTGTAACGGCATCTTTGAGGAGATCTACGACGCCCCCCAACCTGAAGATACCAAGATATACGGCTTTGTCTCCGTCGATGACGCCACGCATATGGGCCGCATATACATCGATGCCACGGACTACACCGAGTGGCACTATGTCGATTTGCACGGAAAGCAGGCAATCACGGTGGCTGTCGGTGAAGAAGCTCCCGAACAATGGGACTTAGCCGTCCACCGTTACGATGCCAAGACCAACGGCGGAGCCGTCATGGAGAGTGCGGCGGCTGGTTTCAGCATGTTGTCCGCTATAAACACTATTCCCGCGGAGGCCTTTGTTTCCGACAAATGGACGACAGACAAAATAACAGTCGATATGTCGCAGATGATGGACGGCATCATCCGCTACGCCGAGGATTGGTACAACCCTGTTCTGTCGGGATGGCTACATGTCGATACCTCGACCATGCCGCCCATCTATACGCTCTCGGGCAAAGTCTATCTGCTCCGTCTTGCCGACGGCACCTTTGCGGCACTCCGTCTGATGAACTTCATGAACGACGCGGCCGTCAAGGGATTCATGACCATCGACTACCTATACCCGGTACAGCCATGACAGGAAGAATGACTATATTTTTACTGCTCGGCCTGCTCTTGACGGTCGATGCCGCAGCGCAACGCCGAATCCTTGGTACCGTAACTGACGGCTATCGCGAGCCTTTACCGGGAGCTACCATTATGGTAAAAGAGCGTCCGACACTCGGTGCGGTAACCGATGCCGAAGGACGTTACGAACTGCGGCTGCCGGATAACGGGAGTTATACGCTGACGGCATCCTACATCGGTTATTTCGACGCGGCGCAGACCGTCGGCGGCACCCGGAACGATACGGTGGATTTCCGCCTGAAAGAGAATCCGATGATGCTCGACCAGGTAGTGGTGACGGGAACCCGCACCCCCAAGCTGTTGAAGGATGTGCCCATTGTGACGCGCGTCATCTCCGAGCGGGACATCAGGCGGACGGACGCTACTCATATCGGTGACCTGTTGCAAACCGAACTGCCGGGCATCGAGTTCTCCTACTCGATGAACCAGCAGACCTCGCTCAACATGGCAGGCTTTGGCGGTAACTCGGTGCTGTTCCTTGTCGATGGGGAGCGTTTGGCGGGCGAAACGCTCGACAACGTGGATTACAGCCGTCTGAATATGGATAACGTGAAACGCATCGAAATCGTGAAAGGGGCCGCGTCGTCCCTCTACGGCTCGAATGCCGTGGGCGGCGTGGTGAATATCATCAGCCGCGAGTCGCAGGAGCCGTGGGCGGTGAATGTCAACGGACGCTACGGCGCGCACAACGAACAGCGGTACGGCGGTTCGGTGGGATTCAACCGGGGACGCTTCAACTCCATGACCAACGTGCAGTACACTTCAATCGACGCCATCGACCTTTCGAAAGGCACGGACAACGCGCAGGTCGGCGATTACAGCACCATCTACGGCCACTCCACGCTCAATGTCAAGGAGCGTCTGATATTCACCGCTTCGGAAGGACTGAGATTCACGGCACGGGCAGGCTATTTCTTCCGCGAGCGCAACTCCTCGGAGAGCCTCCGGGACCGTTACCGCAGCTTCACGGGAGGACTGAAAGGAAACTATACCATCACGGACAAGGACGATCTGGAACTTTCTTACTCGTTCGACCAGTACGACAAGAGCGACTACCTCGTGGCCGGTGACCGCGACGTGCGCGATTACAGCAACGTACAGCATGCCGTCCGCACACTTTACAACCACACCTTCGCAGGCAAGCATATCCTGACGGCGGGAGGAGACTATATGCGCGATTACCTGATGTCGTACCAGTTTGAGGGCAACGGCAGCCATACCCAGCATACGGCAGATGCCTTCGCCCAGTTCGACTGGAACCCGCACAAGAAATTCAATCTCATCGCCGGACTGCGCCTCGACTGGTTCTCGGAAACGAAACTCACGCACCTCTCCCCGAAGCTGGGACTGATGTATAAGTTAGGCAACTGCTCCCTGCGCGGTTCCTATGCCGGAGGTTTCCGGGCACCCACGCTCAAGGAGATGTATATGAACTTCTACATGGGTAACATCTTCATGATTTACGGCAACCCCGACCTCCGGCCCGAGTCGAGTCACAATTTTTCGCTCTCGGCCGAATATATGAAGGGACGGCACAACCTGACGGTCACCGGATTCTACAACATCGTCGACGACCGCATCACCACGGCGTGGAATCAGGTGCTGGGCGGGCAGGTATACACCAACATGTCGCGCTTGCAAGTGGCCGGAGTGGACGCCAACGCATCGGGCCGTTACCCCTGTGGCATATCATGGCACCTGTCGTATGCTTACACCTGCGAACACATCAGAAAAGGCGAGCCGATGCTCTCCTCGACACGGCCGTATACGGCGACCGCCCGTATCGCCTATGACAAGGACTGGAAGAATTACGGTCTGAGCGTGGCACTGTCGGGGCGTTACCTCTCAACGGTGACCACCGACGTCTATACCGAAATCACCTCATACGAGAAAACCGAGAAACAGACCTATCCGGGATACACGATATGGAAGCTAAGCCTCTCGCAGAGGGTATGTCGGGGTGTGAACGTCACGCTCGCCGTCGATAACCTGTTCAATTACCGCCCCGATTATTATTACAACAACTCCCCGAGTACGACGGGAACCACCTGCTCGGTGGGGCTGTCGCTCGATCTGGAGCGGCTGTTCAAGAAGAAATAGAAAATTAAAAGGATATGAAACGAAAAGGAAAAATCCGGGCAGGGATTGCCGCCCTGCTCGTTATCGCAGCCGGTGTCGTGGTGTGGAACGCATGGTTCTCCGCCACGCGCATCGCTTTTGTAAATTATCAGGTCATCACGCTGGGGCAGATCGCCCGGGCGAACGACAACGACCGCATTCGCCTCGCGGCACTCGACGCGGAGGAACTGGACGACATCGGCAAATACGACATGGTGCTCATCAATGGCATGGGACTGCGCATTACAGCCGAGCAGCGGGCTGCCATACAGCAGGCAGCCAATGACGGGCTGTGCGTCATTACCACGATGGCGACCAATCCCGCCAACGCCATTGTTTCGGCGGATTCGGTAACCCTCACTACAGTCAAGGGCTATCTCAACGGCGGTGGACGCCGCAACTACCGTAACCTGCTCACCTACATCCGCCGCGCGGTTGACGGAAAGACTTTCGACAGCGAAGAACCCGATGCACCCGTCGAACGAGAGGAGAAGCAGTTCTACCACAATAACCCTGCCAATCCCGACGACGAGGAGGCGGATTTCGGCGGCGTAGCCGAGTACGAGGCGTTCCTGCGCGAACACGATCTGTGGAGGGAGCAGGCGCCCCGCATCATCGTTACGGGACAGATGGGCGAACCTGCGGAGCTGGTCGCCGCACTGGAAAAGACGGGCAATACGGTCTACTGTATCCGCGACATGCAGGCCGCGGTGCGCGGCGGTCAGGCGGACTCGATACGCCCGTCCGCCGTCATCAACATGGCGCACGGACGCATGGGCGACGAGATAGTGGACTATCTTGCAAAACGTAACATCCTGCTGTTCGCCCCGCTCAATGTCAACCGATTGGTCGATGAGTGGGAGGCAGACAAGATGGGCATGAATGGCGGCTTCCTGTCGCAGAGCGTCGTGATGCCCGAAATCGACGGTGCCATCCGTCCCTACGCGCTCTTTGGGCACCGCCTCGATGCGGAGGGATTGCAGCAGGCATACGCCATCCCCGAGCGGCTGACGACCTTCGTCGAGACCGTCAACAACCATATCGTCCTACAAAATAAACCGAACAGCGAGAAGCGGGTGGCGATTTACTACTACAAGGGACCCGGACAGAATGCCCTGACCGCAGCGGGCATGGAGGTCGCGCCATCGCTCTACAATCTGCTGGTCCGCATGAAACGCGAGGGCTATCGCGTGGAGAATCTGCCCGTGTCAGCAGCGGAGTTAGAACAACTGATTCAGCGTCAGGGTACCGTGTTCAACGCCTATGCGGGCGGTGCTAAGGCCGATTTTTTGAAAAACGGCAATCCCGAACCGATCTCGGCGGAGGAGTATGCCGAGTGGACGGCTGCAGCGATTCGCCCCGAGCGGATGGCGGAGGTCGTGGCACTCGACGGCGAGTTTCCGGGGAGTTATATTGCTACCGACGACGGTAGGCTGGCATTGCCTTGTGTAAAACTGGGAAATGTGGTGCTGCTGCCGCAGCTGGCGGCGGGTGCGGGCGACGACGACTTTGCCATCGTCCACGGCACGGATGCCGCGCCGCCGCACGCCTATGTCGCCTCCTACCTTTGGGCGCGCTACGGCTTCGAAGCCGACGTGATGGTACACTTCGGCACCCACGGCTCGTTGGAGTTCACGCCCCGCAAGCAGGTCGCCCTGAGCAGCGGCGACTGGGCGGATGCACTGGTCGGGCCGACGCCGCATCTTTATATCTATTCGATAGGCGACGTGGGCGAAGGCATGATTGCCAAACGCCGTGCGTATGCCACCTTGCAGTCGCACCTTACGCCGCCGTTCATGGAGAGTGACGTGCGGGGCATCTACAAAGACCTCTGTGCTGCCATTCAGCAGTATAACGACCTGCTTTATGCCGACGGAAAGCCCGATACCAAAAAGGCGGCATTGAAGGTCAAACGCCTCACCGTGCAATTGGGCATCCACCGGGAACTGCGGCTGGATTCGGTACTCACGAAGCCTTATACCGAACGGGAGATCGTCCGCATCGAGACTTTCGCCGAGGAACTGGCGAACGAAAAGGTAACGGGTACGCTCTACACGATGGGCGAACCCTATGCCGAAGAGCGCATCCGCAGCAGCGTCTATGCCATGTCCACCGAGCCGATAGCCTATTCGCTGCTGGCATTAGACAAGCGGCGCGGCAAGGCGTCGGCAGATTTGGAAAAGCACAAGTCACTCTTCACCCGTCGTTATCTGACGCCTGCCCGCGAACTGGTGACACAGCTGCTGAACGGCTCTGTGCAAATCTCCGACGCTTCTGTCTGCGCTGTGGCAGGCATCACTGCGGAAGAACTTGCCAAGGCGCGCGAAATCGAACGTTCGCTCTCCGCTCCGCAGGACATGATGGCACGCATGAAGGCGATACAGGCGTCGGGAATGAAGCATCCGGCGGGAATCCCCAAATCCGGAGCGAAACATCCCTCGTGGATTCCGAAAATCGGCAAGCGTCCCGAAAGTGCCGGACTCGGCAACGGGGAGAAAACTCCGGAAAGACCTGTTACGGAGATGCCGGCGATGATGATGCCGGGTGTGAAGGAGTACACCAAAGAGGAAAAGGAGTTCGCCCGTCTCATCATGGAAATCGAACGCACCGTCCGCAATGTAGGGAATTATAGGTCGGCATTGGAGCGAAGTCCCGAAACCGAGTTCGCATCCATTCTCAATGCAATGGCAGGAGGTTATACGACACCCTCCCCGGGCGGCGATCCCATCGCCAATCCGAACACCGTACCCACCGGACGCAATCTCTACGCCGTGAATGCCGAGGCCACGCCGAGCGAAACCGCATGGGAGCGTGGCAAGGAACTGGCGGAAAATACGATAGCCATGTATCGGGAACGGCACAACGATTCGATTCCCCGCAAGGTCAGCTATACGCTGTGGAGCGGCGAGTTCGTCGAGACCGAAGGCGCGACCATTGCGCAGATTCTCTATATGCTGGGCGTCGAACCTATCCGCGACGTGTTCGGCAGAGTGACTGACATCCGGCTGATTCCTTCCGTGCAGCTCGGACGCCCGCGCATCGATGTGGTGGTGCAGACCAGCGGGCAGTTGCGCGACCTCGCCGCTTCGCGTCTGTTCCTTATCTCGCGGGCGGTGGAGATGGCCGCCGCAGCGAAAGAGGACGAATACGAGAACTTCGTGGCGCAAAGCGTCGTCGATGCCGAACGGACGCTCATCGACAAGGGGCTTTCACCGAAAGAGGCGCGCAAGGTATCGACTTACCGCGTCTTCGGCGGTGTAAATGGCAACTACGGTACAGGTATAACGGATATGGTGCAGAGCGGTGACCGCTGGGAAAGCAGTGCCGAAATTGCCGACGTCTATCTGCAAAACATGGGGGCGTTCTATGGCAGCGAGAAGGCGTGGGAACAGGTGCGGCAGTTCGCGCTGGAAGCCGCGCTGACCAACACCGATGCCGTTGTCCAACCCCGCCAGAGCAATACGTGGGGCGCGCTGAGCCTCGACCATGTCTACGAGTTCATGGGCGGCATGAACCTCGCCGTGCGCAACGTCACGGGCAAGGAGCCCGATGCCTACTTGAGCGACTACCGCAACCGCAACAACATGCGTATGCAGGAGCTGAAGGAGGCTATCGGCGTGGAGAGCCGCACTACCATCTTCAATCCCGCCTACATCCGCGAGAAGATGAAAGGCGGTGCGAGCACGGCAGGCGGATTCGCGGAAATCGTACAGAACACCTACGGCTGGAACGTGATGAAACCCGAAGTCATAGACGACGAACTGTGGGACGAAATTTACGATGTTTACGTGCAGGATAAGTTCGACCTGGGGGTACAAGGCTATTTCGAGCGGCAGAACCCCGCCGCCTTGCAGGAGATGACGGCGGTCATGATGGAGACGGCACGCAAAGGGATGTGGAATGCCTCGGCGGAGCAGCTGAAGGCCATCGCCGAACTCCATACCAAACTGGTGGATAAGTACAAACCCTCTTGCTCGGGTGCCGTCTGCAACAATGCCAAACTGCGCGAGTTCATCGCCTCGAAAACCCTACCTGACGCAGCCCGACGCTATGAGCAGCAGATTCGCGACGTGCGCGAGGCTTCGCTCACAGAGAACAAGGGAACGGTGCTGAAAAAGGAAGAGATGAACGCGTCCGACAAGACAAGGACGATAGTCAGCAACACGGCGGTGGCCGTTCTGGTGCTCGTGGCGATAACCGCGCTGGTCTGGACGGTGCGTCGGCACCGTAAAAAGATGGAGGAGTAATGGAAACCGTCGTATTGGTCATGATGATGCTGGTCTGCTTCAATTACATTTTGAAGCAGACCTACCGCAAGCCCTATGCGGTCGTATTTTCCGCTGCGGTGTGCGCCCTCTTCGCGGGTTCGATGTGGCGTTATGCCATCGAGCAGTCGAAGTCGCAAGTTTCGGTCTGGCTGTCGGATTCCGCACTGATGCTCGACGCGGCGGTCGTCCTGACGTTGGAAGTGGCAGTGCAGATGGCTTTCTGCATCCTGGCGGCGCATATCCAGACCTCGGGAAAGGTCAAACCCCGGACGATATGGGCATACCGCATCCTGCGGTGGTTCCCCGGAGTACTCATCTTTCCCGTGCTGTTCAGTCTGCTGGTAACGGTTATCTTCGCCCTTCCGGGCGTGCCGTTTCCGACGGTGTCATGGTCTCTGGCGGGTGCGGTGCTCGTTGTGCTGACAGGTGGGATATACGGCATGAAACGGTTGCTGCCCGAAAAGGAGATACGCCTCGAATTGCTCTTTCTCTCCAATGCCCTGATTGCCGTCCTGGGAGTCATCGCCACGGTAAACGGCCGCACTGCCGTCGCCGGTATCAGCAAAGTGGAATGGCCGGCACTGGCGGGAGTATGCGTCCTCCTCGTCATCGGTTTGGTCGGAGGTACTGCGATTTATAGAATAAGATTGAAACATATAATTAAAAACAAATAACATCATGAATTACATTTCGGATATTCTCTATTGGATCTCGACGGGGCTGCTCGTTCCCGTAATCATATTGTTGATATTCTTTTTCGGTCGGGCTTTGCTGCTCGTCGGCAGTTTCTTCGGGCAGTATATGGCCACCCGCCGCACGGCTGCACTTCTGCGCAAGGAACTGGACGGGCTGAACAGGGACAACGTATCGTCGCTCTCGGAGCACCTGCCCAAGAAGAACCCGTCGCTGGCGGTAACCTACATGAATCGTCTGCTCCGAGCCGACAGCACGGCGATGCGGCAGCGTCTGCTTTCTGATTTTGAGATCGAGGCTGACAAGGACCTCGCCGTCTCGAAGACACTCGGCAAAATGGGTCCCATGCTCGGACTGATGGGCACCCTTATCCCGATGGGTCCTGCACTCGTGGGACTTTCAACGGGCGACATCGCCTCGATGGCCTATAACATGCAGGTAGCGTTTGCAACGACGGTCGTGGGACTTTTTGCCGCAGCCATCGGGTTCGTGACGGAGCAGGTGAAACAACGCTGGTATTTGCAGGAGATGACCGACCTCGAATTCGTGGCGGAATTGTTGAACGAAATCCCGGCAGAACGATGAAACGCAGACTTTTGAACAAGGAGGACGGCAGCGACCCGATGAGCGTCGTGAGCAATCTGTTCGACGTAGCGATGGTGTTTGCCGTGGCACTCATGGTCGCCCTCGTGAGTCGTTACAACATGACGGAGATGTTCAGCAAAGAGGACTTCACGATGGTGAAGAACCCCGGCAAGGAGAACATGGAGATTATTACCAAGGAGGGCGAAAAGATAAACCGCTATACACCCTCCGAGGATCAGGACTCCAAAAACGGGAAAAAAGGCAAAAAGGTCGGTATCGCCTATGAACTCGAAAACGGCGAAATCATCTACGTACCGGAGTAGCTTATGTATATTCGATTATCTCTACCTCACAATCAAAACTTCGTTGTTCCATACGTTCTTATCGGAAATCCCGATTTCATGCACTGTTACTGCAAATACACCTTTGTGACTATTTTCGTGGTGGTAGCTATCATACCGACTTCGGACGTGTTCACGCTCTCGCTGGTGGCGTTGCCGATGTGGTTGTTGTATGAGATGAGTATATGGATTGTGAAAAACTCAGATACTAATGAAATTACTATTGCAACATAAAATATTTGCAGGATATTTTCTTTTAATGTCGATTATCGGTAGTATGGTCGCTATAGTTTTGCATGAACGTAATCGTGTACGAAGAATAGAAAATCAGTCGATTGCAATTTTTCAAACTCAACACCACATCAATACCGTCCACCGTTATGTGACTACGTTAGCAACTTACGGAGAATCAGTTATTGTGTGGAGCAAGGAAGACTCATTGTCTTATCGGGAACGTCGTATGCGAACAGATTCCATACTGGAAGTCTTAAGTATACGATGCAGCGATTTCATACAGCTCTGCCAGATAGATTCTCTCCGTACTTTGTTGGCTACTAAAGAAAAGCATTTGTTCCAATTAATGGAGGCATTTCAACAACAAAACGGATAGCTTGTTACTTCATCGGCAACCGGTCGTTACAATACAAATCAGCCCAGCTCATTCCGTCACCCGCAAGAAAAAAGGGATAGCCGGATTCTTTGGAGGCAAGGAAACCGTTCAAGTGCCACCCACTACAACCAAACAAAGTGCAGTAGACCAACAATTGCTTTCTCTAAAAAACGAACGACAAAGAGACATAGAGGTTTATGTGGACAGCCTGCGATTACACAATAAGGAACTCAATCAGAAACTACGTCTGCTGATCACAACCTTAGACGAGCAGGCATGGGCTGCCTTTCAAAGCAAAGAAGAACGTCTTAAAGCCTCCTATGAACATTCCTCTTTTATCATTACCGGTTTGATTGCATTCTCCATAATCCTGTTGTTTGTTTTGTATCTTATCATACAACGGGATATCAAGGTTAAGGCAAGGAACAGGAAACGCCTGGAAGAAACAATAGAACAGAACAATGCGTTGTTGGAAATGCGGAAGAATATTATCCTTACCA
>CAJTSF010000036.1 GCA_910578985.1 uncultured Odoribacter sp. | reverse complement strand
GTTTCTTATCGTAGTCGGTTGTCTCTCCGAGCAAATGTGTGAGGGCTGTCACCATGTTTTTAAGAATTTGGATATAAAGGTAGTGAAAAGAATCCACAAAATTTTGATTTATAGAAGAAAATGTGGAGAAGTTGTGTATGAAATATTTAGCTTTTTGCAGTTTTCAGATAAAACCGTTAACTTTACAATCGAATAACAAATCGGATATTTATGAAGAGAAAAATATATCGGCAATTTTGCGTGTCACTTGTTTTTTCTGCGCTGCTTTTGGCGGGTGGGAGGGTAGAGGAGGCGCATGCCGTTTCTGTGGAAAGGATGGCACCGGCAGATTCGTCGGCGGTGGCAGGATTGCCTTTGCCGTCGGTGCCGCCGACGTTGCGTACGGTGCCGGAGCGGGCGGCGTATGTGCTGGCGCATTTCTGGGACGGGATGGATTTCCGGGATACGCTGCGCAGCCGGAACCGCGCTTTCATGGAGCAGCATTTCGCTGATTTTCTTTCCCTGTTTCCGCATGCCGATACGGCAGCCCTGGCGCCTGCCGTCCATCGCTTGATGGTGCGGGCGGAGAGCGACCGGACGGCGTACGGGTTGTTGGCGGAGATGGCAGAGAAGTATTTGTATGAGTGGGCTTCGCCGATGGTGAACGAGGAGTATTTTATCCTCTTTTTGGAGGAGTTGGTGCGTACGCCGATGGGAAGCCAGGCGGAGAAAGCGCGTGCCGCCTCGCTGTTGGAGGTGGCGAAAAAGAACCGGCGCGGTTCCGTGGCGGCGGATTTCACCTATCTGTCGGGCGACGGCAAGAAGCATACGCTGCACGGCACGGCGTGCCGGCGGTTGTTGATGGTGTTCTATGATCCGGATTGCGCGCACTGCTGGGAGGTGCTGGCGGAGATTGCCGCCGACGCAGTCCTCGACGAGGAGTTCCGCACGGGACGCCTGACACTTCTTGCCGTGGATGCCGAAGGCGACCGCCCTGCCTGGACGCTTACCCGAGACCGCCTGCCGGATGAGTGGCTCGTGGGGTTCGATGCCGACGGTGCCATCCATTCCCGCGCCCTTTATGTCATGCCTTCCATGCCCGCCCTTTATCTGCTCGACGGGGATAAGCGAGTGCTGCTGAAAGATACCACCCTCGAAGCGATTGTGGCGGCGTGCGGGGAGAAAGATTATTGAATCAAGCCTTTGTCTTTGGCTTGTATATCATTCATGACTTTGATGCCGACTTCTTTAATGTTCCAATTTTTTAGGAATAGTTTCATGTCTTGTTTCAGTTGGTCGTTTATAGGTTGTAACCATTCCTTTTGGAAGTTTTTGATGACTAAGTAGAATTTGATTTCTATGTTTGCCAAAGGAATGTTTTTCAAATTTTCAGGAAATTTTTCTGATGTGTATCTTCCGATAAAATAGGCCATGAATATTTGCAATGAATTGGAAAATTTGTCTTTTATGGTATTGACAAATTCATGGAATGGTTCGCAGTTGTGAGGTTTTGGTGCACTTTGTTTGGCTTCTATGAGTTGGAGTTCATTGTTTTGGACATGTATAAATTCACAAACTTTGCATCCTTCTATTTTTTTGAGGAGACTGTTTTGCTCAATATGGAAACTGTTCTCTGTTTCCACTTCAAATGACATGCCGGATTCTTTTATAATCTTTTTGCTCATAGTTCAATCTCCTCTTCGTAAAGTTTGATGGATTCGCGAATGATTGCATTATCCGGCATGTCTTCGGCAAGATTTCCATATTGAACTTTTTCTTTTTCCAAAGAAAAAACAGGAATTGCTTGTTTTTCGCGTTGGGCTATGATGTAAAGTTTTTTGATTACTGCATAGGAATGAGTTGAGATAAAAAATTGAATACCGGCTTTGGCAAGTAGATAAACCATTTCTATGAATTTGCTGATTAAAGCAGGGTGCAAAGCATTCTCTATTTCATCTATAAAAATTGTACTTTGGTTTGATAGATAGTGGTTTCCTAAGAGTGCACCCAATACAGACAATTTTTTGATGCCTTCTGCAGTAACGGAAATGTTGTATATCCTACGTTGAGAATCTTTGAAAATCCATTCTTTTTTCGTGTCATCAAATTCAATACGTCCATTTAAGGCTTCTGCTAAATTTTTTCGAACATTAGAGAATGCCTCATAATTTCGTCCTTTATAAGAAGGCATTAGAGCATTGGCTAAATCCAAGTAAGTATCGTCAAATCCTTTTTCATTGAACATTTCTCCCCGTGAACGGATAATGACATTTTGCAAGGATAGTATTTCTTTTGCTGGAATGAAAATAGAGTTTATATTGGTGGCAGGGATTGTGCTATGTAAATTTTGGATTTGTTGTTTGGTGGAAATGCCAAATGAAAACGCAAGAGTTGCACCTGCGTCCATTTTGATTTCAGTGGATAATTCCGATGTCCCTTTTTTAACCAATTCTCCTAATTCGGATAAAAGAAATACGTTAAATAATTTATCGCTTAGTAATTGGTTTAAGGAACGTCGTTCGATACCACGTTGAAATTGTTCGGTACATTTTATAATCGCATAGATGAATTTTAGCAAGTAGGTTTTACCTGTTCCATTTTCTCCGACAAATAAGTTGATTTTTCCTAATGTATTGCATTGGATGGAAGCTATCGGTCCTAAATTGTTTACAGACAGTTTTTGTATCATTGTTTTAATTTTTTCACAGACAAAAGTATATAAAAAATGGATATGCCCTATAATGTTTTTATTTTTGTCTTTCTAAATTTCTTTGCAGTGTGTAGTAAAAAAATGTCATGAAAAATTTGTTCAAGAAGAAGGAGGCGTTGATGCCGGGGGAGGCGGAGAGGCGTGAAAAGGTGTTGCAGCGCATGAAAGAGTATAAGGCGCGGGGATACCGGGTGCCGCTGCGGAAGTTGTTGAAGACGGAAGCGCAGATCGAGGGCATCCGGCGGAGCGGGGCGGTGAATACCGGTGTGCTGGATTGTGTGGCGGCGCATATTTGCCCGGGGATGACGACAGAGGAAATCGACAGGCTGGTGTATGATTATACGGTGGCGCACGGGGCGGTGCCGGCGCCTTTGCATTACGAAGGGTTTCCGAAGAGTGTGTGCACTTCGGTGAATGACGAGGTCTGCCACGGGATTCCTTCCCCGAAGGTGGTGCTGAAGGAGGGGGATATCGTGAATGTGGATGTGTCTACGATTCTGGACGGTTATTATTCCGATGCGTCGCGCATGTTTCTCATCGGGGAGGTGAGCGAGGAGTGCCGGCGTCTGGTGCGTGTGGCGCGGGAGTGCCTGGACAAGGGGCTGGAGGCGGCAAAGCCGTGGGGATGTCTGGGGGATATCGGGGCGGCGGTGCAGGAGCATGCGGAGGCGAACGGATATTCCGTGGTGCGGGAGTACGGCGGGCACGGGGTGGGACTGGAGTTCCACGAAGATCCTTTTGTCGATCACGTGGGGAAGCGGGGGAAGGGGATGCTACTGGTGCCGGGCATGGTTTTCACGATAGAACCGATGATCAATATGGGAAAACGGCATATTTATGTCGATGCCGACGACGAGTGGACGGTCCTGACGGATGACGGACTGCCTTCCGCTCAATGGGAATATACGGTGTTGATGACCGAAACGGGAGCGGAAGTGATTACGGGTTAGGGGATGTTTGTCCCATGCCTGCTATGCGGGCGATTTCTGCCGGGGTGCCGACGATGTGGTCCGCCCCGTTTTCTTTTAATTCCTGACGTGTGCGGAAGCCCCAGGTGACCCCGATGGAGGTGATGCGGCTGTTGTGTGCAGTCTGCATGTCCACTCCGGAGTCGCCGACGTAGAGGGTGTGGGAGGCGGGAATGCCGGTGGCGGAAAGGATGTCGTGTACGATGGCGGGGTCGGGTTTGACGGGAATGTTCTCCCTTTGTCCCAAAACAACGGAAAACAGGCTGTTGTCGAAGAAATGGCGTACCAGTTCCACGGTGCCCTGATGGTATTTGTTGGAGGCAACCGCCAGGCGTATGCCTTCGGCGCGGAGGGCATGCAACAGGTCGGGGATTCCGGGGTAGGGGCGGGAGAGGTCGGTTTTATGCGCCCGGTAGTATTCGATAAATTCAGCGCGCAGGCGGTCGATGTTTTCCGGTTGGCGGGCATTTTCCGGCAGGGCGCGTTCCATCAGTTTGGTGATGCCGTTGCCTACAAAAAGGCGGTAAGCGTTCAGGGGATGGGTGGGGTAGCCGTACCGGGCGAGGGCGTGGTTAGTGCTTGTCGCCAGGTCGTCGATGGTGTCCAGCAGGGTGCCGTCTAAGTCGAAAATGATGAGTCGGGTTTTCATTCGGGATAATTTGATGTAAAGAAAAGGCTAAAAGCTCCGGAGTGTTCCTCCTTGTGCTTTTAGCCTTTGATTATGATTCTGCCGGGAGGATTACCATGCAAACATCGGACGGTTGTGCATCATGGCGTTCACCTCTTTCTTCACGGTTGCGATGGTCGCTTCATCGTCCGGGTTGGAGAGGATGCGGTCGATCATATCCACGATGACCTTCATGTCCTCCTCTTTCAATCCACGGGTCGTGACTGCCGGTGTTCCTACGCGGATACCGGAAGTCTGGAACGGAGAGCGGCTGTCGAACGGCACCATGTTTTTGTTGATGGTGATGTCGGCTTTTACCAGCGTGTTTTCCGCTTTCTTACCGGTGAGTTCCGGGAATTTCGTGCGCAGGTCGATCAGCATGCAGTGGTTGTCGGTACCTCCGGAAACCACTTTATACCCTTTGTCGATGAATGCCTGTGCCATGACTTTGGCATTTTTCTGCATTTGCTTGGCGTATTCCAGATAGGAGTCGGAGAGTGCCTCTTCGAATGCCACGGCTTTGGCAGCGATGACATGTTCGAGCGGTCCGCCCTGCTGTCCGGGGAATACGGCGAAGTTCAGCACCTGCGACATCATCTTGATTTCTCCTTTCGGAGTTTTCAGTCCCCACGGGTTCGGGAAGTCTTTCGGCAGCAAAATCATACCACCGCGCGGTCCGCGCAGGGTTTTGTGGGTGGTGGTCGTCACAATGTGGCAGTATTCGAACGGGTTGTTCAACAAGCCTTTGGCAATCAATCCGGCGGGGTGTGCCATGTCGTACATCAACAAAGCGCCAACCTTATCGGCGATTTCGCGCATGCGCTTGAAGTCCCAGTCGCGGGAGTAAGCGGACGCACCGGATACAATCATTTTCGGTTTGTGCTCCAGCGCAAGCGCTTCCATTTCATCGTAGTCCACCATGCCGGTGTCTTCCTTGACGTGGTAAGCTATCGGACGATAGTTGATGCCGGAGAGGTTTACGGGAGAGCCGTGAGACAAGTGGCCTCCGTGTGCGAGGTCGAGTCCCAGGTAGGTGTCTCCCGGTTTCATGCAGGCGAAAAATACGGCTGCATTGGCTTGTGCGCCGGAGTGCGGCTGTACGTTGGCAAATTCCGCGCCGAACAGTTTGCAGGCACGGTCGATAGCCAATTGCTCGGTCTGGTCCACAATCTGGCAACCGCCGTAGTAACGTGCTCCGGGATATCCCTCGGCATACTTGTTCGTGAGGCAGGAGCCCATGGCTTCCATGACTTCATCGCTGACGAAGTTTTCGGAAGCGATCAATTCGATGCCTTCCTGCTGGCGTTCTTTCTCTTTTTGAATCAAGTCGAATATTACAGTATCTCTTTTCATAGTGGTGATGATTAATTATTTCGTTTTAGAATGAGTGTAAAAACTTATCCGCCGAAGTTGTCGTACATGACGTTCTCATCGGGTACCCCGAGGTCGTACAGCATCTTGGTTACCGCCTGAATCATCATAGGAGGCCCGCAGAGGTAGTATTCGATGTCCTCCGGATTCTCGTGGTTCTTGAGGTAGTTTTCAAAGATGACCTGATGAACGAATCCCGGTTTGTAGGCAACGCCTGCGGCATCCGCTTCGGGATCCGGCTTGTCCAGAGCCAGGGTCCAGTGGAAGTTGGGATTCTCTTCCTGAATCTTGTTGAATTCGTCCACATAAGGAGCTTCCTGCAGGGCGCGCGCGCCATACCAGAAAGAGACTTTCCGGTCGGTGTGCATCGTGTGGAACAGGTTGAAGATGTGCGAGCGCATCGGAGCCATACCGGCGCCACCGCCGATGAACATCATCTCGTTGTTCGTTTCGCGCAGGAAGAATTCACCGTAAGGTCCGGAAATGGTCACCTTGTCGCCGGGTTTGCGGGAGAAGATGAACGAGGAGCAGATGCCCGGGTTCACCGGCATGAAACTGCCCGTGGCGCGGTCGAACGGCGGTGTAGCAATACGGATGTTCAACATGATGATGTTGCCTTCCGCCGGAGAGTTTGCCATGGAGTAAGCGCGGTAGGTGGGTTCGGGGTTGTGCATTTTCAAATCGAACATTTTCATGCGTTCCCAGTCCGCCTTGTAGCGTTCGTCGATGTCCATGTCTTTGAAATCCACATCCAGAGCGGGCACGTCAATTTGAATGTAACCGCCTGACTTGAATTTCAGGTTTTCGCCTTCCGGGAGTTTAACGACAAATTCTTTCAGGAAGGTGGAGATGTTGCGGTTGGAAACCACGGTGCATTCCCATTTCTTGATGCCGAGCACGGATTCCGGTATGCGCATTTCGATGTTTTCCTTTACTTTCACCTGGCAAGCCAGACGCCAGTCCTCATGCTGCTGCTTGTAGGAAAAGAAGCCGGTTTCGGTGGGGAGGATGGAACCTGCGCCCGAGTCCACCTGGCATTTGCACATTCCGCAAGAGCCTTTTCCTCCGCAGGCGGAGGGGAGAAATATTTTCTGGGCACCGAGGGTGGCGAGCAGAGAACTGCCCGGCTCGGTCGTGACTACGCGTTCACCGTTATTGATGCTGACTTGCACGTTCCCTTTGGCGGTCAGTTTGGCTTTGGCAAACAAAAGCATGCCTACCAATACCAACGTGATGACCAAGAATACGGCAATGCCGGCAGTGACAATCGTTGTATTTATTGCTGCTATAATCATCTTGATTCGATTTTAAATTATTGATTTACTGTCTCGAAATCGGCATTTGCCTGTACCGTTCCGGAAACGGGCTGTGCCGCGGTTTCCGTGCGGGGAGCCTGCGGTTTCAGTTTCCCCAGATCGATGCCGAGGAAGCTCATGAAAGAAATCGCCATCAGACCGGTAACGATAAATGTGATTCCGATGCCGCGTAGCGGAGCCGGAATATCCGAATATTTTAATTTTTCACGGATGGCAGCGATGCAGACAATCGCCAGCATCCAGCCGATGCCGGAGCCTAATCCGAAAGTGGTCGCTTCCCATACGCTGGCGTAGTCGCGCTGCTGCATGAACAGGGAGGCGCCCATGATGGCGCAGTTCACGGCAATCAACGGCAGAAAGATGCCTAACTGGTTGTAAAGTGCCGGAGCGAATTTTTCGACAATCATCTCCACCAATTGTACGATGGCGGCGATGATGGCGATAAACATGATGAAACTCAAGAAGCTCAAGTCGATGTCTGCCGCTTCATTGCCTAACAGCCATTGCAAAGCGCCTGCTTTCAGCACGTAGTTGTCCAGCAAATAGTTCACGGGAACCGTGATGAGCAGCACGAAGACGACTGCAATGCCCAGACCGAAAGAGGTCTTTACCGTTTTCGATACCGCCAGATACGAACACATACCCAAGAAGTATGCGAAAATCATATTGTCGATAAAAATGGAACGGACGAATATGTTCAATAGGTTTTCCATATCTCTGTCTCTTTAATTATTTTTCGATTAAATCCTTGTTCTTGGAACGGTGCACCCAGATAATCAGTCCGACAAGAATCAATGCCATGGCGGGCATGATGAGCAGACCGTTGTTGGAGTAGCATCCTCCGTTGGCGATGTACCAGGAATCCGGAATCACGCGGCATCCGAAAAGGCTGCCCGAACCCAGCAGTTCGCGGAAAAAGGCGACAATCACCAGAATCATGCCGTAGCCTATGCCGTTCCCGATACCATCCAGCAAAGAGGGCCAGGGTTTGTTTGCCAAAGCGAAGGCTTCGATGCGTCCCATGATGATGCAGTTGGTGATAATCAATCCCACATATACGGAGAGTTGCTTGCTTACTTCATAAGCGTAGGCTTTCAGTATCTGGTCCACGATGATCACCAGGGCGGCAACGACCACCAATTGTACGATGATGCGGATGCGTGTCGGAATGGTGTTGCGCAACAATGAAAGAATCACATTGGAAAAAGCGGTCACGGCGGTTACGGAAAGCCCCATGACGATGGCAGGTTCCAGTTTGGCAGTGACGGCAAGAGCAGAACAGATACCCAGCACTTGTATGATGACCGGATTGTTTTTGCTCAACGGTCCGAGGAGAAACTCCCCGTTCTTACCTTTGAATAATGCACTCATTTTATCTCTGTTTTAAAAACGGTTCGTAATAAGAGAGGTAGTTTTTCAACATCGCCTCCACACCCTGTGAAGTGATGGTGCCGCCGGAGATGGCGTCCACTTCATTTTTTCCGGTGGCATTTCCGCCTTTGAGGATGCGGATGGAGGTCAATAAATCCCCTGAAAAAATCTCCTTGTTTTTGAATTGATTGTTGAAATTCGGACTGGTGATTTCCGCGCCCAATCCCGGTGTTTCTCCCTGATGGTCGAAAAAAGTGCCGTAAACGGTTTGCTTGTCCCCGTTTAGGGAAAGGTATCCCCAAATCGGTCCCCACAATCCCGCTCCATAGACGGGGAGAATGTATTTCACCGCTCCGTCCACTTCCGCCACGAATACGGGCAGTTCCCTCTTTTCAGCATTTTGTTTGAATTGTTTGGCAATGTCCACGTCGAACGCATTGCCTTCGACTTTTTCCCCTTTGGCGTTGATGATGAACTGTTCCTTGATGTAGCGTCGGAACAATTCTGCCGAATTGTCCGCCGTGGAGGAGACATGGATTGCACTCAGGATGTTCTGGCGCTTTTCATTTTGGCGGTTCTCATTCTGGCGCGGTTGCAGCGAAAGAGACACGATGGAAAGCAGGGCGGCAACAATGACCACCAGCACCACCGAATACAGGAATGTATATGTATTTCCTTGCTTGTTCATACCTTGTTAATTTATAAAGTGATTAATGAGCAATTGCTTTGGCTCTTTTCAACCGGCGCTTGATGTTCGATTGCACGACAAACCAGTCGATGAGCGGTGCAAAAGTATTCATCAGCAGGATGGCCAGCATCATGCCTTCCGGATAGCCGGGGTTGATGCAACGGATGATGATCGCCATGGCACCGATGAGCAAGCCGTAAATGATTTTTCCCGTGTTGGTCTGTGCCGAGGTGACCGGATCGGTAGCCATGAATACGGCGCCGAACATAAAGCCGCCCATCAGCAACTGATGCAGGGCCGACACCTGGGAAACCGATTCGAATGCCCATGCCATCAGAAAACCTCCCGCGAACACCGACAGCATCGTGCGCCAGCTGGCTACGTTCGTGAGCAGCAGAATCACCGCCCCAATCAGGATGCAGAATGCGGAAGTCTCACCGACAGAACCCGGAACAAATCCCCAGAACAAATCCGCCACACTGTAAGTCAGCGGTTGTCCCTGTGCCATTTCCGACAACGGAGTGGCTTTGGAGATGGCGTCTACCGTATCGCTGGCAATCCATACTTTGTCCCCCGAAATCTGGGAAGGGTAAGAGAAAAAGAAGAACGCGCGTGCCAGTAAAGCCGGGTTCCAGATGTTCATGCCCGTGCCGCCGAAAATCTCTTTTCCGATAATTACGGCAAAAGCAGTGGACAAGCCCACCATCCATAATGGAGCTTCCACCGGCATAATCATCGGAATCAACAAGCCGGATACCAAAAAACCTTCATTGATTTCGTGGCCTTTGATTTGCGCTACGGCAAATTCGATGCCCAAACCTACCACGTAAGAAACGACAATCATCGGCAGTACCTTACACAAGCCGTAGAAAAACAGTTCAAACAAGCCGTTGCAAAACAGCCCGCTCAAACTCTCTATCGAGCCTGTGGCCAAGGCGTTCTGATACCCAACATTATACATACCGAACAGCAGGGCAGGCACCAAAGCAAGCACCACGACAATCATAGTTCTTTTCAAATCCACGGCGTCCCGGATGTGTGCTCCGCCGGAAGTCGTTTCATTCGGCACGAAAAGAAAAGACTCAAATCCGGTGAAAACGGAATGCAGTTTGGACAACTTGCCTCCTTTTTCGAATTTGGGCTTTTGCTTATCTAAAAAATTTCGTAAAAAATTCATATCTCTATCTTTAGAAATGTGGTTAATTCGTTTCTTTCATCATTAATTCGATTCCCTCATTCACAATTTGCTGTACAGGCGTTTTGGATGTGCAGACAAATTCGCACAATGCCATGTCTTCCGGAGCCACCTCGTAAATGCCGAGTTGCTCCATCCGGTCAATGTCCTGTGCCAAAATAGCCTTCAAGAGGTAAACCGGGTAAATATCCATCGGAAATACCTGTTCGTATTGTCCTGAAACGACGAATGCCCTGCGTTCTCCGTGGAAGTTGGTGTCCAAAGTGTAATGCTTTTTGGGACACAAGAAAGAAGGGAAGAGCTTGGAGGCGGAAAATTTGTTGAATCCCGGTGCCGCCCAGCCTAAAAATTCGTAGTGGTTTCCTTCCGGAATAACCGTCAGCAGGTTGTCGTAGAATCCTAAGAATCCGTTCTGTTCCACATTCGTTCCGGTCAATACGTTGCCTGAAATGATGCGTTCCTCTGTCTGGTTTTTCAATTTCCCGGCGAGCATGTCGCGAACGGATGCGCCCAATATGGAGTGGTAATACATCGGTTTGGAAATTTCCGAGCCTGCAATCGCCACGATTTTACGGGCATCGAAGCGTCCTTCATTAAACAGACGACCGATGAGTGCCACGTCCTGCACGTTTACCACCCAAACGATTTCTCCCTTGTTGATGGGATTCAATCGGTTGATTTGTATGCCGGCGTTACCGGCGGGATGCTTTCCTTTGAAATAATTGATTTCCACATTTTGCAGTTTGGTGAACAGCGAAGTGGAAGGAGTGTCTGCCTGAAGATTCAGGTTTACTTTCCTGCCGCACAGTTTGGCGAGGCAGTCGAGTCCGGTTTGCAGGTCTTTTTCCTGTCCGTTCAGGATGACGTCGTAATCCGGCGCCAGAGGAGCCGTGTCGAACGCTGAAACAAATATCGCTTTCGGCATGCTTTCCGGAGAGGCGATGATGTCGTACGGACGCTGTTTGAGGGTTGGCCATAAGCCGCTTTCAAGCAGCCGCTGAATCAATTCTTCCCTGCTCAGAGATTGTACGTTTGCTTTTTCAAATTCCCGATAACGGGTTTCCGAATCCGCCTTTACAACGACCTCCAATAATTTACGCCGTTCTCCGCGTTTGATTTCTTCCACCGTTCCACTGACGGGAGAGGTGAATTTGATTTCCGGGTGTGCCTTGTCTGTAAACAATACATCCCCTGCTTTCACTTCATCGCCGACCTTGACAACTAACTTGGGAACCAAAGCACGAAAATCCGTGGGTTTCAACGCACAACGGGTGATGGTCCCCTGTGGTTGCACCACTTTTTCTGCTTTCCCATTTAGCTTGATATCAAGGCCTTTAGTTAATTTGATTACCTTGGACATGATTATTTTTTGATATGATTAATTATGATATTCTTTAAATAAGGCACAAATATACAAACCTATTACGTAATTTTGTCTTCAATTCCAAACTATTTTAATGAAGGTGTCGTTTTTAACCATGAAACAATTGATAGTCATAACTTTATTTATCTTTTTTGCCGTTTTTGCCCATTCGGCAGAATGCCAAATCCGGACTGTCCGGTGTTTCCCGCTCGGTCATCCCGAGGCAGAACCGGTGATTGAATTGGGAAGCGGACAACAACTGGTTTTCAGTTTTGATGATTTGAGCGCCGATGACCATACCTATACCTATAAAATTCTGCATTGCGATCCGGATTGGAATCCTTCGGGGTTAAGTCCTTTTCGTTATCTTGACGGTTTTTTCAGTCAGCCGGTGGAAGATTATGCTTATTCTTACCATGCGGATACGGAATACATGCATTTTTCCCTTCTTTTTCCAAATCATGAAACCGGCATCAAAGTTTCCGGCAATTATCTGTTGCAGGTGTACGATGATGACCGTCCTGACAGTGCGGTGATATCCCAGCGTTTTTCCGTGCTGGAGCGGAAAACCGTCATTCATGGCTCCGTCGTTTCCGCAACCCGTCCCCAATACCTTTATACGTCGCAGCAGGTCAATTTTACGGTGGAGAACGGCAGCCTGCCGGTGTATAATCCCGTACGCGATTTTCGAGTGCACGTAACTCAAAATCAAGATCCCAATACCCGACGTGCTTTGACTCCGACTTTTGTACGGCAGGGGCAACTGGTGTATGAAGACGGGGTGGAGAATCTTTTTGACGGACTTTCGCCTTTCCGTCATTTTCAAACCGTAAGTTTTTCTTTTTATGATCGATATGTGAAAGAGGTGGTAAAAGGACCTGATGGCAAATATCATTTCATTCTTGAACCGGCAACTGTGCCGCAACGGTATGTCCCGGTTGCTGATGAGCGGGGCAATTATGTCATCGATGCGGAACAGGTCCAACAGCCCGATGTGGAGGCGGATTATGCGATGGTGCATTTTGCTTTGCTTTATCCGGAGCCGCTACCTGATGCAGAGGTGTATGTTTATGGTAAGTTTTCCGGTTGGGAATTGTCACCTGCTTTTCGCATGGATTACGATGCCCGGCACAAAGCCTATATTTGTGATGTGGAATTGAAACAGGGAAGGTATGATTACCAATTTGCCGTATTGGACAAGACGACCGGGGAAGTGGATCTGCATACCTTGCAAAATAATTTTTATCAGACAATAAACGAATATAACGTCCGTATTTATTTTTATGATTCCGCTTTGGGCGCTTACCGCTTTGTGGGATATCAAAATATCATTCCGACTTTCTAAGATGGCATGATATTTGTTATCTCTCTGAAGTAAAGAGTAAAAATATTATTGAAATGAAAAGTTTGTTTGTATGCCTGTGTATCGCATCACTTGCCTTCGGCGGATGCAAATCGAAAAAAGACACTTTGCAGTTGGAAGGTTTTAAATGGATATTGAAAACCTTGAATGGAAAAGAGGTGACCTCGACCCCTCCCGGTACTGAAATATTCTTTTACTTTAATGCCGCGGAAAACAGAGTGAACGGGCGTGTGGCTTGCAACCGTTTTTTCGGCCACTATAAAATAGATGGTGGAAATCTGAAGTTTTCCCCATTGGGAGCGACCAAAATGGCGTGTCCCAATGATTCGGAGTGGGAGATGGAATTTTTTACCGCATTGGATGCCACAGAAAACTTCAAATGGGAAGACGGAACGCTCGTTTTCGGAAACAAAGAGAAAACTTTGGCGACATTTGTAGGTATTCCTTCGGATGGTGAAGAGGAGTAATGATGTGGGCATAATAATATAGTGATGTGTCGGAAAAATGTTTCCGACACATTAATTTTAAAATAGAAAAATATGAAAGCGATTACCTATTTGATTTCATTGCTGCTGGGATTGGGAGGCGGTTTTGCGGCCTTCTATATCATGGAAAGGGGCAAACAACCGGTAGTCCCGTTTCCTCATGAAATAGTCGGTCCGGACAGAATGCAGCCGGAAAAGCCTCGCGGCGAGGCAGCCCGCGGTACTCGTCGGATGGAGCATGTGGATTTGCGTACGGCGGCCGGAAAGACGGTGCCTACGGTGGTCAATGTGACTCCTGTGCAAATCGGGCGCGTGTATTATGCCAGTCCGTGGGATTTTTGGTTTGGAGTGGGACATGGTCAAGTACGGGAAGAGGAGATGGATATGGGGGTGGGGTCCGGGGTGATTATTTCCGAAGACGGTTATATCGTAACCAATAACCACGTGATTGCCAAAAGCGATAAGATAGTCGTGACACTGAATGATAAACGTAAATTTGAGGCAAAATTGATAGGTACCGATCCGGATACAGATATCGCCCTTTTGAAAATCGATGCCGATGGCTTGCAAGCCATCAAGTACGGCAATTCCGATGAAGTGACGTTAGGGGAGTGGGTTTTAGCAGTGGGAAATCCTTATAATCTGACCTCTACGGTTACTGCCGGCATTATCAGTGCCAAAGCGCGTGCTCTGGGTAATAAGATGAATCTGGAATCTTTTCTTCAGACCGATGCGGCAGTCAATCCGGGAAACAGTGGAGGGGCGCTTGTCAATGCGCGAGGTGAATTGATAGGCATTAACACGGCCATCCAGTCGCCTACCGGCAGTTATTCGGGTTACTCTTTTGCCGTTCCGGTCAATGTGGCGAAAAAAGTCGTTTCCGACTTGAAACAATTCGGTCAAGTGCAACGGGTCATGTTGGGCATACGTATGCAAGAACTGACGCCTGAATGGGCGAAACAACTGCGATTGCAAGAAACTGCCGGTATTTACGTCGCTGAAGTGATTCGGGGAGGAGCAGCGGCGAAAGCCGGAGTGAAAAACGGGGATGTGCTTTTGAAAATCAACGGATATGATGTATTGACAGCGCCTCAATTGCAGGAACAATTGGCAAAATATGCTCCCGGTGATGTCATACGCCTCACTTACAGCCGAAGAGGGGAGAAGCATGACTTGGAGATAAAGTTATAGAGCGAATACGGGTTTAAAAAAAGTTAATATACAAAGATTGGCAGGATTATCAAATAGGTATGGAGAAAAAATCTTACCTTTGCGCCAAAATTTGGAGTGGTATAAATAGATAGTATGAGACAATTAAAAATCACAAAATCAATCACTAATAGAGAGAGTGCTTCTTTGGACAAGTACTTGCAGGAGATTGGAAAAGAAGATTTGATTACGGTGGAGGAGGAAGTCGAATTAGCTCAACGCATTCGGAAAGGTGATCAGAAAGCCCTCGAAAAACTGACAAGAGCTAATTTGAGATTTGTTGTTTCTGTAGCAAAACAGTATCAAAATCAGGGACTGAGTTTACCGGACTTAATCAATGAAGGGAATTTAGGATTGATTAAAGCAGCAGAGAAATTTGATGAAACACGTGGTTTTAAATTTATTTCTTATGCCGTATGGTGGATACGTCAATCTATCTTGCAAGCCTTGGCGGAACAATCGCGCATTGTTCGCCTGCCTTTGAATCAAGTCGGTTCCTTGAATAAAATCAATAAGGCATACGCTCGTTTCGAGCAGGAAAACGAACGGCGTCCTTCTCCAGAGGAATTAGCGGAGGTGTTGGATTTGCCGGCAGAGAAAGTGGCGGACACCTTGCGTGTATCCGGACGGCATGTCTCTGTGGATGCTCCTTTTGTGGAAGGAGAAGATAACAGCCTGCTGGATGTGTTGGTGAATGATGATTCTCCTATTGCAGACCGTACGTTAATGAATGAATCCCTTTCAACCGAAGTAGAACGTGCTTTGGCAACATTGACAGATCGTGAACGGGATATCATTAAGTTGTTTTTTGGTATCAATTGCCAGGAGATGACTTTGGAGGAAATTGGCGAGAAATTCGGTCTAACCCGTGAACGGGTGCGACAGATTAAGGAGAAAGCGATTCGTCGTTTACGCCACTCTTCCCGTAGCAAGCTTTTGAAGACGTATTTGGGATAATATCTTGAACATCTACTTTCAGCCCATTTGAACTTTCTGTGATTGAAGGTTTGAGTGGGCTGAATTGTTTGTGTGGGGTTTAATAACTTAGTCATTCCCTTGTCCGTGTGAAGTTCTGGCGTTGTCATGGATCAAATTCGGTGCACCTTCGTCGCATCTTTGGTGCAAATCGCGCGTGGAGCGACTTTGGACTCAAAGTGGAGGGCAGGCGCAGCCTGTACTTCCTCCGTACACTTTTTGTTATATGCTTCGCCTCTGGGAAGAAGGTGTTTTATCACGCGAATATTAGATTTTAACCGAACAGGGAGGTGAGTGAGTGGAGTCGGACGGCGTCGGACAGCGTTCATCTGGCTGTGGGAGCGTGAGTGGGGGGGGTG
>CAJTSF010000035.1 GCA_910578985.1 uncultured Odoribacter sp. | reverse complement strand
CACACCACAAACGTTCCCGATGGGTCGGTTGAAAATAAATATAGAAACATTCGGGTAAACACCCGATGAATACCTGATGAACTCCTATTCAACCGGTAGGCTACGGTAAGGTTCCCGTAAGGTTACGGTAGGGTTACGGTATGCTCGAATACCGTTGCCCTACCGTAGCCCTACTGCAGCCCTACTGCAGCCCTACCGTAGCCTACTGGTTGAATAGGGGGTTATAAGGATTTTATATTAAAGAAATTTTTCCGTAAAATGTGTGGTATTCTCATTTATTCGGTTTACATTTGCAAAAAGGAATTTTAAATCATAATACGATATGGCAGAGTTTAAATACCAGGAACCGTTCCCGTTGGAGGGAGATACGACAGAGTACCGTCTGTTGACGAAAGAGTATGTGAAAACCGTGGAGTGCGACGGGAGGAAGATATTGAAAATAGAGAAAGAAGGGTTGGAATTGCTGGCGCGGGAGGCGTACGCGGATGTGTCGTTCTTCCTGCGGGCGTCGCACCTGCAAAAGCTGGCGGACATTTTGAAAGACCCGGAGGCAAGCGACAATGACAAGTTCGTGGCGCACACGATGCTGATGAACCAGGTGGTGGCTGCCGCCGGGGAGTTGCCGACGTGCCAGGACACAGGTACGGCAATCTGCATCGGGAAGAAGGGCGAGGACGTGTACACGGGATGCAACGACGCGGAGGCCATCAGCCGCGGGGTGTTCGAGACGTACCGGGACAAGAACCTGCGGTATTCGCAGGTGGTGCCGTTCACGATGACGGAGGAAAAGAACAGCGGGACGAACCTGCCGGCACAAATCGACCTGTATGCCACACAGGGCAGGAAGTACGAGTTCCTGTTCATCACGAAGGGGGGCGGCTCGGCGAACAAGACGTTCCTGTACCAGCAGACGAAGGCACTGCTGAACGAGGAGACGCTGACGAAGTTCATCCAGCAGAAGGTGCTGGACTTGGGAACATCGGCATGCCCGCCGTACCACCTGGCGGTGGTCATCGGGGGAACGTCGGCGGAGGCGAACCTGGCAACGGTGAAAAAAGCGTCGGCGGGGTATTACGACCATCTGCCGACCTCGGGCAACGAGGGAGGACGGGCGTTCCGCGACCTGGAATGGGAGGAACGCATCCTGAAAATCTGCCGCGAGAAGGGCATCGGGGCGCAGTTCGGCGGGAAGTATTGGGTGCATGACGTGCGGGTCATCCGCCTGCCGCGGCATGCGGCGTCGTGCCCGGTGGGCATCGGCGTAAGTTGCAGCGCGGACCGGAATATCAAGGCGAAGATTACGGAGGAGGGGATTTTCCTGGAGCAGCTGGAGAAGAATCCGGCGCGGTTCCTGCCGAAGGAGACGCCGGCGCTGGCGCCCGCGGTGAATATCGACCTGGACCGCCCGATGGAGGAGGTGCTGAAGGAGCTGACGAAGTATCCGGTGAAAACCCGCCTGAACCTTTCGGGAACGCTGATTGTGGCGCGGGACATCGCACACGCCCGCATCAAGCAGATGCTCGACGCGGGAGAGCCGATGCCGGAGTATTTCAAGAATCATCCGGTGTACTACGCAGGACCGGCGAAGACGCCGAAGGGCATGGCGTCGGGAAGTTTCGGACCGACGACGGCGGGACGCATGGACCCGTATGTGGATTTGTTCCAGTCGATGGGCGGGTCGATGATTATGGTGGCGAAGGGAAACCGCTCGGTGGACGTGACGAACGCATGCAAGAAGCACGGAGGGTTCTACTTGGGTTCCATCGGCGGACCGGCAGCCATCCTGGCGAAGGAGAGCATCAAGTCGGTGGAAGTGGTGGCGTTCGAGGAGCTGGGCATGGAAGCGGTGCGGAAGATACGGGTGGAGAATTTCCCGGCGTTCATCATCGTAGACGACAAGGGGAACGACTTTTTTGCAGAGTGGGCGCATTAAACTCTAAACGCATGTTCATCAAGAAGCCCGTAAAGTTGAGACTTTACGGGCTTCTTTTTTAGGATTCCGAGCAGCTTACATCAATTCTTTGGCAACGGCGATGACCTCTTCCGCCAGGCGGTTGGCAGAGGTTTCGTCGGGTGCTTCGGAGTAGATGCGGATGATGGGTTCCGTGTTGGATTTGCGCAGATGCACCCATCCCTGCGGGAAGTCGATTTTAACACCGTCGATGTCAGTGACCTTCTCTCCGGCATATTTTTGTTTCAAGCCCTGCAGGATGGCATCGACATCCATGCCTGGAGAAAGGGTGATTTTGTTTTTGGAGATGAAATAAGGGGGGTAATCCTTCTTCAAGGCGGTCATGGTCTTGCTTTCCGCCACATAGTGGGAAAGGAAGAGAGCGACACCGACGAGGGCGTCACGCCCGTAATGGCTGGCGGGATAGATGACTCCGCCGTTCCCCTCACCGCCGATAACGGCAGAGGTTTCTTTCATCTTCGCCACGACATTGACTTCTCCCACTGCCGCCGCGGTGTATTGCTGCCCGTATTTTTCCGTGACGTCACGCAGGGCGCGGGAAGAGGAGAGGTTGGAGACGGTGTTGCCGGGAGTGTGTTTCAACACGTAGTCGGCAACGGTGACCAGGGTGTACTCCTCGCCGAACATTTCGCCGTTCTCGGAAATGAGCGCCAGACGATCGACATCGGGGTCCACAACAATACCAAGATGGGCACCCGCTTCTTTCATTTTCGCCGAAATCTGGGTAAGGTTTTCGGGAATGGGTTCGGGGTTATGGGCGAATTGCCCGGAGGGTTCGCAATTCAGTTCGATAATATCCTCTACACCCAAAGCCTTCAAAAGACGGGGAATGGCAATTCCCCCCACGGAGTTCACGGCGTCCACGACCACGCGCAGGTTGGCTTTGGCAATGGCTTCGCGGCGGACAAGGGGGAGTTTCAATACCGAGTCGATGTGGTGTTGGGTGTAGTCTTTTTCGATGACCTGCCCGAGGTCATCGACTTCGGCATAGAGGAAGTCCTCTTTTTCCGCAAGTGCAAGCACTTGTTTGCCGTCCTTGTCGGAGAGGAACTCACCACGATTATTGAGGAGTTTGAGGGCGTTCCACTGCTTGGGATTATGGCTGGCTGTCAGGATAATGCCGCCATCCGCCTGCTCGGCGGTGACCGCAATCTCAGTGGTCGGAGTGGTCGCCAGCCCGATGTGAATCACGTCATGCCCGAGCCCGATGAGGGTAGCCGATACCAGTTTGGCATACATATCGCCTGAGATACGGGCATCGCGCCCGAGGACGATGCGCGCCTTCGGCTTGCCTAAGCCCTGTTTCAGCCAGGTGGCATAAGCGGAAACGAATTTCACGATGTCCAAAGGAGTAAGGTTGTCGCCGGGGTGCCCGCCGACAGTGCCCCGGATGCCTGAAATGGATTTTATCAAGGTCATAAGATGAAGTATTTTAATGGGTCATGTTCTGTCGTATATAAAAAAGTCCGGAAAACCAAGGTTCTCCGGACGTATTGTATGCCGTTAGTTAACAATTAGATAATTGCTTTGTAACCGTCAGCACTCAACAAGTTGTCCAATTCAGCCTTGTCGCTTACCTTGATTTTCACAATCCAACCCTCTCCATAAGGATCCTTGTTCACCAATTCGGGTGCATCCTCCAGTTTCTCGTTGAATTCGAGCACTTCACCGGCAACCGGCAAATAGAGGTCGGAAACCGTCTTTACGGCTTCGATGGTACCGAAAGTGTCGCCTGCATTCAGGTCGTCACCTACGGTTTCGCATTCCACAAATACGATGTCACCCAACTGGCTCTGTGCGTAATCGGTAATTCCGACAAATGCTTCGTCACCTTCCACACGAATCCATTCGTGCTCTTCGGTGTACTTTAAGTTTTCTAATACGTTCATTATAAGTAGTTTTTAATTTAAATTCCTAACACCATCCCTTCCCCCGCCGGGGAGTTGTAATTTCCACGCCAAAGTTAATTTAAAAAGTCAAAGAAGCTAATCTTTATACAAATTAATTTTCAGATTTTCCATCAAAAATTTCTCCCGAAATCACTTGCCGTTTCAAAAAAACAGGCTATATTTGCACCCGCAATGAAAAACAACAGCGGTTGTCGGATGCAAAAGAAGATATTGGTGCGGTAGTTCAGCTGGTTAGAATACAGGCCTGTCACGCCTGGGGTCGCGGGTTCGAGTCCCGTCCGCACCGCCAAACCCATCCCCCCAAAAACTCTGAAATATTTACATTTCAGAGTTTTTTTATTTTTCCGCTTTCCGGAATATCACCCGCCCCCAAACAGTCATCATCAGCCCGCGTAAGAAAAGATACACAAGGAACGCCAGCCAAAGAACATGATTGTCTGTGGCACCTCCCCACAGATAGAAAATGGCAAAAAAGGCAGCAGTCGCCACCAATATGGCCGAGAGCATCCGGCGGGTAGCGGTGGCGCCTATCAGTATGCCGTCCCAAAGAAAAGCGCCGAAACCGACCAGGGGAACGGCAAGCACCCAGTAGAAATAATCCCCCGCAACACGGATGACTTCCCGGTCGTCCGTCAGCAACCCCAGAAAACCTTTCCCCCCTACCCCATACAAGGCGGTGAATAAAAGGGCGAATCCAATGCCCCAGCCGAAAAGATTACGGACGGCATGACGCAACCGAGGTCCGTCGCAAGCACCGATATAACGCCCCGTCAAGGCTTCGGCAGCATAGGCAAAACCGTCCATGATATAGGAAAATAGGGTAAAAAGCTGCATCAGCAGGGTATTGACCGCCAATATGATATCCCCCTGACGGGCACCCGTAGAGGTAAAGAAAGCGGTAACGGATATCAGGCAGAGAGTACGAAAAAAAATATCGCGATTAACGGCAAAAAACTTCTTCATCGCCCCCAACCGCAAGCTATGCCGCAAGGAGAAGCCGACACGCAATGTCCCGTATTTCCGTCTCCACATCACCACCGCCATCAACAGTCCCGACCATTCCGCCACGACCGTTCCCAACGCCACGCCTTCCACTTTCATGCCCAGGACGAAAACAAACAGCAGACTGCACAAAATATTGATGATATTTACGGAGATGGCGATGTACATGGGAAAACGGGAATTCTGCATCCCGATGAACCACCCTTTAAAACAATACATGGACAGCACCGCCGGGGCACCCCATACGCACACGCGGAAATATTCCACCGCATAACGCTCCACCTCCTCCCCGGCTTCCAGCAGCCGGAAAGCCAGGCGCTCCACGGGATATTGCAGCAACAGAATCGCAAAAGCGGAGCACAACGCCACCCCCAGCGCCTGCGCCAGGATACGCATCTCCTCCCCACAATCCCCCCGCCCGTATGCCTGAGAGGTCAGCCCACTCGTCCCCATACGCAAGAATCCGAAATTCCAATAGAGGATATTAAACAACAGCCCGCCGACGGCAATGGCACCGATATACGCCGCTGCCCCCAGATGACCGACAATCGTGACATCCACCAACGCCAGCAAAGGCACCGTAATGTTGGAGATAATCGAAGGGACAGCCAAACGCAGGATTTCCCGATTCATATCAATGCCTGTAAACCGTTTGATACCAAGACAAGTGCGAGTACACTTCATTCATGCTCTGCCAACGCGATTGAGGAATATACACGGAAAGCCCGCTGAATTTGTCGTCCGGCACGGGTTTCCCGAAAAATTCGGAAGTAGCCCGTTTATCGACGACCGTCTTTTTCAACTGCTCCTGAAAACGTGCACGCTGTTCATCCGTTCCGACCGTTTTGACATAATCCCCCAAATCATAAAAGACATCGGGCAGACTACTGGTGCTCAACGGATAACGCCATACTTCCGCTGCCGCCACCCCATCATTCTCCCCCACAATCCCGCGCATAGTTTCCGCCAAAGTATCCAGTTCTTCCGCCTTCACCAGTGCCACAGTAGCGGAATTGGCGCCATAAAGGGAGGAAGGCGTATAGGCATAATAATCGAAATATTCACGGCACACCCGTTTCAAATCATCCGCTCCGCCATACAAATAAGGCATAATTCTATCATAAGGAAACCCCTCGGCAATGATTTCCGCCGGAGAAACGATGAAATAGTCCGCCTTGTCGCGCAGTTCATATAGCACCTCCACCGAACTCATGAAACAGGCATCAAAGAGAATAAAATCGAAATGTCCTTCCAGGCTTTCCGCCAACCGGTCTATCTCCATATATTCCCTGCCACTGTCCTCTCCCCTATGCACGTCCTGCCCGAACCATTTGGTCGGAATGCCAAAATCCCACTCCCTACGCCTCATTTGCCCCGTCGGAAAACTGTAATTTTCAGGCAACCAACCCATGCCATGCGACCACAAAATCAACCCGTAAGACTCCGAAGGACAAAGCGCACGCATCTCCTCAAGCACACGATGCAAGGTTACCGGAGATGCCGAATTCTCTTCGGCATACGTTTTCACCGTATCCAGCAGCGGCTTCTCCCCGCCCCGGATTTTCAGCAAGCGGGGCACGTCATACCTGCGGTCCGCATAAATCAACACCCGCCCTCCGACACCTTTCATGCCTTCCGCAATGTGCTTGAGGTTCGTCACGGCATAATGGTCCAGACTGTTGTCAGCCGCCATATATATCAACACCGTTCTCCCCCGCTCGGGTACGGGAGGTTCCGTCCGGTCGCAAGCCCATACTCCCGACAAAGCGAAAACAATCGCATAGCCTGCCTTTTTCAACATTTTACTTTTCATTTTTTCCTTTGCCCCTATAAGCATGCGAAGATAGGAAAAAAATGTATATTTGCAGCCACTAAAAAAACACACAAAACATGCAACCTGTTATTTACCCGGTGGAAAAAGAAAAGTTGTTGTCCGAATTGACGGAAGAACATTTTGTTCGGAAAACCAATAAAGGAGACAACGAAATTTACATGTTCAATGCACACACCGCACCGAATTTAATGCGGGAGGTGGGACGCATCCGCGAATTGACGTTCCGGAGCGCGGGCGGCGGTACGGGAAAGGAGATAGACATCGATGAATTCGACATCGCTCCACAAACCCCTTATCAGCAATTGATCGTATGGGATCCGCAGGAACAGGCAATACTGGGAGGCTACCGGTATATTTTGTGTGACCGGCTCGGCGTAAATGCAGACGGAGAACCCGATCTTGCCACGACGGAACTATTCCGTTTTTCGGAAAAGTTCAAAACCGATTACATGCCGTGTACTATCGAACTGGGGCGCTCTTTTGTGCATCCCATGTACCAATCCACCCGCATGGGACGGAAATCCCTCTTTGCCCTGGACAACCTCTGGGACGGCCTGGGCGCACTGACGGTCGATCACCCGCAAATCGAGTATTTCTTCGGGAAAGTGACCATGTACACCAACTTCAATATTCAAGCACGGAATATGATTCTCTATTTCATGCGCAAATATTTCAAGGATAAGGACCACCTGGTGGAACCCATTGTCCCGTTGGTGATTGAAGTAAACGAACAACAGATGCAGCAAATATTCACCGGAAACAGCTACGAGGAAGACTATAAAATCCTGTCTCACCATGTCCGTGAGTTAGGCGAAAACATCCCTCCGCTGGTCAATGCCTACATGAGCCTTTCTCCCTCTATGAAAACTTTCGGGACCGCTGTCAATACCGGCTTCGGAGGCGTGGAAGAAACGGCGATTCTGATTAAGATTGCCGATGTGTACGAAGCAAAAAAGAAGCGGCATATCGCCACTTACATTCCCAAGATATTAAAAAAATTAAGAGGCTGACGCCTCTTAATTTTCTTCATTTTTCACCCCCGCTATCTGTTCCACGTTCAAATCACTTTCGTTATTGTTGGAATTCACATGGTAATGCTTCAAAGGATTCGCCCCTAACTCCGTATTCATCTTGCGGTTATTGTAGACGTCTATCGCCAGATACACGGCATTTCGCATTCCCGTCTCGTCCGCTGTTCCCTGTCCGACAATATCGTAAGCCATGCCGTGAACCGTAGAGGTATAAACAATCGGCAATCCCGCCAACAATACGGCTGCCTCATTCCCCTCTATCGTCTTAAAGGGAGTCATCCCTTGGTCATGGTACATCGCCAACAGAGCATCGAACTTATGGTACTCTACCCCGCTGAACAACATATCGGGCGAATAGGGCCCCAACGCCATAATCCCGTTATTCCGCGCTTTTTCCATCGCCGGGATAATGATATTCTTCTCTTCCTCCCCGTACAGACTGTTTTCACCGGCATGGGGATTCAATCCCAATACGGCAATTCGGGGCTTGCGGATCGTAAAATCCTTTTTCAGGCAGGCATCCAGCAAACGCAATTTCGTGTAAACATGGTCCACCGTGATATTCTCTGCAATATGCTTGAATGGCAAGTAATCGGTGACAAATCCCATGCGCATCCTCTCCCCTACCAGCACAGGCATCACCTCATGAACATTGTAACGCTTGGCAAAGAAACCGGGACAACCGGATTCCGGCGCGAAAGAGGCGCACCCTTGCGGGGCGCCTACTAATACGTCGATTCCTTTATTGTCCAAAGCATCCAAGGCCACCCGCAAAGCAATCATGGCGGCTTCGTCCGATTCGGGAGTCTCATGTCCCAGATCCACTTTTACCGCATCATCGACACAATTGATAATATTGCAACGCTTCGCATTCGCCTCGTCTGCTTTCTGAATGCTATTCAAACTGAAATTCTCCACATTCAAGGCTTTCCGGTGATAAGCCGCCACTTTCGAAGAGCCGAACAAAAGAGGTGTGCATACTTCACACAACTTATTTTCAGCCATCATCTTTATGATCAGCTCATACCCGATGCCATTCACGTCACCATGAGTAATACCGACAATCACTCTATTATCCATACCGTTCAAATGTTAATATTCAGAATCCTCCCGGTGCCTTTCCGGACGTTCACGCCGTTCGCCACGCTCCCGTCTTTCGCCGCGGGGACGCTCCTGGAAGCCCTCAGGTTTCGGCAACAAGGCTTTGTGCGAGAGGCGCAGTTTACCGGTCTTAGGATCGATTTCCAACAATTTTACCTGAATATGATCCCCCTCCTTCAACACCTCTTCGACATGCTCAATGCGTCTGTAATCAATCTCAGACACATGCAGCAAACCGTCTTTGCCCGGCAGTACCTCGACAAACGCACCGAACGGCATAATGGATTTCACCACACCGTCGTATATTTCACCGACTTCCGGTTTCGCAACAATGGCACGGATTCGTCTCAAAGCGATTTCGATGGACTCCTTATTGGAGGCAGCAACATCGACAACACCTTTGTTGCCTACCTCTTCAATATTAATCACCGTTCCGGACTTCTCCTGAATATCCTGAATAATCTTACCTCCGGGACCGATCAAAGCTCCAATCTGATCTTTGTCGATAGTCAGGGAAACAATACGCGGAGCGTGCGGCTTCAGGTCTTCACGCGGAGCCGGCATGGTTTCCGTGATGATGTCCATGATGTGCATACGGCCGCGTTTAGCCTGCTCCAGCGCCTGCTCCAGGATATCATAGGACAAACCGTCCACCTTGATATCCATCTGGGTTGCCGTAATACCGTCGCGGGTACCGGTCACCTTGAAGTCCATATCGCCCAGGTGGTCTTCATCTCCCAAAATATCGGAAAGCACGGCATATTTCGCGCATCCCTTATCGGTAATCAATCCCATCGCAATACCGGTCACCGGTTTCTTCATCGGCACACCGGCATCCATCAGCGCCAGCGTTCCGGCACATACCGTAGCCATGGAAGAAGAACCGTTGGACTCCAGAATATCCGACACGATACGCACCGTATAGGGGAAATCCTGCGGAATCATCGGCTTCAGGGCACGCAATGCCAGATTACCGTGCCCCACTTCGCGACGTCCCACACCGCGGGTGGGCTTCGCTTCTCCCGTCGAGAACGGCGGGAAGTTATAGTGCAACAAGAGACGGTCTTTTCCCTGAACCGTAGCCTCGTCAATCAGCTTCTCATCCAATTTGGTACCCAAAGTCACCGTAGACAACGACTGGGTTTCACCGCGCGTAAAAATCGAAGAACCGTGAGGCCCGGGCAGATAACCCACCTCGCACCAGATTGGACGGATCTGTTCCGTTGTACGACCGTCCAGACGGACTCCTTCGTCCAGAATCATGCGGCGCATAGCCTCTTTCTCCACATCATGGTAGTAACGGCCGACCAATGTCTTTTTAGCCTCCTGGTCTTCCTCGCTCAGCGTCGCCAGATACTCCGCCCGCACATTGTCCAACAACTCTCCGCGCAAATGTTTGTTGGCATTGCACTGACGGGCCACGTCATAGGCTTTCTGGTAACACTTGTCCCAGATATCTTTCCGCAATTCCTCATCATTCACCTCATGACAATAAGTACGCTTCTCCTTGCCTACGGCTGCAGCCAGTTCTTTCTGAACCAGACACTGCTCCTTGATGGCGGCATGGGCGAACTTGATGGCTTCCAGCATCTCTCTTTCCGACACCTCGTTCATCTCACCCTCCACCATCATGATATTTTCATAGGTGGCACCCACCATCAGATCCAAATCGGCACGCTTCAAAGCGGAAGCCGTCGGATTGATGACCAATTCGCCGTCGATACGCGCCACGCGCACCTCCGAAATCGGTCCGTGGAAAGGCACATCGCTCACCGCAATGGCAGCCGAAGCAGCCAATCCCGCCAAAGCGTCCGGCATGGACTCCTCATCGGCGGAATACAGGGTAACCTGCACGAAAGTCTCCGCATGGTAATCATCCGGAAACAACGGGCGCAGGGCACGGTCCACCAATCGGGCAATCAAAATTTCATAATCAGAAGCCTTTCCCTCTCTCCGGGTAAATCCTCCGGGGAAACGTCCGACAGAAGCGAATTTTTCTTTATAATCCACTGACAAAGGCATAAAGTCCACATCCGGACCTGCTTCCTGGGCGGAAACGACCGTCGCCAGCAACATCGTATTGCCCATTTTCACCATCACCGCACCGTCTGCCTGCTTAGCCAGCTTGCCGGTCTCCAATGTAATCACCCTGCCGTCTGCCAGGGTAATCGTCTTTTCAATCACATTCATCATCAATAATTGGTTAAAATAAAACTTTTAACGGAATTCTTTTTCTTGGAGGGAGGAGGGAGGATATAAACAAGCCCGGTAAGATGCCGGGCTTGTGGAAAACTATCTTTACTTACGCAGATTCAATGCTTTCACGATAGCACGGTATCTTTCAATGTCGCGGTCTTTCAGATAGTCGAGCAATGCACGACGTTTTCCGACTAATTTAATCAAAGCTTTCTGAGTTCCGAAGTCCTTGTGGTTCTTTTTCAGGTGCTCTGTCAAATGGGCAATACGGTAGGAAAATAAAGCAATCTGAGATTCCGCTGAACCTGTGTCTTTATTAGACTTTCCGTACTGAGAAAAAAGCTCTTCTTTCTTTTCTGCTGATAAATACATCTCTCTTGATACTTTTAATGGTATAACATTTTTTTAACGCCACAAAGGTATGATTTTATTCATCTATTTCCAAAGGTTTTCCCGATTTCTTTCTACTTTTGTCCGTCCTTATAACAAAATCAAATTTCATTGGCATGAAAAAAGTAGTTTTATTATTATTAGGCTTACTTCCCTTCGCGGCGTATGCGCAAAAGGCACAAATCAAATTTGAAGCGACCTCACACAACTTCGGGACGATTCCCGAGCGGGGAGGCAGGGTTTCCCACGTCTTCTCCTTCAAAAACACGGGGACAGCCCCGCTGATACTGACCAACGTACGGGCAGGATGCGGATGCACCACCCCCGAATGGAACCGCGAACCGGTAGCGCCGGGAGCCGAAGGCACCATCAAAGTATCTTTCGACCCGCGCAACCGCCCGGGCATGTTCACCAAAAGCATCACCGTCAATTCCAACGCCTCCTCGCCGGTGGTGTCACTCACCATACGCGGGAAAGTGGAACGCAAGGCGGCAGGACCGTACGACGACTACAAAGAAAGCTTCGGCACCGTCAGGGCATCCCAGAAAAACATCAACTTCGGGGCGATAAAAAACACACAGCCCATGGTCAAAAGCATCGAAATCATCCAGACCGGAGACCAGCCGGCAACCATTGAAGCCCAATCGACTGTCAGTGCGACCGTAACGGTTGAACCGGCAACCCTGGCGAAGAACCAAAAGGGAAAACTGACGGTTCAATACGACCCCGCCAAACAAAACGACTGGGGTTTCGTAGCGGAGAAAGTGCTGGTGTCCGTGAATGGACAGCCCGCAGGCGAATTGACAGTCACTGCCACCATCAGCGAAGATTTCTCCCACTACAACGGGAACTATGAGAAAGCACCGGTCATGACACTCTCCGAAAAGACCGTCGAATTGACCGACCTGCCAAAAAACAGCGCACAAACCCATGAATTCCACATTCAAAACGACGGGAAAAGCGATTTGATTATCCGCAAGATAAAATATTCCGACAACACCGTACAGGTGCAACTGGCAAAAACCACCCTCAAACCGGGGAAGAAATCCAAAGGAACCGTCACTTTCAAGACAGGCGTCTCCCCGCAGACCTCCAAAATCATCCAGTTCACCACCAACGATCCCAAAAATCCCATTGTGACCTACAAAATAAACTGCAAAACGAAATAAGATAACGACATGAAAAAACTGCTGCTTATTTTAACCGTTCTAATATCCGCCGCAAATGCTTTTGCGCAAGGCGCGCTTGAATTCAAGAAAAAAGAAATCCACGTGAAGAACCTGCAAGCGGACGACCAGCCGCATACGGAAGTCTTCACGATGACCAACACCGGCAACCAGCCGGTCATCATTACCCGGATTACCCCCATGACCTCCCTGCTCAAAGCGGACTGGAAGCGCGAGCCGCTCGCCCCGGGCAAAAAAAGCGAAATCCGCATCACATTTACCCCAAATGGAAATATGCCGGATAAGTTCAGCTACAAAATCATGATCTATTCCAACGCCAAAAACAGCCGGGAAGAAATCGTCCTTTCCGGCAATCTGGTCGATAACCCTGCCAAACCCACCCTGCTTTACAAAGCCACCCTCGACGGAGTGAAATTCAAAACTTCGACCATTGATTTCGGCACGGTATACACCTGGCAAGTGGTTTCCGACACCACCTATTTCATCAACACGAGTCAAGAGCCCGTCACCATAACCCCGCAATACAAGCCCGCACACCTGACGGTCTCTTTCCGTCCTGAAACGGTACAGCCGGGCAAACGGGGGATGATGATTACCACCTACGACGCCCCGAAAAAGAATGATTTCGGATACAGCTACGAAAGCCTGATTCTCACCATCAACAACACGAAAAATTACAAAAACCGTCTGTCCGTGACCGCCAAACTGAACGAGGACTTCAGCAAACTGACCAAAAAAGAATTGGCGGAAGCGCCTGTCGCCACCTTTGAAAAAAAAGAGGCGAATTTCGGCGAAATCACCCAGGGCGAAAAAGCCGACTGCCGGTTCAAGCTCACCAACACGGGCAAAAGCCCGCTTTTCATCCGCAAGACGAAAGCCAGTTGCGGGTGTACGGCGGTAGCCTTGGGCGATAAAGTGCTGCAACCCGGGCAGTCCACCGACATCCAGACGACATTCAATTCGGCAGGAAAAAGCGGCAGGCAATACAAAACGGTCACCGTCATCACCAATGACCCGAAAAATCCGGAGATCACCCTCACCCTGAACGGCAACGTCAAGATAAAATAACAGGGCGATGGTCTACCCGGAAAACTTTGAAGCCAAAATCAAATTCGACAAAATCAGGCAATGGATAAAAAACTGCTGCCTGAGCGACATGGGACGCGAGTTGGTGGATACTATGGCATTCTCTTCGGATGCGGCGTACATCCGCCAACAATTGGACGAAACCCGGGAATTGATGACTGTGCTCCAAAGTGAAGAAAACTTTCCGGCAGACCACTTCCGCGACGCCCGTCCCTTTCTGGGCAAAATACGGGTGGAAGGGCTCTTTTTGGAAATCCCGGAAATGGTGGCATTGAAAAGTTCGCTGGAATCCCTCAGTGCCATCGTGCGTTTCTTCAAAGGCAAGGAGGAACGCTATCCCCTGCTCACCGAACGGGCAGGCGCCATCCGCATGTTTCCCTTCATCCAGCAGCGACTGGAAGCCATCGTTTCCAAACACGGCATCGTCAAGGACACCGCCTCCCCCGAACTGAACGACATCCGCCACCGCCTGCTGCGCAAACAGGCAGGCATCTCCAAACGGATGCAAAGCCTCCTCCAGCAAGCCCAGGCGGAAGGATGGGCGGACAAGGAGAGTTCCATTGCCATCCGTGACGGGCGCATGGTGATACCGGTACCTTCCGCCTACAAGCGGAAAATCAACGGCATCGTGCACGATGAGTCCGCCACCGGAAAAACCTCTTACATCGAACCGACCGAAATCGTCGAAACCAACAACGAAATCCGAGAACTGGAACTGGAGGAAAAGCGGGAAATCAACCGCATCCTGCGGAAATTCGCCGACGAAGTGCGTCCTTACATCGATGACCTCCTGCCGGCTTACGACTTCCTTGCCTACATCGACTTCGTGCGCGGAAAAGCCGCCTTCTCCCACACCATCGAAGCCATTGTCCCCGTATTCGGCGAACGGGCGGAAATATTCTGGTACCAGGCACGGCATCCCCTGCTGTGGCTCAGCCTGAAAAATGCAGGCAAACCCTTGGTACCCCTCAATCTGGAAATCCACGATGACCAGCGCATCATCCTCATATCCGGTCCGAATGCCGGCGGCAAATCCGTCTGTCTGCAAACCGCCGGTCTGCTGCAATACATGTTCCAATGCGGCTTGCCCGTTCCCGTCAGCGAAGCCAGCCGGTTCGGCATCTTCGGGAAGATACTGATGGACATCGGCGACGAGCAATCCATTGAAAACGACCTGAGTACCTACAGCTCCCACCTCCTCAACATGAAACACTTCGTGCGCTACGGCGCAGTGGACACCCTCATCCTGATTGACGAGTTCGGGACAGGCACGGAGCCCATGCTGGGAGGCGCCATCGCGGAAGCCATCCTCTCCGCCCTCAACCGCGCGGAAGTGCGGGGCGTCATCACCACCCACTACACCAACCTGAAACACTTTGCCGCCGAAACCCCGGGCATATCCAACGGCGCCATGCTGTACGACAGCCACCGCATGCAACCCCTCTTCGAACTGCGCATCGGCAAACCGGGCTCTTCCTTCGCCTTCGAGATTGCCAAGAAAATCGGTTTCCCGAAAGAAATCCTCGACGATGCCGCCGCCAAAATCGGAGAAGACCACATCAACTACGACAAGCACCTGAAAGACATCGCCCGCGACAAACGCTACTGGGAAGAAAAACGCCGCAAAATCCACGAGAACGAAAAACGGCTCGATGAAGTGGTCGAAAAATACAGCACCGAACTGACCGAAGCCTCCCGCATCCGGAAAGAAATTATCCGTGAAGCCCAGCAAAAAGCACAGGAAATCATCAACGCGGCAAACAAGACCGTGGAAAACACCATCAAGGCTATCCGCGAAAACCAAGCCGAAAAAGAAAAAACCCGCCTCCTCCGCAAACAAATGGAGGAAGAAAAGGCGCGCCTGCTATCCGAAGCCCAGAATGAAGAGGAGGAGCGGATACGCAAAAAAATGGAAAAACTCAAAAACCGGGAGAAAAACCGGAAAGAGAAAACCGCCAAACCCGCCCCTGCCACCGCTCCCGCACAAGAAACCGAAACGGCACTCCGCCCCGGCGACTGGGTGGAACTCTCCAACAACGCCGTCGGTGAAATCCTGGAACTCGACGGCAAGAACGCCGTCATCGCCTTGGGCAACCTCCGGACAACAGTCAAACTCACCCAACTGAAAAAGACCTCCGCCTCGCAAGCCAGGAAAGCGGCACGCCCGGCGTCCACCCCCTCCTCCTACGCTAACATCCGCGAAAACATCAGCCAGAAACGCCTCACCTTCAAGCCCGACATCGACCTGCGCGGCATGCGGGGAGAAGAAGCTCTGCAAAAAGTCATCGCCTTCCTGGACGAAGCCGTCATGCTCAACTGCAAAGAGGTAAGGCTCCTCCACGGAACGGGCACCGGTGCCCTGCGCCAACTCATTCGCCAGTATCTCGGCACCAACCCGCTCGTGGCATCCTACGCCGACGAACAGGTTCAATTAGGCGGTGCCGGCATTACCGTCGTGCAACTGGACCTCTGACCCCTCTCCGATAAGATCACGGATAACCACCGAAGCGGCAAAACAACCGAAAATCGGAGGCATATAAGAAATCGTCCCCACATTCGACTTTTTATTCTGGCTCTCCGACAGGACAATGGCATGAGGAGCGGTAAACTCGGAGGAAAACACCACCTTCACCCCCTTGTACACCCCCAACTTATGCAACCGCTTGCGCAGCATCCGAGCCAAATTGCAATTGTAGCTTTTCGATATATCGGCAATCGCCACCTTTGAAGGATCCATCTTCCCGCCCGACCCCATCGAACTCACAATCGGCAGTCCCAACTGCAAACTGTGATAAATCAAGAATATCTTAGGCGCCAACGTATCGATGGCATCCACCACATAACTGTATTTCGCCCGCTGCAACACTTCCACCATCCCCTCATCCCGGATAAACTCCGCCAGGACATGCAACCGGAGTTCCGGATTGATTTCCCGGAAACGCTCCGCCATCACCTCCGCCTTCATCCTCCCTACGTGGCAGTCCAACGCCGGCAACTGCCTGTTCTTGTTCGTCGTCTCCACCACATCCCCGTCGATAATCGTCATCTCCCCCACCCCTACCCGGCACAACTGCTCCGCGGCATACGCCCCGACCCCTCCCAATCCCGCCACCAGAACATGGGCTTGCTTCAACTTTTCCAGCTTCTCCTGCCCCAACAGCAGTTCCGTCCGGCTCAACCATTCCGTTTCCATCATCCTATCTTTGTAAATACCCGTTTGAAATTATCCTCCACCATTCGTTGCAGCGTCTCCGTCCCGATTTCCAAGCGCTCCGCCGCCTGCCCGTAAACCTCCTCTATCGCATATTCCGAATTGTCCGTCTCCAAAAACAACCGCTCCGCCGGAATCTCCGGCAACAGGCGGTAAGCATGCGACTCCCGGTTCATCAACTGCCGCCCCACAGAAATGTAAAAACCGTGCCGCAGCAACTCCTGCAACACCTTCCGCCGGTTATTGAACCCATGGACAATCCACCGGTCTCCCTTCCCCATGTAGCGCTTCGCCACCGCAACCAACTCCGGAACCACTCGCACCCCGTGGACAATCACGGGCAAACCGTACTCCGCCGCCCACCGCACCTGCGCCTCGAACCACGCCACCTGCCGCTCCATGGGCGCCGCCGCATTCCTGTCCATCCCCGCCTCCCCCACCGCGACAATCCGTCCCTCCCGCGCCAACCGCTCCACCTCCGCCAGCCGTTCCTCCGCATCCTCCCCCGCCAGCAGGGGATGCACCCCCGCCGAATAATACACCACCCCCTCCTCCGGCAAAACCACCTCCCCCAAACAGGGGTCCACGATACTCACCCCCCGTCCCGGGCGATGCGTGTGTATATTGATCCAATTTTTCATACAAACCGAAATCCCGGCAAGCGCAGTGAGCCACCGACTTGCCGGGATATATTTCGCCGCACCGCAATACTGTTATTTACGGCACATCACACTTAAAATCGTCTTGTCCGTCTGCTCCATCCCCACCGAAGCGATCACGCCGATATTGCGGATGGTCTTCTCGATATCCTCCTCCACGATTCCATCATTACGGGTTTTCACTCCTTGCATGGACAACAGCGAAGCCTGTACCGCTGCCGAAGTACCGGAATACACCTTCAGCGCACATCCCTGTTTCGCCCCGTCGCACATCATGCCCGTCAGATTGGAAGACATCGTCTTGATGGTATTCACCACCTGCTCATACGTACCGCCCATCAGATAAGTGATGGCAGCCGCTGAACCCGTGGAAGCGATGACAATCCCGCAAAGCGCCGACAGGTGTCCCATATAATAATGGATATGCGCCGCCACTAAATTACTCAACGCCAACGCACGCACCAACTGCTCCTGCGAGCACCCGAAACGCTCCGCCGTCACCACCACCGGCAAATACACCGTAATCCCTTGATTACCGCTGCCGGAATTGGTCATCACCGGCTTCTCACAACCGTCCATGCGGGCATCCGAAGCTGCCGTGGCACGAATCAGTACACGATTCAACAAATCATCCGCCAGCACCCCTTTCTCGATATTCTCCTTCAGCGTGCGGCCGATTTGCAACCCGAACTTCCCTTTCAGCCCTTCATCCGAAATCGTCTCGTTCATCTTCGCCCCCTCCAACAAAAACTCAATATCCTTCACATCCACTTGATGCACAAACTCCCAAATCCGTGCCAGGCTCAACTCCACGCACTTGCCCTCCTCCGCCACAGCCGGCTTTTCCTCCTTGCAGAACACCGTCTGCCCGTCCTTCTCCACCAGCACGATATTCGTATGCCCGTGCACAATCACCGTCTTCACCGTCCCATTCCCCTTGCGGCACACCGCCTCCGCATACAACTTGTCCGGAGCGTCCTCCTTCAGGTGCACCTTCACCATCCCCTGCTCCACCAACTCCTTCGCCACCTCCAGATTATTCCCCACGGAAACCTCCTTCAGCACCTCCAGCCCATACACCGTCTTCCCGCACACAGCGCCCAGTGCCGCCGCGATAGGTAACCCCACCATGCCCGTGCCCGGAATTCCCACTCCCATGCCATTCTTGTAAATATTACCACTGACATACACATCTATACTTTCAGGTACTCCACCCAACTCCTCCTTACATCGCGCACATGCCAATGCACACGCCACCGGTTCCGTGCATCCCAACGCCGGAACCGCTTCCCGCTTCAGGATTTCTATCATCTGTTTATCTGTTGCTTGAGCCATGATTTTAAGATTTTAATTGATGCGACAAATTTAAACCTTTTTACCGTATCCGCCACCCTCTCTCTCCGCCATTAACGCTTTTTTAACGTCAATACCATACTTGTGTTTACGTTTTCGACAACAGCAAATCATCCACACAATCGGGCGTAATCACTTGAAACGTTGCAGCAGGATAAGCCTTGGCAAACTGTTCCGGCATTTTCACCTGAGACTTGGAAGAATTCCATTTACATTCAAAAGCACGCAAAACGCCATCTTCCTCCTCGATAAAATCAATCTCTTTCTGTTGCTGGGTGCGCCAAAACCACGTATTGACAAAACTACCCTGAATCGCCAGACGCTTCATTCGCTCACTCACGACAAAATTCTCCCACAATGCACCCGTATCCGCACGATTCTCCACCTGCTGAAAATTAGCGATAACAGCATTGCGGATACCCAAATCCCAAAAATAAATCTTCCGACTACTCTTCAACTCATTGCGCAGATTCCGCGAAAAACTACCCAAACGGAAAACAATGTAACATTTCTCCAGTACATCCACATAACGCTCAACGGTTTTCGGGTCAAGCCCAATCAACTGACCCACCTCGTTATACGAAACCTGTCCGCCAATCTGATGTGCCAACGCCTGCAGCAGTTTAACCAGTTTATCCGGTTTACCCACACTGTCAAGCATCAGAATATCTTTATAAAGATAACTGTCTGCCAACTCCCGCAACACTGCACGCTCCTCTCCCGACGAAACGACCACCTCCGGATAATACCCGTACACCATGCGATGAGGAATCAAGCGACGCTCCTCCAACAAATTGGTATGCGCCACCATTTCACCAAAAGTCAGCGGAAACATACGAAACACCCGTTTCCGTCCGGTTAGCGATTCTCCGACCTTTGCCGCCAATTCAAAAGAAGAACTTCCGGTTGCAATCACCTGTACTTCGGGAACCTGATCGGTAATAAGCTTTAGGCGAAGCCCGATATCCGGAATACGTTGCGCCTCATCCACAACAAGATATCGATTTTTGGGTCAAGCCGAAATTACGGTGCATGGATTTTCTGAAAAGTGTTAAATTTGGGGT
>CAJTSF010000034.1 GCA_910578985.1 uncultured Odoribacter sp. | reverse complement strand
ATGGAGGGGCGGAAGGGAAAGGCGGGGAGGGAGAAGCGGGAGCGGGTGGTGCGGGAGCGGGTGGTGAGGTTCGGGCACCGGGGGACGGTGCGGGAGCGGTGGGAGTGTTTCCGGGGGGACAGGGTGTACGGGGCGGTGGCGATGCCGGAGGAGGATTATTGCCGGGTGCATCTGCTGGGGGTGCGGGGGGAGACGTGGGAAAGGGAGGTGCGGACGGAGGCGATGCCGGAGGGGACGCCGCTGTACGTGTATGTGTTCGCCGTGACGGAGGACGGGCGTGGGGTGTCGCCGTCGGTGTGCCGGGCGTTTTTAGCGGAGGATGCGGCCGCTGATGAGGAGGAGGGATAGTTCGGAGATTTTGGCGTCGTAGAGGGCGGAGAGTTCGCGATCGACGGCGTCGATGTAGGTGCGCTGGAATTCACGGAATTCGATGCCGGCAAGGGAGCCGAGTTTGTATTTGACGAGCGCCGCGTCGAGGTTTTCGAAGGCGATGCGGGCGTTGTCTTTCTCGAAGTTCACGAGGAGGAGTTTGTTGATGTATGTGTTGTAGAGTTGTTCGAGGTCGGAGCGCACCTGGAGTTCGGCGTCGCGGTAGGAGAGTTCGGCGTTTTGTTCGTCGAGGGCGGCGTTGCGGATGCGGCGGCGGGTGTCGAGGCGGTTGAAGATGTCGATGCTGAGGGCGAATCCCCAGTAGGGTCCGTGTGAGGTGGCGAGGGTGGTGGCGCGTGAGGGGGTGGCGTTGCGGGAGGCGTTGTATCCGCCGCGGAAGTCGAGGCGGGGGAAGAGGGCGGCGCGGGCGAGTTTGAGGTCGAGGGCGGAGATTTTTCGGTCGCGGCGGGCGAGCTGGAGGGTGGTGTTGTGGGCGAGCATGTCGTCGATGAGGGGGTCGTGGGCGAGGGAGGGGCGGAGGAGGATGGAGTCGCGGACGTAGTCGCGGCGGTGGAGGTCGCCGTTGATGACGGTGTTGAGGGTGATGTAGGCGGCGCGGAGGGCTTCGCGGGTTTGCATGTAGTTGGAGCTGTCGGCGTTGAGGTCGAGTTTTGCCTGGAGGGCTTCGATGCCGGAGAGGGAGCCGAGGAGGTGTTTGTCGTTGGCTTCTTTGTAGCGGGCGACGGAGAGGTCGAGGGAGTGGCGGGCGGCATCGGCTTTGTGTTGTTGGCGGACGACTTCGTAGTAGGCGGAGGCGACGCGGACGATGAGGTTTTCGATGGCTGCCTTGGTGTGGAGTTCGCCGATGGCGAGGAGTTCTTCGTAGCGGGCACGGGTGACGAACATTTCGAGGCCGTCGAAGAGGGTCCAGTTGAGGGCGACGCCGGCGGAGAGGGCGTTGGTGCGCGCCCAGTCCTGGGTGGCGGCGGTGCCGTCGGTCTCGGCGGTGCCGCGGGCGATGGTCTGGTTCTGGGAGGCGTTGAGGGCGACGGTGGGGAGGAAGGGGGAGGCGGTGACGTTGTTTTGCGCCTGGCGCTGTTGGTTGCGGATGATTTGGATGGAGTAGTTGGACTGCAATGCCCGGCTGATGCAGCTGTCGAGGGTGATGAGGGGGGCGGTTTCCTGGGCGAGGGAGGAGGGGATGGCGCCGAGGAGGGTGGCGGCGAGGGGGAGGAGGATGTGGAGAAGGGTATTTTTCATGGTGTTATTCTTTGTGTTGTTCTTGTTGTTGGGGTTCGGGGGTTTCGGCGGAGAAGTAGGAGTAGATGGCGGGGATGACGAAGAGGGAGAGGAAGGTGGCGCATGCCATGCCTCCGACGACGGCGATGCCCATGGCGACGCGGCTTTCTGCTCCGGCACCGGTGGCGATGGCCATGGGGAGGATGCCGAGGACGGTGGAGAGGCTGGTCATGAGGATGGGGCGGAAGCGGGCGACGGCGGAGTTTTTGACGGCGTCGAGCATTTTCTCGCCGGCGGCCTTGCGCTGGTTGGCGAATTCGACGATGAGGATGCCGTTTTTGGAGACGAGGCCGATGAGCATGATGATGCCTATCTGGCTGAAGATGTTCATGGTCTGGTCGTAGTGCCAGAGGGCGATGAGGGCGCCGATGAGGGCGAGGGGGACGGTGAACATGATGATGAGGGGGTCGCGGAAGCTCTCGAACTGGGCGGCGAGGACGAGGTAGATGAAGAGGAGGGCGAGGATGAAGGCGAAGAGGAGGCTGGAGGAGCTTTCGACGAAGTCTTTGGAGCTTCCGGAGAGGGTGGTCTTGAAGTTGTCGTCGAGGACTTGGGCGGCGATGCGGTCCATTTCGGCGAGGCCCTGGGAGATGGTCTTGCGGCGGGCGAGCCCGGCGGAGACGGTGGCTGCGACGAATCGGTCGTAGCGGAAGAGCTGGGGGGGCATGGAGCTTTCGGTGACGGTGACGAGGTTGTCGAGGGCGATGAGTTCGCCTTTGGCGTTGCGGACGTAGATGTGGCGGAGGTCGGCGGGCTTGTTGCGGTAGGCTTTGTCGATTTCGCTGAGTATCTGGTATTGTTTGCCGTTCATGATGAAGTATCCGACGCGCTGTTCGCTCATGGTGAGCTGGAGGGTCTGGGCGATGTTCTGCATGGAGACGCCGAGGACGGCTGCTTTGTCGCGGTCGATGTGGATGGTGAGCTCGGGTTTGGTGAATTTGAGATTGACGTCGGAGACGGAGAAGATGTCGCTGCGATTGACTTCTTCCATGAATCGGGGGAGGACGCGTTTGAGGTCGTCGAGGTTTTTCGCCTGGATGACGTATTCGACGGGGAGTCCTCCGCGGCGTCCGCCGAAGGTCTGCTGTTGGGATACCATGGTGCGGGCGCCGGTGAAGCGGCGTACCTTGAGGGCGAGGTCGTCGGCGATTTCCTGCTGGGTGCGGGAGCGTTTTTCGGGTTCTTGCAGCCAGAGATTGACGTTGGCGCGGTTGGTGTTTCCGCCGCCGATCATCTGGATAATGCGGTCCTGTTCGGGGACTTCTTGCTCGAGGTAGGCACCGAGTTCGTCGGCGTAGCGGGACATGTAGGCGAAGGTGGCGCCTTCGGGGGCTGTGGAGTTGATTCGGATGTTGGAGCGGTCCTCGAGGGGTGCCATTTCGGAGGGAATCGCCGCCCAGAGCCACCAGATGGCGAGCCCGGTGGCAACGAGGATGAGGGGCGCGACCCAGCGGTAGCGCATGAATGCCTCGAGGGCGCGGCGGTAGGCTTCGATGATGCGTTCGAAGAAGGGTTCGGTCTTGCGGTAGAACCAGTTGGAGGTGACGTTGCGGGTGAGGAGTTTGGTGGATATCATGGGGGTGAAGGTGAGGGCGACGAAGGAGGAGATGATGACGGCGCCGGTGATGACGATGCTGAATTCGCGGAAGAGCCGTCCCGTGGTGCCCTGGAGGAAGACGATGGGGAAGAATACGGCGACGAGGGCGACGGTGGTGGCGATGACGGCGAAGAATATCTCGTTGGTGCCCTTGTGTCCCGCCTCTTTGGGGGACATGCCCTGTTCGATTTTGGAGTAGATGTTTTCCATGACGACGATGGCGTCGTCGACGACGAGACCGATGGCGAGGACGATGGCGAGGAGGGTGAGGATGTTGATGGAGAAGCCGGCGAGGTACATGACGAAGAATGCCCCGACGAGGGAGATGGGGATGGCGAGGACGGGGATGAGGGTGGTGCGCCAGTTGCGGAGGAAGAGGAAGATGATGAGGACGACGAGGACGAATGCCTCGACGATGGTGTCCTTGACTTCGTTGATGGAGTTGCGGATGAAGACGGTGTTGTCGAAGGAGACGCCCGCCTCGACGTCGTCGGGGAGGTCTTTCTCGAGGTCTGCCATGACGCCGTAGGCGCGATCGACGATGTCGATGTAGTTGGCGCCGGGCTGGGGTATGATGACGCAGGCGACCATGGGGACGCCGTTGCGTTTCATGATGGAACGGGTGTTCTCGGCATCGACCTCAGCGACGCCGATGTCACTGAAACGGACGACTTTGTCGCCGTCCTCGAAGACGACGAGGCGGTTGAAGTCGTCGATGGTCATGAGGCGCCCGAGGGTGCGGATGGTGAGTTCGGTGTTGTCGCCCTCGATGCGTCCGGATGGCAGTTCGACGTTTTCTCGGTTCACTGCGTCACGGACGTCCATGGGGGTGACGCCGTAGGCCGCGAGCAGGGAGGGGTCCATGCGGAGGCGCACGGAGTAGCGCTTCTCGCCCCAGATGGAGACGCTGCTGACGCCGGAGATGGTCTGGAGGCGCTCTTTGTAGTATTGGTCGGCGTAGATGCTGAGGTCGATGAGGGAGCGTTCGTCGCTGCGGAGGAAGACTCCGAAGATGGGTTGGGCGTCGGCGTCGGCTTTGCTGACGGTGGGGGTGTCGATGTCGCGCGGAAGGCGCCAGAGGGCGCCGGAGACTTTGTCGCGGACGTCGTTGGCGGCGGTTTCCAGATCGACGTCGAGGTTGAACTCGACGGTGATGCGGCTGGAGCCGTCGCGGCTGGTGCTGGTGAGGGAGCGGATGCCTTGGATGCCGTTGATGGCGGCTTCCAGGGGCTCGGTGACCTGGGTCTCGATGACGTCCGCGTTCGCGCCGGGGAAGCTGGCGGAAACGGAGATGATGGGGGGATCGACGCTGGGATAGTCGCGCACGCCCAAAAAAACGACGCCGATGCAGCCGACCAGCATCACGATGATGTTCATCACGGTCGCCAATACGGGCCGATTGATACATGTGGATGATAAACTCATTGCCTTATTCCGTTGTTGGTTGTTTCTTCAGCTTGACGTCCACGGTCATCCCTTCGCGCAGTTGCATGAGCCCGCCGGTGAGGACGGTGTCGCCCACGGCGATGCCGGAGATGACTTCGACGTTTTTCTCGTCGCGGCTTTCGGTCTCCACGGATACGCTCGCCGCCTTGCCGCCGCGCAGGACCCAGAGACGCTTGCCGTCCATCTCGGGGACGACGGCTTCGGTGGGCACGGCGATAAATTCGTTCCGCCCGCCGAAGACGAGGTTGCCCTTGGCGAACATGCCGGGCATGAGTTCGTGGTTGGCGTTGCGGAAGCGTGCGCGGAGGAGTATCATGCGGGTCTTGACGTCAATCAAGGGGTCCACGGCATAGACTTTCGCGGAGTAGGTCGCGTCGCTCCCCGCCACGTTGAAGTAGACCTCCTGCCCTTTGAGGCGGTTGGCGGCGTAGCGTTCGGGGACATAGAATTCGTATTTCAATACGGAGTTATCGACGATGGATGCAATCTTGGAGCTCGCCTGGACGTAGCTGCCTTCGCTGACGTAACGGAAGCCCATCTCGCCGTCGAAGGGGGCGCGTATCTCGGTGCGTCCGATGCGCACTTTGAGGAGTTCGATGTCCGCCTCGAGCATGTTGAAGTCGGTCTGCAACTGGTCGAACGCCTCGCGGCTGATGGATTCGCGCTCGAGGAGAATGCGCGCACGCTCGAGTTTCTCCGCCAGGAGTTTGCGCTGGTATTCGGAGCGGGTGAGCTGCGCCTGAAGGTCGGAGTCGTCCACCTTGAGGAGCAGTTCGCCCTGCTTGACGTAGCTCCCCTCCTCGAAGTAGATGCCTTTTACCTTTCCCACGATTTCCGACACGAGTTCGACTTCCTCGTTCGCCAGAAGGGTGCCGTTCACGGGCACGCCGTTGGCGGTCACCGAGCGTTTCGCGACCATCCCCGTCACGGGCAGTCCGCCTCCCCCACTCTTCGCCTGTGCGTTGTTGTCCGCTTTCTTCTCCGAGCTGCATGCCGCTCCCGATAAGAATAAACCCGTTGCCATCAGCACAATGAATGCCCGGCGGCAAGCTCTTTTGGTCCATCTCTTTGCCATATTCGTGTCTGTTTGTCCGTTCGTTTTCGTTGTTATCCTGAGATTGGACAAAATTACAATGAGGACGTTTAATTTGCAAATGTTAAGGTTTTGTTAAAAAACGATTCACTTCGATGTAAACGGGGAGGTGGTCGCTGTAGCCGCCGTAGTAGCGGGGACCGCGGTAGGTGGGGAAGGGTTTGAAGCCGAAGTGGGATTTGTCCTCTTCGAGGAGGAAGGGTGCCGAGTAGACGACCGTGCGGCGGGAGAGCTGCCGGGGAGCGGTGCCGTTCAGCATGCTGCCGGACACGAGGATGTGGTCGAGGGTTTGCCAGCGCCCGCGGTAGCGGTAGCTGCCGAAGGGGGCTTTCAAGAGGTAGGCGCCGGGATTGTAGAGTTCGCCTGTGCGGTAGGTCGCCGTGTCCGCGGAGGGGCACAGAATCCGTTGCGCGCGGGTGTCCGCCTTGCCGTTCATGTCGCCCATCACGACGACCATCGCCCCGCTGTCCGCGGCAAAGAGGGAGTCCACCCTCCCCCGCACCAGTTCCGCCACCCGCACGCGCTTCCATTCGCTCTGCTTCTCCCCGCCGACCATCGAGGGGAAATGGCAGACGAAAAAATGAAGCGTATCCCCGCCTGCCAGACCTTTCACGTAGAGCACTTCCCGCGTCCGCGCCCGCCGCCCCTCCTTATAGCTGACCTGCAACGCCTCTTCCGCCAGTACCCGCATCCACTTTTTGCGATAGAGGAGCGCCACGTCGATGCCCCGCACATCCGGCGAGTCGTGGTGGACGATGGCATACTTTCCCTTTGCCATGCGGGTTTTGCGCGTCAGGTCCTCGAGCACCCGGCGGTTCTCCGCCTCCGCCACGCCTATCACGGCAGGCCACTCCCCGCCTCCCACGCTGTCCAACGCCTGCGCCAGGCGGCGCAGTTTATCGGCATAGCGGTCCGCCGTCCAATGTTTGGCGCCCCCGGGAGTAAATTCCTCATCCCGCGCATGGGGGTCGTCCGACGTATCAAAGAGATTCTCCAGATTGTAAAATACCAAACGCTCCTGCCCGCACGCCACATGAACCAGCAGCCATATCCATCCCAACAGGCAAGCTCCCTTCACACTCATGCCTATTCCCCCTCCCCTATTACAGACCGATAAACTTCAGGATATCATTCACATTCGCCAGGATGAAGAGGGAAAAGACAAACACCATGCCCGCAACCTGGGCGTACTCCATGAACTTGTCGCCGGGCTTCCGGCGCGTCACCACCTCATACAGCAGGAACAGCACATGCCCTCCGTCCAATGCCGGAATAGGCAGGATGTTCACCACCGCGAGCATGATGGAAATCATCGCCGTCAGGCTCCAGAAGTCCATCCAGTTCCACATGCCGGGGAATACGTTGGCTATCGTGGCAAAGCCACCCACCGATTTCACCGCCGTCCCGCCCTGGGAAAAGAGGAGTTTCAACTGCCGGACGTAAGAGGCAATCTGACGGCATCCGAGCCGCACGCCTGCCGGTATCGCCTCCCACAGGGTGAACTTCCGCGTCGCCAGTTCGTAAGTCCGGGGCAATTGGGCATATATCCCCAACTTCGAAGTGTTATCCATCATGAAGCCGAAGGAGACCGTATCGGCTCCGCGCAGGACGGTCAGCTGTATCCATGAATCCCGGCTTTTTTCCACCAATTCCGTGAACTCGTCATAGTAAGCGAACGGCTGCCCGTTTACCATGAGGATGCGGTCGGTCAATAGCAAACCGCCTTTTTCCGCCACCGAACCTTCCGCGAATTGCGCAATCCGCAATCCGTCTTCCACGGGACGGCGCGGCTCGAGAAGCGGTTCCAGTTTGAAGCTGCGGGAGGACATGTCCAGCAATTCCCCCACCAAGGTCTCCGGAATACGCAATGTCAAGGAATCTCCGCCGCGCACCACCTGCATCGTCCGGGGATTGTTCAGCAGAATATCCGAAATGATACCGCTGAAACGCTCCGGCTCCCTGCCGTCCAACGCCACAATGCGGTCACCGTTCTGCAAGCCCATGCGCTGGAACACGGGGGCGCACACGACACCGTGCGTCACATTCTTCGCCGGCAGGTAGGTCTCCCCCCAGGTGTAGAGTATCGCCACATAAATCATGAATGCCACCAACACGTTCACCATCACTCCCCCCACCATAATCAGCAGACGCTGCCACGCCGGCTTGGAACGGAACTCCCACGGCTGCGGCGGCTGTTGCAATTGTGCCGTATCCATCGACTCATCCATCATGCCGGCAATCTTCACGTAACCGCCCAACGGCAACCATCCGATGCCGTATTCCGTCTCCTTATGCTTCCACTTGAAAAGCGAAAACCAGGGGTTGAAAAACACGTAGAACTTCTCCACCCGCGTCTTGAACAGCTTGGCAAACAAAAAATGCCCCATCTCATGGCATACCACCAGGATGGAAAGGCTCAGCACAAACTGTGCAATCTTGACAAATATTTCCATATGATTGTTATTCCCGTAAATCCTTTACATACTCCTCCGCCCGGCGCCTGCCCTCCGCATCGGATGCCACGTAATCCTCCAGCGCAGGCGCCGACACAAATTCCACCGCCTCCATCGTGCGCTCAATGAGTTCCGACATCCCCGTGAACGAACAACGCCCCTGCAGGAACGCCTCCACCGCCACCTCGTTCGCCGCGTTCAATACGCACGGGGCATTCCCCCCACGCTCCATGGCACGGTATGCCAAATCCAGGTTACGGAAAGTACGGCGGTCAGGCTCCTCGAAAGTCAATTGCCCGCATATCCCGAAGTCCACCCGCCCGAAGTCCGACTCCACCCGCTCCGGATAAGCCAGGGCATACTGTATCGGTAGCCGCATATCCGGCACGCCCAACTGCGCCTTGATGCTCCCGTCCGTAAACTGCACCATCGAATGCACGATGGACTGCGGATGGACAACCACCCCGATGCGCTCTACGGGCATCCCGAAAAGCCACCGCGCCTCCATCACCTCAAATCCTTTGTTCATCATCGACGCGGAATCAATCGTCACCTTCGCCCCCATCTTCCAGTTGGGATGCCGCAACGCTTCCTCAGGCGTCACTCCCCGCAACTCTTCCCGCGTCCTCCCGCGGAAAGGCCCGCCGGAAGCCGTCAATATCAATTTCTCCACTCCCCTCGCCCGCTCACCCGCCAGACACTGGAATATCGCCGAATGTTCCGAATCCACAGGCAGCACCGCCACCCGATGTTCCTCCACCAGACGCGTCACCAGTTCACCCGCCACCACCAAGGTCTCCTTGTTCGCCAACGCAATGTCTTTCCCCGCCTTCACCGCCTCCACCGTGGGCCGCAACCCGCTGTAACCGACCATCGCCGTCAGTACCAGTTCCACATTCGGCAACGTCACCACCTGCGCCACGGCATCCGCCCCCGCATATACTTTTACGTCCGTCCCCTCCAATGCCTCCCGCACCTCCGCATATTTGCTCTCATCGGCAATGACCACGCTGTCCGGGCGGAACTTCCGCGCCTGCTCCACGAGCAATGCCGCATTCCGGCGGGCAGTAAGCACCTCCACGGAAAACATCCCGGGATGCGCCTCCACCACCTGCAACGCCTGGGTACCGATGGAGCCGGTGGACCCCAATATCGCTATTCTCCTCATACTCTTATTCAAAGCGTATAAAATCTTCCGGATTCATCGGCGTTCCCGCCTTCCACAACTCGAAATGCAGGTGCGGGCCCGTCGTGTCCTCTCCCGAATTGCCCATCAGCCCGATGACCTCCCCGGCATGCACGCGGTCGCCCTGGCGTTTCACCAGTACGGCATTATGCTTATAGACCGACAACCAGTCGTTGTCATGCTGGATGACCAGCACATGTCCCGTCCGCAACGTCCATCCCGCAACGACCACGACACCGTCCAGCACCGCGGAAACCCTGGCATTCGAGCGCGCCACGATATCCGTCCCGTAGTGCCTTTCCGCCTCATCGACTCCCTGCATCACCACTCCGATGACAGGCGGGAAGAAATGGTAGTATTCGCCATTCTCGTCCATCGTCCACCCCAGTCCTAAGTTAAAGCGCTCACGCTCCTCCACCTCCTCACGAAAAAGCCGTTCCTCCTCGCTCATGCTGAACTTGATGGTGTCGAACTCCGGACGTTTCCATCCCTTGCTGCCCGCCTCCACGCGCACCGTGTCATCCCCTCTCAACACCCGCTGCAACGCCTCCATGAAGCGGTCGCGCTTCAACACTTCCTGCTCCAGCGAATCCACCCGCACGGCATTCCGCGACATCATCTGCCGCATCTGCCCGTCGGGATACCCCGGAATAAATTCACGCAATCCCGTGAACGCGACGAGCAACGTGGTCAATCCCACCATAATCACCGCCAGCAGGCTCAATGCCATCAACACGTGCAACCGCGAAAGGCGGAAACGCAACATCTCCTCATAGGAAGTCTCATCGACGACCGCCAACTTATATTTGTGCCGTAAATTACCCCAGCCTCTTTTTTTCTGTTCTTTTCCCATAATGAAAAATAGATTTTGCGCTCAAAAGTACAACAAAAAATCCGATTTCTTCCCTCCCTCCCGAAAATTAGTTAAAAACATCGGGGAGAAAATTTACCAATTAATATCGAAAGCGTTAAAGTTGTATTAAAATCGAATATTTTATATCCTGTCTACTTACAAATCGATATATTTGCCGATGTAAAATTAAAACAACAACAGATGAAACGTATTTTATTCTTAACTATCCTCCTGTGCCTGGCTGTCACCCGGGGGATTTTCGCACAAGCGAACCTGCAGGATGCGCTGCCTGCGGATCCGAACACGCTGGTCGGCAAACTGCCGAACGGCATCACGTATTACTTGCGCCATAACGCAGAGCCGAAGGATCGTGCCAGTTTCTACATCATCCGCGACGCGGGTGCCCTGCTGGAGGAGGACGACCAGAACGGCCTGGCACACTTTCTGGAACACATGGCATTCAACGGCACGAAGAATTTCCCCGGCAAAGGCATTATCACTACGCTGGAGAAAAAGGGAATCTCTTTCGGTCGTGAAATCAACGCCTATACCACGCAAAACGAGACCGTGTACAACCTCAGCAATATTCCCACCACGGACGAAGAGCTGATGTACACCTGCCTGAATATACTGCACGACTGGTCTTATTACCTGACGCTCGACGAAGAGGAAATCAACTCCGAGAGAGGGGTGATTTCCGAAGAGTGGAGAACACGCCGCAATGCCCAGTTCCGTATGCAGAGCCAGATGTTCCCCATCCTGTTCAAAGGCTCCAAATATGCCGAACGGGACGTTATCGGTTCTTTGGATGTCATCAATAAATTCAAGCCGCAGACCATCCGCGACTTCTACCACAAATGGTACCGCACCGATCTGGAAGCCATTGCCATCGTAGGCGACTTCGACGTGAAACGCATGGAAGAGATGGTGAAAGAGGTGATGTCTTCGGTTCCCGCGGTTGAAAACCCGACACCGCGCCCGTTCTATGAGATTCCGGAACATGACGAAACCTATTTCGGATTGGTGACGGACAAGGAAGCGACAAGTTCTTCCATCTCCATCATGAGCTTCTTCCGCGAACCGTCCGTTGCAGAGAAAAATACGCATGAATACCTGAGAAACGGATTGATCGAATCTTTCTACAATTCCATGGTATCCACCCGGCTTGCAGAACTGATGCAGCAGGCGAATCCCCCGTATATGGGCGGCAGTTTCGGTTTCAGCGGTCTGGCGAGAGGATACAACGCTTATGCCATCAGCACGACTGCCAAACCGAACGAAGAGGCCACCGCCCTGGAAACCATCCTGACGGAGCAGGAAAGAGTGCTGCGCTACGGTTTCCAACCGAGCGAACTGGAACGCGCCAAGACCAATACGCTGGTGAGCCTGGAATCGTCTGCCAAACAACAGGACAAGGTAAAGAACGAAAGCTACATCAAAGAGATGCAAGCCCACTTCCTGGAACACGAGCCGATGATCGATTTCCACTATTACCATGAATTCGTCAAAGCCATACTGCCGACCATCACGGTGGAAGATATTCTGGCGAGAGTGAAAGAACTGAACCTGGAAAAGAACCGCTGCATCATCGTTCAGGGACCGTCGGAAGGGGTAACCCACTTGACGGAAGCGGAGTGCCTCGCCATCATGGACAAGGTGAAAAACGCAGAAATCGCTCCGTATGAAGACCAAGCCGGCGACGCTTCGTTAATCAGCGAAGAATTGAAAGGCGGAAAGATTACGGCTACGAAAGAACTGCCGCAATTCAAAGCGGTGGAATGGACATTGGACAACGGCGCGAAAGTGGTATTCCGCAAAGCGGACTACGAGAAGGAAAGCGTGGCTCTGTACGCTTACAGCAAGGGGGGAACGTCACTGTATGATGTAGATAAACTGCCGTCGGCAAGCAATGCCGCCTCCTTCACGGGAGCTTTCGGATTGGGAGACTTCGACGCCATGACCTTAATGAAAATGATGACCGGCAAGATGGCAAGCACGAAGGTGTCCATCGGAGGCATGTCGGAATCGGTCAGCGGTTCTTCCACGCCGCAGGATGTGGAAGAGATGATGCAGATGGTGTACCTGCGTTTCGTGAAGCCTCGGTTTGACGAAGAGGTTTTCAAGTCCATCATCAATCGCCAATTGGCTGCCCTGCCGATGCTCATGAACACGCCGCAGAAAATCATGCAGGATTCAATCCAGTTGATTTTCAGCAACTACCACCCGAGAAGCATTCTGGTGAACGAGGATTATTTCAAACGCATCGACCTGAAAGAAATCGAAGAGGTTTACCGCGATCGAATCCAGGATGCCAGTGACTTTACGTTCTTCATCGTGGGCAATATCGACGAAGAAACCATCAAACCGTTGGTAGAGAAATATATCGCTTCCATCCCCTCCACTTACCGCAAGGAGACATGGCGCGACAATAAGGTGGAAGGCCCGAAAGGGAAGACAGTGAAAAAAATCCCGTTGAAACTGGAAGTCCCGAAAGCAACCGTTATTACGAGTTTCTCCAAGGACATGCCGTACAACACATACAACACTTTCTGCAACAGCATTTTGGGAGCCATTCTCGATTTGCGCTACACGGAAAATATCCGCGAGAAAGAGGGTGGCACATACGGTGTTGCAGTACAGCCGGGAGCCACACGCGAACCGAAAAGCAGTTACAGTATGGTGATGCAGTTCGATTGCGATCCGGACCGTGCCGAACATCTGAAATCCCTGATTTATGCAGAACTGGAAACCTTGCAACGCGAGGCTCCGACCGCCGAAGAGTTGCACAAGGTCGTGTCCAATATGTTGAAAGGATACGAGCAATCCAAACCACATAACAGTTATTGGATGAATGCCCTTGTCGGATACTATACCACGGGTATCAATACCACAGATCCGAAAAACTATGAAGATATCCTGAACAAAATTACTCCGAAGGATATCCAAAAGTTTGCCAAAAAACTGTTCAAAGGCGCTGATATCGTGGATATGACTTTCACGAGCGAAGCCCAATCATAAATCACCTCTTTCAATAACAACGGAAATCGGTGCAGAATGTGCAAACAAACTGCACCGATTTCTTTTTTTTGCGTATATTTACCGCCGGAAAAATATGTGTAATCTAACAATCCATCGCTCATGACAGCAAACAAAACCAACTATGTCCTTCCGCTGGCATTCGTCGGCATGATGTTTTTTTCCTTAGGGTTCGCCTTAGGCATCAATTCGTTTCTCATTCCGGTGCTGAAAGAGAACCTCGCCCTGCCGGCAGGGGTTGCCTACCTGTTGCTGGCCGCAACGTTCGTGCCTTTCCTGCTGTTCGGCTACCCGGCAGCGAAGACCATTGCCGCCATCGGGTACAAACGGACCATGGCACTGTCGTTTCTGATTTTCGCGGCGGCGTTCGTGTTGTTCGTGTTCTCGGCGCAGACAGAGAATTTCTGGCTGTTCCTGCTGGCTTCATTCGTGAGCGGCACCGCCAATGCCTATTTGCAGGCATCGGTAAACCCGTATATCACGATTCTCGGACCGTTGGAAAGCGCCGCCAAGCGCATCAGCATCATGGGCATCTGCAATAAACTGGCATGGCCTGTGGCGCCATTGTTCTTCGCCCTCGTCGTGGCAAATCCGGAACAAGTGCAGATTGCAGACCTGTATCTGCCTTTCTATATCATTATTGCCGTATTCCTGCTGTTGGGAGTGGTTTCCCTATTGGCTCCGCTACCTGAGGTGAAAGCTGCCGGGGAGGATGAAGCGGGTGAAACGGAGTGCCCGTATGCAGCAGGCAAACGGTCCATCTGGCAATTCCCGCACTTGGTGCTGGGAGCACTGACGCTGTTTATCTACGTCGGCGTGGAAACGCTGTCATTGAGCACCGCAGTGGACTACGCCAAAGCCCTCGGGCTGTCTAACCCGGATTTATACGCATGGATACCGAGCATCGGAATGGTGGTGGGCTATCTGTGCGGCATTGCCTTGATTCCGAAAGTCATGAGCCAGGATATGGCGATGCGCATCTGCGCCTGGTTGGGCGTGGCAGGTTCGCTCGCCATCGTACTCCTGCCGGCGGAAATTTCGATATGGGCTATCTTTTTAATGGCACTGGGCTGTTCGCTGATGTGGCCTGCCCTGTGGCCCCTGGCGATGGCAGACCTCGGAAAATTTACCAAAGCGGGAAGCGGGTTGCTGACTATGGCTATTGCCGGCGGGGCAGTGATTCCGACAGTATTCGGCTTCCTGCAGGAGGCGACGGGCGCCCAGACGGCTTACTGGCTGGCACTGCCGTGTTTCGTGTTCATCCTGTACTACGGCATGGTGGGGTATAAAATCCGGACGAAGTAATCCATGAAACTACGTGTCGAGGAGATTCCGGCATTGGATATTGCCGACCGGCCAAAGACCGTGCAGTTGCTGGAGCGGGTCGAAAGTTTCCCGATTGCCTGCGTGAACTGGGCAGAACACTTCCCCTATTGCCCACAGACGGAAGTCCGGATGGCACACAACGGCAGGGAACTTTTCGTCCACTTCCGCGTGGACGAGACACGCACGGCTGCCTTGCAGAAAGAGGATAACAAGCAGGTGTGCGAGGATTCGTGTGTGGAATTTTTTCTGGCACCCGACGAGACAGGATATTACAATTTCGAATTTTCGTGCATCGGCACTCTGATGTTGGGCTTCCGGAAAGAACGTCCCCATGCGGTATTGGCTACGCCGGAGGTATTGCAGCAGGTGAAACGGATTCCCTCGCTCGGCAACGCCTGCTTCACGGAAAAGAGTTTAGACGCCCCATGGGAATTATTGGCAATGATACCGACAAAGGCACTTTTCCGCCACCAGTTCACCACCTGGAAAGGGATATGTGCCCGTGCCAACTTGTATAAATGCGGCGACCGGCTGAGCACCCGCCATTACGTCACCTTCGCTCCGATAAACACACCGAAACCGGATTTCCATCGACCGGAACATTTCGTACCGATTGAATTTTTATAATCATGAAAGACAGACTGATATACGGATTATTAGCGGGTATCACCGCCCCTCTGCTCGTTGTGTTGCTATTCTGGTGGTTCCGATTCAATTACCTTTCGTTGGAAGAATTCATCCAACAGATGATTTTTCTGAAAGTGCAGTTCAAAGTCATAGCGGTGGGGATATTCTTTGCCGACTTAGGATTATTCTACCTGCTCCTGCGTCTAAATAAAAATAACGCCTCGAAAGGCGTTATCATGGCAGTATTTCTCTACTTCTTTTTGTCAGTGGGCTTTTCGCTTTAGTCTTTCACCTCCTCGTAGGGAATGTCTTCGATTTCATCGTGTTTGTCCCCCAAACGGACAGGTTCCATATGGTTTCCATTGGAACGCCGGTACTTATAGAGGAGGTAATTATTCCACAGGTTGGTAACCCCGTAAAAGATTGCCATCACCCCGAAAATCACAGAGGCACCTCCTGCCACCTTTCCGACCACTTCGTAAGGATTGAAAAGTATGATGAAACCGGCAATTATAATGAGCGTCGGATAAAGGTAGTTTATACCCGCCACCATCCCCAACTGACGGGCAGCAGACAACGTAAAAAACTGTCCCAAAGCAACAACAATCAGAATCATGCCCAGCAAAAATACCAATACAGCCGTGAAAGTCAGCGGAATACTGAACAGGATGACGCCAAGCACCATGCTCCCGACACCTGTGAAGGGCACCATACCCCGGTTACTGTCTCCGTGGTTCTTGCTCGATAAGATGAAAGCCGCAAGTCCCGTGATAAAGAAAACGGCTCCGATGGATTTGACGATATATTTGGGCGCCTCATCAGGCCACACCAGCAATACGATACCGAAAATAATAGCTAAGCAAGCCCGAAAAACAGCACCTTTGAAGTTGGAAGAAAAATAGACTATTTTCATATTCTTTTACGATTAAAATTCATAATTCTCTTTACAGGAACGAAAGTACAGTATTTTTTGTTTCCGAAAAATATATTTCCATTCTTTTTTATTTTCGTTCTTTTTCCTTTCTCCGTTTTATCGTACCTTTGTCTGCTCAAAAAACATCATCATGGGATATCAAGAAGAAATTTCACGACGCCGCACTTTCGGCATTATCAGCCATCCGGATGCAGGAAAAACGACCTTGACGGAGAAACTGTTACTGTTCGGAGGCGCCATTCACGTGGCGGGAGCCGTGAAATCGAACAAAATAAAAAAGACGGCGACTTCCGACTTTATGGAAATCGAGCGACAGAGGGGTATTTCAGTGGCGACCTCGGTGATGGGATTCGAATACAACGGGATAAAAATCAATATTCTCGATACCCCCGGACACCAGGATTTCGCGGAGGACACTTTCCGTACCCTGACTGCCTGCGACAGCGTCATCATCGTCGTCGATGCCGCCAAGGGAGTGGAAAGCCAAACCCGCAAGCTGATGCAGGTGTGCCGGATGCGCAAAACACCGGTCATTGTTTTTATCAATAAACTGGACCGTCCGGCCAATGACCCTTTCGATATTTTGGACGATGTGGAACGGGAACTGCAAATCAAAGTGAACCCGTTGAGCTGGCCCATCGGAAGCGGCGACACCTTTAAAGGTATTTACAACCTGCACCGCAAAAATCTTTGCCTGTACAGCCCGAGCATCCAGAACATCACGCCGGGCATCGAACTGACGGACACCGATTCCCGAGAACTGGACGAACATATCGGCGAACGGGTTGCCGCCAAGCTGCGGGAAGACCTGGAATTGGTGCGGGAAGTCTATCCGGGACTGAACCGCGAAGAATACTTGGAAGCCCGGGTCGCTCCGGTGTTTTTCGGTTCCGCATTGAACAATTTCGGTATCCGGGAACTGCTCGACTGCTTTATCGAGATTGCCCCCGCCCCGCTTCCCCGGGAAACGGAAGAGCGGACGGTAAAGCCGGAAGAAGAGAAATTCACGGGATTCGTGTTCAAAATCCACGCCAACATGGATCCCAACCACCGCGACCGAATCGCGTTTGTCAAGATATGCTCCGGCACATTCAGGCGGAACACCAACTACCTCCATGTACGGAACGGCAAATTATTGAAGTTCTCCACTCCGACAGCGTTCATGGCTTCCAAAAAATCCGTCATCGACGAGGCATATCCCGGGGATATCATCGGTTTGCATGACACAGGCACATTCAAAATCGGGGATACCCTGACGGAAGGGGAAAAGTTGCACTTCAAGGGCATACCGAGTTTCTCGCCGGAACTGTTCAAATATATCGAGAACGCCGATCCGATGAAATCAAAACAACTGGCAAAAGGCATCGACCAGCTGATGGACGAAGGGGTGGCACAGCTGTTCGTGAACCAGTTCAATAATCGGAAAGTCATCGGTACGGTAGGCGCCCTCCAGTTCGAAGTCATCGAATACCGCCTGCTGCACGAATATGCCGCCGCCTGCCGGTGGGAACCCATCAACCTGTACAAGGCATGCTGGATCGAGGCACAGGACATCGCCGAACTGGAAGACTTCAAAAAACACAAGTCACAGTATATGGCCAAAGACAAAGAGGGACGGGACGTTTTTCTTGCGGACTCCCAATATATGTTGCAGATGGCACAAGAGAACTATAAGAAACTGACATTCCATTTTACATCCGAATTTTAAAGCAACAGCCATGATAGAAGCCGGAAAAACCACCTACACCCAAACCATCACCGTAACCCACCAAGACACGGCAGCCGTCTATGGCTCCGGCAAACTGGAAGTGTTTGCAACGCCTGCCATGGTAGGACTGATGGAAAATACAGCCATCCGCAGCCTGGAAGGATTATTGGAGCCGGGCACGGACACGGTGGGAATAGAAATCAACACGAAGCACACCAAGGCAACCGCCGTAGGACAGCAGGTCACCTGCAAAGCTACCGTGACCGAAGTGGACGGACGCCGCATCCGCTTCGAAATAGACGCCTGGGATGAAAAAGGCGCTATCGGACATGCCGTGCACGACCGTTTTATCATCTTTCCCGATAAATTCATGAGTAAACTCTAAAGCAAAGCCATGAGTATTCCTGCACAATTTCCCGATTGGTCCAAGCACACCATTTTAGTGGTAGAGGATTACGACGACAATTTTGCCGTGATAGATGCCTTGCTTAGACGCACAAATATCCGAATCATCCGAGCCGTCAATGCACCGGAAAGCATGGATGTTCTGGCTGCCCATCCGGAAATCCACGTCATCCTGATGGACATTACGCTGCCCGGCATAAGCGGCATCGATGCCCTGCATCTCATCCGGGAACAATATCCGAACAAAGTGGTCATCGCGCAAACGGCACACTCCTATTCGGAGAAGATCGCCAACGAAACGTTCGATGCCTACATCCAAAAACCTTTGCGTTACGGGGAACTGTCAAAGCTGCTGATCGAACATCTGGCTTGATATGCACTACAAACTGACCTCCGAATTCCAACCCACGGGCGACCAGCCGGAAGCCATCGAACAACTGGTCCAAGGCATTCGGGAAAATCGGCGTGCACAGGTGCTGTTGGGTGTTACCGGTTCGGGAAAAACCTTTACAGTTGCCAATGTCATCCGGCAATTGAACCGCCCGGCGCTAATATTAAGCCACAACAAGACTTTGGCGGCGCAACTTTACGGAGAGTTCAAAACATTTTTTCCTGAGAATGCCGTTGAATATTTCGTTTCTTATTACGACTACTACCAGCCGGAGGCTTATCTTCCGGTAACCGACACCTACATCGAAAAAGATTTACAAATCAACGACGAAATCGACAAACTGCGCCTGCGCGCCACAGCCTCCCTGCTTTCCGGAAGACAGGACGTCATTGTCATCTCCTCGGTCTCCTGCTTATACGGTATGGCAGACCCAAGGGCTTTCGGCTCCAATGTCATTCACCTGCAAGCCGGCATGACACTCGACCGGACAACCCTGTTGCACCAATTGGTAGACGCCCTTTATTCACATAACGAAATAGACTTCAAGCGGGGATGTTTCCGCGCCAAAGGGGAAACGGTAGACATATTCCCTTCCATTGAAACATTCGACGGAGTAGCCTACCGGATAGAATTTTGGGACAACAGCATCGAACGCATCTCCTCTTTCAATCCGGAAACGCGGAAAATCATCGGTATGCAGGATACCCTGGACATTTATCCCGCCAACCTGTTCGTAACGGACAAGAAAACAATTGCCGGCGCCATATTGGAAATCCGGAAGGATTTGGACGCCCAAACGGCATTTCTCAGAAATGCAGGCAAATTCCTGGAAGCCAAACGGCTGCAAGAACGGGTGCGACATGATGTCGAGATGATTCGGGAATTGGGTTACTGTTCCGGCATCGAGAACTACTCCCGCTATTTCGACGGGCGCAAGGCAGGAGAACGCCCCTTCTGCCTGCTGGATTACTTCCCGAAAGACTTCCTGATGGTCATCGATGAATCCCACGTTACCCTGCCCCAAATCCGGGCAATGTACGGAGGAGACCACGCCCGGAAATCCACATTAGTGGAATACGGCTTCCGTCTGCCGGCAACCTTCGACAACCGCCCGCTGACTTTCGACGAGTTCGAAGCACACACCGACCAGACCATCTATGTCAGCGCCACCCCCGCAGACTACGAACTGGAAAAAAGCGGCGGAGTCATCGTCGAGCAACTCATCCGCCCGACAGGCATTCCGGAACCGATGATCGAGGTTGTCCCGACACAGAACCAGATAGACCACCTCCTGCATGAAATCCAGCAACGAATCGCCGCCAAGGAACGCGTGCTGGTAACCACCCTGACCAAAAGGATGGCGGAAGAACTGAACAAATACCTGAACCGCATCGGCATCTTTTGCCAATACATCCACTCGGACGTGGAAACGCTGGAACGGGTGCAAATCATTGAAAACCTCCGCAAAGGAGTCATCGACGTATTGATCGGAGTAAATCTGTTACGTGAGGGCTTGGACCTGCCCGAGGTTTCACTGGTCGCCATATTGGACGCCGACAAAGAGGGCTTCCTGCGCTCCACCCGCTCCCTTACCCAGACAGCAGGACGCGCCGCCCGGCATGTCAATGGCAAAGTCATCATGTATGCCGACCAAATCACCCGCTCCATGCAGGAAACCATCGACGAGACCAACTACCGCCGGGAAAAACAGTTGAAATACAATGCCGAGCACCACATCACCCCCAAACAAATCAAAAAGACGATCGACACCGACCTCATTCCGGGCAACGGGAAAGCCTATATCGAAGAGGAACACCGGCATTTGGTCGCAGATCCGGTCACCGAATACATGAGCAAAGCGGACATCAAAAAAATATGGGAAAGCACCAAAGCCGCCATGCAAAAAGCCGCCAAGGAACTGGACTTCCTGGAGGCGGCACGCCTGCGCGACGAAATGTATATGCTGGAAGAGAAACTGAAATGAGGCACTTACTCCAACTCCTTCAATAAATCATCCGCCAGTTTCTCAAAGAACCCCCGGTAAGAAGTCAGGTCCACCTTGCCCGTCAAATGCTCTTTGCGGTTGATTTCCGTGACCCGCCGCGCCAACCACTGCGCCATCTTGTAGCGGACATTCCCGTCGCGGCATTGCGCCTCTATCCGTTGCGCCCAACGGTACAACTCGGCATCCTCAATCCTCTCCTCATTCCATTTTTCCTCCGCCAGATTGGTATAAGTTTTCCAATCTCCCACCTGCTCCGCGGTCCGCATGCGGGCATCCCGAACAATCCGCCGCCAATCCGGCACCTTTCCCTTTTTCAAACGTCGGGCATATCCTTTGAACCCCTCCTCGTCGAACCGCCCGTCCTGCACAAATCCCTCCGCCGCTGCCATGCACAGTGCCGTCAATTTCTCGTGCACCTCCTCGTCTCCATGCAACGCAGCCAACTCCGCCCGATGGGACAGCATGTAGTCCAGCAAAGCGGGCGATGCCGTCCGAACATACCGGTTGAACAACGTCCAGTAACTCTTTTCCTTCAAAACCTCCGGCGCATGCGGCGCAAAATACTCCGCCGCCACCCGGGAAGCCTCCCCCTCCATCCCCGCCCGCACGAGCACAGCCATATACTCCTCCACAAACCCGTCGCCACGCTCCCCCGCCTCATATCTTGCCGCCATGCCCACTGTTCCTCTGCCCTCAAGCGCCCGTTCGGCCTCCTCCAGCAACTCTTCGGCATCACCGGCCTGCATCACCCGATGCACCTCCCTCCCGTCGCCATCCCCAAAAAGTAACACCGTCTGCCTCCCCTCCCGCGCCACATTCACGAAATGCTTCCGGAAGAACTCCGCCAATTCGGGGTCCGCAAACACCTCCTCCGCCAATGCCCGGTGCCCTCTCCCCTCCGCATAGCAATCGACAAAAATAAACTTCCCCTCCTTCTTTGCCTTTTCCTGTGCCTGCCCGTCCGTCAATACCTCGAAAGGAATCCCCTTTGCCCGTTCCAATGCCTCCGCCCCGTGAGCCAGCATCTGTTCCGCATCGCCATACCCCTCCGCCTGCCAAAGCAATTTCCCCTCCCCGTTCAGAAACAAAAAAGCCGGCGTCTCCTTCACTCCGAAGCGTTCCGTCCACGGGGCAGCTTCACGTACACCCAAACGTACATTATGAAACCGGCTATTATAAAAATCAGCCACTCGGTCCAACGTAAACACATTCTTCTCCATCAACCGGGATGCCTGTTTCGAATCATCCGCCACATACACGAACAAAATTCTCTTCGCCTCACCCGCCCGAGCCGACGCCTCCACCACCCCCTCCTCGACAAACCGCACGGAACGGCTGTTCCGCTTCTTCACCTGCGCCGCCTCCTTCGCCTCCTCCACCGCCACCCGCAAACGCCCGGGCTTCGCCCTCACCTCCTCCGGCATGACAATCCCCACCAAATCCCCATAGGGCATAAAAAAAGCATATGCCGGATAAGGATAGAGCAGCAAACGGGACTCGAACGCCTTCCCTTGCGGCGTGTCCATGTCCATCCGGATGGCTACCGTCTGACGACGCAAACACTCTCCCAGCTCCCTATCTCTCCGCACCGCCCCACATGCCTCATCCCCCGCATCCCCCACCTCCACCAGCACCAACTTGTTCTCCCGTGCCGCCACCGCACTCGCCTGCTCCCAGCTCAAGGGCAAAAAAAGATCGGGCGCCGTTTGGGCAAAGCCCCCCGCACACCACAAATACAAACAAAAAAACAACACATATTTTTCCATGCCATCAAATCATTTGCAAACAAATATACGACAAAGTCTCCAAAAACTAAACAAAAACGGGTAATTCCCTTGATTTTTCACCGTATTGTCTATAATGGTAATCTACACTTATATTTTTTATACACTGATATACTCTACCACACGATATTTTCTTAATCATATCATTTTTCAAATACTCCATTTCTGATTCCTAATTTA
>CAJTSF010000033.1:12416-24791 GCA_910578985.1 uncultured Odoribacter sp. | reverse complement strand
CGGGGCTTGCACTCCATCAGCGCAAGCTGGCTTCCCACATCGTTCTTGACCTGTTTGAGCCTGTTGCGGTCGTCACTCCATGCCAGCACGTTGCAATGCGCACGGATGGAGGTCAAACTGAGGCTGTGCGCCTCATTGAGATATTCCTCAATCCATTCACGGTTGATCTGGTTGCTGCGGCTGTACCGTGACAGCGAGTGCATGTTGCGGGCCTGCTTCTCGAACTTCTTCAGGTTCTCGGCCGGGTCGTCGATAAAGAGATACTGGTTCACGATGTGGTTGCACGTGAGCAGTACCCCGATGGGAGCCGCGAACGAAAGGCGGCAGTCGCTCCGGTCGGTGGACAGGCGTTCATAGCGCATGTCCGTTGCCACCTTGCCTGGCAAATCGTCCGTATCGGACAGGGTGTGCAGGCAGAGACAGTTGTCGCCGACCTTCATCTCTGCAGCTCCGAGCGTGAGGTCCTGCAAGCAGGTCGTTTCCTCCTGCGAGAGCGAGAAATACTTCTCGATGATGCCCGCGCTGTTTTCCGTCCCGGTAATCTCGTCTTTCCGCATCCGCGTGATACGGACAAAGCCGCTATCGTTGATGATGCGCTCGAACTGGTCGCAACTCTCCAGGAAACGTGTCACCGTATCCTTGTCCTGCATCTCCTTCGGAATGATGAAATTCCGGGTGAGTGCCGTGAAATTGCTTTGGGTACGGCTGCGTTCTTTCGTCGTCTTGGTCAGAAAAAGGTAGCTTGTGTGCCTCAGATACGGCCGCTCATTGAAATGCCTTTCAAAGGAACGGGAGAGGAAACTGAGGTCGTCCCTTTGAATGTCGGGCGTGTAGTTCTCCTCGATGAACCAGTCCTGCCGGTGCACGATGCTGTAATTCGGCAATACCTTTACCGCTTTCGCCCATGCCGAGTGGATGGCCTCGTATTCGTTCCGCGTCACTGTGAAGAGTTCGGGCAGTTCCACCTTATAGGCTACCGTAATATCCGCGTCCTTGCTGATGATGCAGTCGTGTTCTACTGCCAGAATCGGAAACTTGCTTTCCAGCGTGGCTGCTTTCATTACATTTCTCATACGCTTCGTGTGTTATGGTTACGGGAAAACAACCGGAAGAAAGCCCTCCGGTTGATGATGTACCGGGGATGGCTGCCGCGGGCCTGCAACTTCATTAGGCCGTACTCTCCGAACCTGGCATTGAGGTGGAATGTGCCCCATACCAGCAGAGAGGCCGACAGGACACCGAATGCGATGCAGGTCCATTGTCCCGCTCCGGCCATGTACATGACTACGAAAATCACGAACACGGCGAGCAATCCGCCCGCAAAGACAAACAGGTACATGCTCTTCAATCCCTTGAACTCAGGACTGCGGCCGATCCCCTTGTTGATAGAATACTCCGCCATATTACAGGAAGAATGAGCGTAAGATGGTTGCTGCCACAATCAGGAAAATACACGCCCCGAACCAGCTGGCCGCCGTCTTCGAGGTGTCGGGGTCGCCGGACGAGAATTTTGAATAGACCTTGACCCCTCCGATCAAACCGACCACGGCCCCGATTGCATAAATCAGTTTGGTTGCGGGATCGAAATAGGAAGTGACCATGTTGGTCGCCTCGACGATACCGCCGACTCCGTTACCCTGGGCGAAAGCCCCCGTTGCCGCAAGCAGCATGGCTGCCGAAAAAATGACTCTCTTTTTCATTGTCGAAAACTTTAAATTGTGAGACAAAATTTGATTTCGACAGCGAATATATAGGCTTTAATTCGTTGATTTACAAAGCTGACGATGCGTTGCACCGGATGTCATCACGTTACATCAACAAGCGGATTCCAAGACATTCAAAAAAGACTTTTTCGGTCACTTAAAACAAAAAAGGATAAGGAGAAAATTGGTAATTACGATGCCAAGTAATAACCGATAGAAAAAACAGTTTATGATATATTCAATGATTAAACTGTCCGGGAATAAAATACGATTGCTATTATGATTAAGTCATAAATAATGGGTAATTTTGTATTTACTTTAACCCGTATGAGATTAATAATAGCGTAACTAAAATATGAATACAACAGATGTAATTATACGTGAATTTACCAAAGAAGAATTAATAACAAGAGAGCCTTTTTCATATTTTGGCTGGGAAGGAAACGGGGCATTCTCCTTTTTAACCATTTCAGATGGATATTGGGAATGTGCAAAAATGTTGCTTGAGAGAATGGAAAAAGAAAACAATAATTTTGCTATAGTCGATTCTTTGGTATATCCTCTATTTTTCAATTATAGACATTCAATAGAGATATACCTAAAACTATTGTTTTTTAAATATGGAGAACAAACGAAACAGGCCAGGTGTAAATTTCTGGAGTTAGGACATGATTTGCAAAATCTTTGGGCCAACTTACGGCCATGTCTGAACCAAGGGAAAAAACACGTAGGAAGCTCTATAAACCTTGACGCAGTGGAGCATTATATAAAGTCAATAAATGACTTTGATCCGAATTCAATGGTAATGCGCTATCCTATTGAAAAGGATTTAAAAGCAAACAAAGAACATGAATATCATTTCGACTTTATCAATTTTGGCGAGCGAATGAATGAATTGTGTTCTTCTTTGAGACAGCTTGATTATGATTTATCAAACCAGATGTTAGAGACAGCATCATTGGAAGAATTAAATACCTATCTTGATGTGATTGAAAAATACCGTCCTCAGATAGATAGTTTTTTGACAATATTAAAAGATGAATCAAAAGAAGAAACCATAAAAACATTCAATAGTCATGACTTTTTCAGCGATTTAAAAAGCTATGAACCATCTCCAACGTATAAATTTCTCAAAGAATGTGACCAGGATTTACTTATCCTATTAGATAATTTATTCTACGGTGGACGAACTGTAAATGCAAATGAAATACGTTTATCCACATCTCCAGTTTGTAGGCAGAAAGAATTTGTTAGATTTTGTTACGAACTATTGGATAAAGATGGACTCCGTTTTGGAGAAAAACCTCAAGAAGGCCAGATTAATATTTGGAGTAAAATGTCTTCTTCTCTTTTAGATGGCATTTCTACGGCTCTTTCCATACTGGATTTAGAGCCTATTGATTGACAAGTATAAGAACCTTTTTATAAAAGAGCGAAGTGTAAAAGCCGACCAACCTTCACACTTCGCTCCAATTTATTTTATGTGCATTATCTATTCTGCATAATCGGAAGAGAGTGCACTTTGCTTCCTTCGTTCCTTCTTCTGCATCTTTTTCCTGATTTCTATTTCTTCCAAAATCTGTTTATTCAAGGGCTAACTCAAAACAAAACGGTAAGTAATAGAAAGTGCCTATGTTAATGTAATAAGCAAGGAATCTCCAATATGGATTGCTAACGATAATTTATTAGCTTGGTTAAAAGACCTTTCAGTAAATATCAGAATTAATATATAGAGCTAAACTTTGTGTATCTGTTACTTGTAAAAGCTTTGCTGTTGCTATCAGGATATAAAGCCGCGGATGCCTTAGGTCCAGGGGAATTTTTAAAATTAGGGAATGGGAAAGAAGTTTTTGTGAAGACACACCATACTTTTGTTAGGATCATTTTAGATATATCAGAAAATAGTGTATTTTTGCAATCTAATTTGCACTATATGATGAATCATAGCTAATTCAATGAATAAGATAAAAGAGATACTTGAGAAAAAAGGGGTTAAACAAGTTTGGCTGGCAGAGCAGTTGGGCAAAAGTTTTAATGTGGTCAACGCATATGTACACAATCGAAGACAACCCTCGTTAGAGACCCTGTATAGAATAGCATCAATATTGGATGTTGATATTAATCAGTTACTGTGTTCTAAAGAAGAACTTAAAAAGGAAATGAATAAATAATATGGCAACAGCAAATCAATTAAAAACTCTTATTAAGAGTCATTTTGAAGAAAATAATGAGAAGTTCAATACTGTTGCTCTTCAAATAGCTGCTCATGAAGCTAAGTTGGGACATTCCAATTTGGCTAATGACATTAGGCAAATCATTGATAATGGGAAAAAAACATCTCCTAAACTAAAGCCTTTAAATTCAGAATTACAAGGTTTAGTATTAGAAGTAGAATCTGATAAGAAATTAACAGATTTAATAGTTTCGAGTGAGATAAAAGATCGTATTAACCGAATCATTAGAGAGTTTACACATAGGAATAAACTATTAAGCCATAATTTAGAAAACAGACGAAAAATATTATTTTCCGGCCCTCCGGGAACAGGGAAAACCATGTCCGCATCAATAATTTCGAATGAACTCCATTTGCCTATTTATGTAATATTGATGGATAAGGTTGTTACTAAATATATGGGAGAAACAAGTGCAAAACTCCGTCAAATATTCGACTTAATCGTTGATAGACCCGCAGTTTATTTGTTTGATGAATTTGATGCTATTGGTTCTCAGCGTGGAAAGGATAATGATGTTGGAGAGATGCGTAGAGTTCTTAACTCATTTCTTCAATTTTTAGAAAGAGATAATTCTGAAAGTTTAATCATTGCGGCAACTAACAATTTAGGGATGTTAGATCAAGCTTTATTCAGAAGGTTTGATGATGTTATTCATTATAACCTTCCCTCTAATGAAGAAAAAATACAACTCTTAAAAAGCAGACTTGGTAAAAATGTAACAAGTAAGGATATCAACATCCTTTTACCTATGCTTGAGAATCTAAGCCATGCTGAAATTAATCAAGCATGTTTAGATGCAATAAAAGAATCAGTTTTAAATAACACTGACATTTCTCTCTCCCTAATAGAAAAAACAATTAAAGAACGCACAATGGCATATAAAATCTAATTACTATGGGTAGATATGATCATATTAAACTTCCTGATTTAGCAGATACAATTCGTTATTCTCCCGGACAAAAGCCAGCAGGAGGACCAAATGTTCCTAACAGAGATAGAGCTTCTCATGCTGTTTCTTTAGAGGATAAATTTGATAGGATGCGAGAAGCTGACAGTAATATGAAAGTTCAACGGAGTGCACTTTCGTTACCTACTCGTACAGGCACATACGTGGAATTTAAAGGGAAGCAAAATTATGATTTGGTTACTCAAAGCCTTGAAGCCATTAATGCTGGAATGCGTTTAATGAATGTTAGAGATATTACAGATATTAATGGAAATACAGAAACTTATGCGACAGTATATATACCAAGAGGACAGGAAAGCAAATTTCTGAATAAATTGCGGGATTATGCAACTAAGGTTACTCAAAAGGGAAATCCCAAAAATCAGAAATTGATTAATAGTATAGAAGATATACATATAGCCTTACTTAATTCATTTTGGACAGATTCACTACAACTTCTTCCCAATGAAAATTATAATTGGGTTGAAGTGTGGATAAAAATAGATGAATCGGCTGATAAACAAGAACAAATAACCCAATTCACTAATTTGCTCACAACATTAGGAATTAGTTTTAAGCCGAACTATTTATTATTTCCAGAAAGAGCAGTATTGTTAGTATATGCAAACAACGAATCACTAATTCAGATTTTAAATAGTTCGGATAATTTAGCAGAACTAAAAGCTGGGAAAGAAACAGCGAATTTTTGGACAAACGAAAGTCCAAGTGATCAAAATGAATGGGTTGAGGATTTGTTAAATAGACTTGTGGTAAATGACCAATCAAATATATCAGTTTGTGTAATTGATACTGGTGTTAATAGCGGACATAGACTACTCTCTCCAGTATTACAAAGTGCTCATTGCCTTGCTTATGATAGCCAATGGACTACTGCGGATAGAAAAGGACATGGGACAATGATGGCTGGTGTCTGTGCTTATGGTGATTTGTCACGTTCTTTAGAACATAATGCCCCTGTAGAAGTAAAGCATACCTTGTGTTCAGTAAAACTACTTCCGGACGTTGGCGAAAATCCGAAAGAGCTTTGGGGAGATATTACAAAACAGTGCATTTATAAGGTAGAAATAAAAATTCCAGACAAAAAGATCCTGTATTGTATGGCTGTAACATCTTCTGATACCCATGACAAAGGGCGCCCTTCCTCTTGGTCTGCGGCTTTGGATGATATGTGCGTAGGGACATCAGAAGAAACCCCAAGACTAATAATTGTTGCAGCAGGAAATGTATATGATGAAGAAGTGTGGAATAATTATCCGGATGGAAATACTCTTCAATCAGTACATAATCCGGGGCAATCATGGAATTGTTTAACAATTGGCGCATATACAGAGAAAATTCAAATAAACGACAAATATTATGATGAGTTTGAACGAGTTGCTCCAAGTGGAGGTATCTCACCTTTTAGTTCAACCTCCTTTTTGTGGGATAAAAAATGGCCAATAAAACCCGATGTTGTTTTTGAAGGTGGAAATTTAATAAAAACAGGAAATGACTTTCCTCCTTATACTGAACATGATGCTTTAGGAATCCTTACAACTTCAAAGAATATTCAGTTTAGACAATTTGAGTCTTTTAATATGACAAGTGCCTCTTGCGCTCTTGCTTCAAATCTTGCAGGTGAAATTGCGGCAATCTATCCCGATTTATGGGCTGAGAGTCTTCGTGCACTAATCGTACACTCTGCAAGATGGTCAGATACAATGCTTCGCCAATTTAATGTTGTAGGAAGAACTAATATAAAAAAGCTTTTACGTTCTTGTGGTTATGGTATTCCAAATAGAGAACGTGCGCTATATAGTACAGAAAATGGATTTACTTATATATCGCAAAATTCCTTAAAACCTTATACAAAAAATGGTTCCACAGTTTCTTTAAATGAAATGCATTTCATTGATTTACCGTGGCCGAAAGAATTATTAGAGAGTTTAGGGGAATTAAACACAACATTAAGAATAACTCTTTCTTATTTTATTGAACCAAGTCCCGGTGAAATAGGCTGGAAGGATAAATATACGTATCAATCTTGCGGTTTAAGGTTTGATGTTAATAACCCACAGGAAACCCAAGAACAATTTAAAAGGCGAATTAATAAGTATGTAGAATCGGAGGATGCTGATGCTGCCAATATCGATTTAGTAGAAAATGATAGTGGAAGATGGTTAATAGGCATGAAAAACAGAAGTGTTGGATCTATTCACAGTGATATGATAATAACAACTGCTGCTGACCTTGCTTCCTGTAATATGATTGCTGTTTTTCCAGTTAGTGGTTGGTGGAAAATGAGAACAAATCTTAATCGATACAACAGTCGGATAAGGTATTCTTTGATTGTATCATTAGAAACTCCGGCTGCGGAAGTGGATTTGTATAATGTTGTCACTACCAAAATAGCGGCAAGAATTGAAACACCTGTTGAAATCGACATTCCCATTGGTGGCGTAAGTTGAAATATTTTATACCAATATTACCTTAAGTATAGGGAATAATCCCAATACTAAGGTAATATAATAAAACAACAAAGGACTATCAGTGTCAATGATGTTTATATATATTTATCCCAATCAAACTTTTCCTCCGATTCCGGCGGTGTTGCCTTTTTCCGTTGCGGCAAAGGCTCACCGTATTCGTCCAGACACTCCTTGAAAAGACTCTCCACCAGTTCGATGTTGCTCACTTCGGTGGTGAAAAAATCGAATATCTCGGTCTGCCGTATGTCGTATATCGACTTGACGGTACGGACAACCTTTTCGTCGTTCGTATCGCGATTTTCTCCCGTCAGCACGCCGACGGCATTCATCATGTCCTCGTAGGTCATACCCGTGGAAAAGTCCTCGTCCACTTCCGACACGTAATCCGACATCAGTTCCGCTTTCTCTTCTTCGGACAATCCGCCCGGAGGGTTACCGGTAAAAGTGGATTCCACATCATCCGCGGAAATATCCTCCTCTTCTTCCATCTCCTCCGCCGGAGGAAGCGGTTCGCTACGGGCCGGAACCTTGCAGGCGATTTCCGGATCTTCCAGATAGACGATATTCGTCTTGCCGATGACCTCGTTGTCATCAACCTTCGGAGCGGTGACCGGCTCAGCCGGTTTCTTTTTCTTTTTGGGAAGGTATTTTACCATATCCTCCCACAAGCCGTATATCCGTTGCCTGAACAGAAAAATCCACAGGCGATAAAAGAGATACCCGCAGCATACCGTCTTGACACTGAAATAAAAATAGATTTCCATGGCTACAACGGTTTAGAAAGTTCCCGACTGTACATTTCATTGATCTCTTCCCAATGCCGCTCTATATGGTCACCCAGGATATTGCTGATGTAACTGGCGATGCTGACCTCCGGCGCGATAAGCGGCAGGAAGCGTTTGATACGTTCGTATATATCCCGGTTGATATAGGTCTGCGAACGGTTAGGGCTCGGCGTATTGACCAAAAAAAGCTCCCGGTAATCCGAACCGCTTTCCTTTTTTCGTCGGTTCCTGGCTGACTTCGGTTGCTCCGAGACCTCTCTTTCCGCCGGAGCGTCAGAGATATTTTCCGGTTCGGCTGTCGCCGCTTTTTTCAATGCAGGTTCCGTATCCCTTCCATACAGGGGGATATCGCTCGTCATCATTCCTTTGAGGAGGTCTTCATCCACCTCGACTATTTTCTTTGCCATACGCATTACAGTTTAAGTTTCTCTTTCAGTTCGTTTGCCAGCTCCACGAATCCGCTCCCTTTCAGCAACTTGGTCGGAGGCGGTAGAAGCGTACAGCGGAAATAACTCTTGCTGCTGACGGACAGTTCCTTATCGTAGCGGCACGTGTCGGGAACAGTGGTTTCCAACACCGTCAGCTTCAGCCGTTGCATCATCATCCGGTAGATGTCGAACACCTCGGTATTGGCCCTGCGTTCTATCTTGTTCCAGAAGAAAAGGATGTCCTTCAGCGGGATTTCGGGTCTGTCGCGGATATAGTCCAGCACGGTGGTGGAGAAAGAGAGGCTGCTCTGCATGACCATCTTGTCCGCCGTAATCGGGGTAATCACGTAATCCATATTGACAATGGTACGGAACACGCCCTGCGCGTCCACCGTACCCGGCAGATCGACCAGAACCAAGTCAATATGATTTTCGCTGTTTCTTACCAGCTCATCGGCAGCTTCCCTCGCTTTCTCCGCCCTGACGCCTACAATCGGGTAGGCTTTCTTTTGGATGCGCTCCCACTGCGCCATCATCATCTGCTTGTAATGGCCGCTCCGGTCAATGGCTTTTTTGTCCCTCTCCCGCATACGCACGAGGCTGTGCTGGGGTGAGTCGCAGTCGATGACCGCCACGTTCAGATTTTCCACGTAGTGAAAATAACTGGCGAGCAGAATCGTGAAAGCCGATTTTCCGACGCCGCCTTTCTGGTTGCTGAGTGCAACAAATAATGTTTCCTTGTCCATAATCATTATTGTTTTAAGTTATTACTGGTTGTTTGCATCACTGTTTGCTTATATGGTTTACCGGCTGCATGAACGGTTGCGTGCATCACCGGCCGGTTGCATGTCCGGGTGGTTACACCCTTAAATGATTGCACGGTTACATGGTTGATTGCATGGTGGCATGGTGGCACGGTTATATGGTTGCAACCGATAATGCCCGGTTGTATGCTTGCCTTCATGCAACCGTCCGTGCAATCATGCCCCAAACCGTTGTTGTCCGGTGTGCTGCAACCGTTCAGGCTGCAAATAAAAGCCTTTCTTGTCTATCCCATGCGGAATCGGAGCCCGATGCCGATATATGACACCGTATGACATTCTGTTACACCATCTTAACTATTTATCACACAGATTCTTACCGGTAACTTTGCAACCGGTCCCGTCATGGTTTGCAGAGACATCGGATATACCCCGCGAAACCCGAAAGTTTCACCGGCCCCGATAATTTGACGAAAGGCAAATTCATGTTCAAGCGAACATAGCAAGTTGTGTTTTGGGCCGCCCGAAATAATTCGGGCATCCCAAAACAACTTGCCGCTCGCCTGACGGCTCGGGAGGGATTTCCTCCAAAGTCGGAAATCCTGGCGGACAGACAGGAACAACAAAAAACAAGTGATATGGCAACAGAAAACAACCCTAAAAAGAGAAGGACGGCAGGCAGAAAGCCCAAGAGCGATCCCGCCGTTTTCCGCTACGGCATCAAACTGAACTCGGAAGAGAACGGGAAATTCGAGCTTCTTTTCGAGCAATCGGGACTTTCCCAACGGTCGAAATTCATCAAGTCCATGCTTTTCGGACGTGAAATCAAGGTGGTAAAAATCGACAAGGCGACGATGGATTACTACGTCCGGCTGACCAATTTCTACCACCAGTTCCAGGCGATAGGCAACAATTACAACCAGACGGTAAAGGCCGTCAAGAGCAATTTCAGCGACAAGCGTGCGCTTGCCTTGCTGTACAAATTGGAAAAGACCACGATGGAATTAGTGGTTCTCAGCAGGCAGATCATCGCGCTGACCCGGGAATACGAGGAGAAATACCTGAACCGTAACCGTCAATCCCTATAAGTTATGGTAGCGAAAATCAACCGCGGCGCATCGCTCTACGGGGCGATAGCCTACAACCAGCAGAAGGTCGGCGATTCCCATGCCCGCATCATTTCCGGCAACCGGATGATTGCCGACATCACGGACAGTCCGGACCGTCTGATGCAACGGACGATGTGGGCGTTCGAGAGTTACCTGCTTGCCAACAGGAACACGGAGAAACCCATCCTGCACATCTCGCTCAACCCGTCTCCCGAAGACAAGCTGACGGACGCGCAATTCGCCAATCTGGCAAAGGAGTACATGGATAAAATGGGGTACGGCGACCAGCCGTACATTGTATATATGCACGAGGACATCGGCCGTCGGCATATCCACATCGTTTCCACCTGCGTGAATGAGAAAGGCGAAAAGATAGATGATGCCTACGAGTGGAACCGTTCGATGAAAGCATGTCGGGAACTGGAACGGAAGTTCGGGTTAAAGCAACATGCGGACAAGAAGGATGAACAGCTCGGCATTTACCTGAAAAAAGCCGACTACACGCAAGGCGAGCTGAAACGGCAGGTATCCAATATTCTCAAAAGCGTCTTCACGGCCTACCGTTTCCAGACATTCGGCGAGTACAGCGCCCTGCTTTCCTGTTTCAACATCGAAGCCAAACAGGTCAAGGGGGAACACGGGGGCGTTCCCTACACGGGCATTGTCTATGCCGTTACGGACGACAACGGCAAGGCGGTCAGCGCACCCATCAAGTCCTCGCTTATCGACAAACGTTTCGGGTATCAGGGATTGGAGAAACGGCTCCGCTACAACGCCGGGGAGTTCAAGGCGAAGAAATGGCAACCGAAAATCCGGAACGAGGTGGCACTTGCCATGCACGGCTGCATGGGCAGTAAGAAAGCGTTTATGGATCTGTTGCGTGAACGGGGCATCGACACGGTTTTTAGAACCAACGATGAAGGCCGCATCTACGGGGTCACGTTTATCGACCATAACAACAAGGAGGTCTACAACGGTTCCCGGTTGGGAAAAGAATTTTCCGCCAACGTGTTCGAGAAGCTGTTCCGCTCTCCGGAAGATGCCGTCCTGCCGCAAGCCCCCTTGTTCGGCGAGCATATGCAGTCGCTCCGCTCCGGTGACATGGAGAGTTCCATCGAGCAGGCGTTCGGCATGTTTTCTTTCGATGCCAACGGTCCTGACGCGCAAGAGGAAGCCCTCGCGCGAATGCTGCAAAAGAAGAAAAAGAAAAAACGCCGTTCACGCGGCCTTTGAAACCCGATTATTCATTCAATTAAAACCATACGATTATGCAACAAGAAGACGACATTCGCGGATTGGCCAAGACAATGGAGTTCATGCGGGCCGTATCCATCCTGTTTTTAGTGATTCATGTATACTGGTACTGTTATCAGGCATTCTCCGACATGGGTATCTCCATCGGAATTGTGGATAAGATCCTGCTGAACTTCCAACGGACGGCGGGACTGTTCAGGAGCCTTCTATTGACAAAGGTATTCGCGCTCATATTCCTCGCACTTTCCTGTCTGGGCACGAAAGGGGTCAAGAACCGGGATATGACCTGGAATAAAATTTATGCTTTCTTTCTCGGCGGACTGGTGCTGTTTTTTATGAACTGGTGGATGCTGGAACTGCCGATATCTTCCATAGCCAAGGCCGGACTGTACACGGCAACGCTCACGGCCGGATATATCCTGATGCTGATGGCCGGCGTGTGGGTAAGCCGTATGCTGAAAAACGACCTGATGGATGACGTGTTCAACATGGAGAATGAATCATTCATGCAGAACACCGTCCTGATGGAAAACGAATACTCGGTAAATCTGCCCACCAAGTTCGTGTACCGGAAGAAAGAATGGGACGGCTGGATCAATATCGTCAATCCTTTCAGGGCCACTATCGTGTTGGGCACTCCCGGATCGGGAAAGAGTTTCGCAGTGG
>CAJTSF010000033.1:10466-12316 GCA_910578985.1 uncultured Odoribacter sp. | reverse complement strand
TTCAGGGCCACTATCGTGTTGGGCACTCCCGGATCGGGAAAGAGTTTCGCAGTGGTAAACAGCTATATCAAACAGCAGATATCCAAAGGGTTCGCAGTATATATCTATGACTACAAATTCGATGACCTCTCCATTATCGCCTACAACGAACTGCTCAAGAATCTCGACAAGTACAAAGTGAAGCCCGAGTTTTACGTCATCAATTTCGATGACCCGCGCCGCTCGCACCGTTGCAATCCCATCAACCCGAAATTCATGGCGGACATCTCGGACGCCTATGAAAGTGCCTATACCATCATGCTCAATTTGAACAAGACCTGGATACAGAAACAGGGTGATTTCTTCGTGGAGTCGCCGATTATCCTGCTTGCGGCGATTATCTGGTATTTGCGGATTTACAGGGACGGGAAATACTGCACGTTCCCGCACGCCATCGAATTTCTGAACAAGCCCTACGCGGATATCTTCACGATTCTGACCTCTTATCCCGCTTTGGAAAATTATCTGAGCCCGTTTATGGATGCCTGGCAAGGGGGCGCGCAGGACCAACTCCAAGGCCAGATCGCGAGCGCGAAAATCCCGCTTTCGAGGATGATTTCCCCGCAACTGTACTGGGTGATGACGGGCGATGATTTTACCCTTGACCTGAACAATCCCGAACACCCGAAAATCCTTTGCGTGGGGAATAATCCGGACAGGCAGAACATTTATTCCGCCGCGCTCGGACTGTACAACAGCAGAATTGTGAAACTGGTAAACAAGAAAGGACAGCTTAAATCCTCTATCATCATTGACGAGCTTCCGACCATTTATTTTCGGGGTATCGACAATCTGATCGCCACTGCCCGAAGCAACAAGGTGGCCGTCTGTCTCGGTTTTCAGGATTTCAGTCAGTTGGCGAGGGATTACGGGGACAAGGAGGCGAAGGTCATCCAAAATACGGTAGGCAATATTTTCAGCGGGCAGGTCGTGGGAGAAACCGCCAAGAATCTCTCGGAGCGTTTCGGTAAAATCCTGCAACAACGGCAGTCGCTCTCCATCAACCGGCAAGATACCTCGACCTCCATCAATACGCAGATGGATTCGCTTATTCCTGCATCCAAAATCGCCAATCTCTCGCAAGGTACGTTCGTGGGCAGCGTGGCGGATAATTTCGGGGAGGAAATCGAACAGAAAATTTTCCATGCCCGCATTATCGTGGATACCGAGAAAGTGGCGGCAGAAACCAAGGCTTACAAAAAGATACCCGTCATCAACGAGTTCAAGGACAGCGGGGGCAACGACATCATGCAGCAACAGATAGAACGGAACTACACGCGTATCAAGGCGGACGTGGTGCAGATTATCGAGGATGAGATGGAGCGTATAGCCAACGATCCGAACCTCAGGCACCTGCTTCCGCAGGAGGACGGAAAGCAAGAGAAGCAGTAACCGTCATACCTATATATATTATCATCGTGGCGGAATGTGTCGGACGGCATGTTCCGCTTTTCTTTTTTTTGATGTCTTCATCACAAGCATTTCTAAAAAACAAATGCACTATTTCTTTTCTACCTGCAAAGGTAGTCCTGCGCCCCGACGGATTGTGCAAGGCCGGGGCCCCCTCGGGGTTTGCTGAAAAAATCATCCTCGCCGTTCCGGCTCCGGTATTTTTTCGCAAAGCCTTGCACTATCCGGGCACAGGACAATAAGGCAGGTAAGAAAAGGAAATAGTGGCTCTCCGGAGCCGCAGATGTTTAACAACCCAAAAAGAATGCAGTTATGAGCAGAAGCAACTTCACACCGATGAAAAGATTCCACGAGATTCTCAACCGTTACGGTCTGAAACTGATGGAAGTCGGAACCAATCA
>CAJTSF010000033.1:9466-10366 GCA_910578985.1 uncultured Odoribacter sp. | reverse complement strand
TCCACGAGATTCTCAACCGTTACGGTCTGAAACTGATGGAAGTCGGAACCAATCATCTGAGAGTATTCTTCGGAAACCGGAAACTCTTCGACTACTATCCGCTCCGAATGAAACTTTTCGATTACCGGCAATGGCAGCAACTGACCTATCCGTCGGTTATGGACGGCACGGGAAAATGGGAAACCGAACTGGACGGAATCATTCGTGAGTTGATGGTTCAATGATGTAAAAACAGAGGCCATGAGTGGGAATCGCAGAGAAACAATCGTATGGGATAACATTCCCGAATGGGCGATCTACGCGCTGGAATACGGCATTGATGAAGAACTTTTCATCACCGACGAAGACCGGGAAATGGTAAACAGGTTCATCACCGAAAATTTTCCCAAAGGTTATGTCATGTCGGTGGACTGGGAATCGTACAGCGAGTTTGACCGCTATCCGGCATTCGGCAAGCCCTGCAAGACCTATAAGGTCACTTTCACGGCAGAAACTTAAAATTAAACGATATGGCAGGTAAAAGGCAGACAAGAGTGGTGTTCCGACGGTTCAAAGAGGGAGATGTAATCGCTCTCTTTCCATATATGCCGTGGAACGCGCATGGGAATTCCGTCACATCCTATATGCACACGGGACAGCATGCCGCGGCGGATTATGCCGGCGTGATTGCCGGGACAAGACCCGCCACCGAGGAAGAATACCGGGAACTGCTGGCTGAACTGAAATCGGTCGGGTATGACAACCTGTATATCCTGAGACGGGCAACCCCCAAGTTTAATCCATAAATTAAAAGACAATGGAAAGTCATGTAAAAATCAAAGCATCACAGAAGGAAATGGAGGATCTCTTTGAAAATGACGAGTTCATTTCCGTGAGATTGTATGAACGGACAGATGCCGG
>CAJTSF010000033.1:0-9456 GCA_910578985.1 uncultured Odoribacter sp. | reverse complement strand
TCTTTGAAAATGACGAGTTCATTTCCGTGAGATTGTATGAACGGACAGATGCCGGTCTGTACAAGTGCGTCCTCCGGCACAAGGAATTGGAGAAGCCCTTGAAAGGGACATTTACCATCAAACGAATCAAAGAACTGCTTTATTAACAACTTAAAACAAAAAGCGATGAATAGAGAAGAAAGACAACAGGCAAGGACGGACAGATACCGTGAACTTGCAGACAACGCGAGAAAGCAATCGGAACAATGCTACAAGCAATCCGAAGCTATGGCGAGTGTAATCCCGATGGGGCAACCCGTCCATGGGCAAGCGGACAGGAACTACCGGGAGAAGATCTGGAACAAGATGGGGCAAAGTGTGAAGGCCTCAGAGAAAGCGGATTATTACGAGCGGAAAGCGGAAGCGGCGGAGAACAACAACGCCATCTATCTGGATGACGACAATGCCGTGGAAAAACTGGAGCGGAAACTGGCCGAACTGGTCAAGGCGCAAGAGGACATGAAAGCGGCAAACAAGGTGGTCAAGAACAAGAAACTGACCGAAGAGGAGAAAAAGGTCCGGCTGGTGGAAATGGGATACTCGGAAAAAAGTGCCGTCGAACTGCTCACCCCGTGTTACGGGCACATCGGTTTTCCGTCATTCTCGCTTTCCAACAACAACGCCAACATCAACCGTATCAAGAAGAGGCTGGAACTGGCGAAGCGGATGAAAGCCACACCGGAAAAGGAATACACGATTAACGGTGTGCGGGTGGTGGAAAACTATCCGGAAAACCGCCTTCAGGTATTTTTCGATGACATACCCGCCAAGGAAATCCGGGACTCACTCAAACAGCACGGGTTCCGCTGGTCGCGTTACCACAGTTGCTGGCAGTCGTACATGAACCGCCGGAACATCGACTTCATTAAAGAACTGCTTGAAGAAACGGAAGCGTAGGCATCTTATGAATGAATCAAACTCCCGGCTTGCGACTTGTGGACGTAAATGCTCCTCCCGGTCTGCAAGCCGGATTTTATAATCTGAAAATGAAACGACATGAATGTAATCTGTACAAAATGCGGCGGCACGAAAGTAAGTTGTGAAGCCATGATTGACCCCAACACGAAGGAATTCCACAATTATACCGACGAGTCATTCCAATACGGCTGGTGCGGGAAGTGCGGTCACGGAACCGTTCTGACCGACACGGACGAGGTAAAGGAGGAAATCGACCGGATATATCAACGGTACGTGGAAGAAAAGAAAGAGGAACCCGAATACGCCGTTTGCGTTGTCGTGTGGAAAGACGACAATAACAGCGAACTTGTAAACATCCGGCTCTCTTCAGACAACAATCCCGATGAAGACGATGATATTTTCTTCTACTGCGACGGCCTTTCTGGTCTCAAATCATTGTGCGAATTTGGCGGCGAGGACTTCATCGTGACGGAAATCCATTATTTAGAAAAATGCTGTAACGGCTAAATCTTGCGCAGTAGTCAAACCATTAAACAATATTCAGTATGAAAATCTTATGTCAGGAACACTACGACAAGGTAGTGCAGTACGCCAAGGAAATCGGCGACACATCGCTGGATAATTGCCTGAAAAGGCTGGAACAGTGGGAGAACAATCCCAACTGCCTGTGTGAAATAGAACTTTACCGGGATTTCGCTCCCCACTCGTTCGGGTTCAGGGAATGCTATCCGGACGGAAAGACAGGTATCGTCGGGGGACTAATCTATCACGGCAATCCCGACCGGTCGTATTCCGTTCTGCTGGAACCGTTTCATGGATGGAGCATTCACACCTGATTTATACTATTTTCGCTCATTAAAAAGCCAATCCGAATCTGTCTGTCAGACTTGGATTGGCTTTTTGTAAGTTCACGAATTTGCAAAAGCAAAATTAGAACACTGATATATATTTAAGTATAGATGTAGACTAAAATATTACTGCAACATTTAGTTTCAACCACAAACTGAATAAGGAATCAACAATCTTATATTTAGCTCCTCTCTGTGTTTTTGAAATTCTTTCTATAAGTTTCTGATCGGTCATTATTTTAAGATACGGAGATATTTTTCCATTATCTTGTTTTGTCTTTTCCCTGATTTCCCTCAAACTCATTCCGTCATCCGATGTTGCCAAAACCGACAACAAGCGTTGTATCTGCAAAGGATACGAATCATATTTGTTTTGATAATACGGATAAAAGCAATCAATCAGTTTTGTCAGAGCCGTATCCACATTCGATGATTCCTTCAAGATACTCGAAATGATACGCAAAGAACGGATTGTTTTCGGGACATATTTCCATAGAAAATCAAAGATATTTTTGTCAAACGATTGCTTAAACGCAATAACTGTTTCATCTGTGCTTATAGGACGGATGTACAATGTCTTGAATCCGTCAAAAAAAGCGGCTTTGTAATCCGTGACAAATGCGGAAACTTCATTGATGGTCGCAATAAGAACAGGTGCTCCCGGTTTATTGAGTTTTCCCCTCAAGTTGTAGTGGGCTGCATTATCTGTCCGGTTGAAATAGTATTGTATGTTATCGATTAACAGCACGACTCTGCGTGCATGTATCTTCTGCCATAACATAATATCATCGAAACCGTCAGCCGACGACACGGTAAGTTCCAACTGCCTCACGCAATGTAACCAGATATCTTCAGTGGAAAACAATGCTTTGGCATCAATCAAAATAGGAAATACCGTAGAAGTCTCTTTTCCAACCTTGTCCTGTAATCTTTTGAGAAGATAGGTTTTCCCGCTGCCGGATTCTCCCACAATAAGATGCGGCTGCGCCGTTTTACCCGGCTCCTCTTTGACAATATAATCGAAAAGCGAAGAAAAAATTTCCTCGTTGACAGGCATTGCATCTTCCAAGTTATTCCCGTGGAACGAAAGCGTCTGATAATATATGTCAGTCTTTAGCCTACGCATTTAATCAGTCATTATTGAACGAATGTATTGAACCAATAATCTCTTAATAACGGAGAGCGAAAAACACGTATGGAATCTTTCTTCAAGATGTAACCATCGTTTTCCAGCATCCTCAACAGTTTACTCAAAGCATAATCCGTTTCCTCTATTTTTGAACTATCCTGTCCTGTCATCAGTATATCAAGCAATGTATCCCGACTTAAACCGGAATGGGCAGAAGATAACGATTTCAGAATCAGCCTTGCCGGATTTTCCAATTCACGGTATTCAATCAGCCTTTCGGACCAAGTGGTCAGATAGTTTTCCGATACCAATCGGTTGTATGCCGTATCTATGCTTTCTTTTGTTATGACTGCGCCTTCATCATGAAATTCCATCAGATTGGCAAAAATAATCTGAATGAAATAAGGGATGTTCCAGACCAATTTGTTCAGGGTATAGTCAATCAAAGCATCATCCATAATCATTTGTTCCGAAGCGCATAACTGCTTCAATAAACCGGATGCCTCTTCACGTGTCAGCTCGTCCAGATTAAATTCCGTCAAATCATTGATGGTATATCCCAAATCAAGATTGGACGTAAAATTTCTCAGACCAACCGAACCGCAAAACAACCAACGGACTTTTGTCCTGCTCACTTGCCGCAGGCTTCTTAACCAGTTCAGAATGAATGCCACTTTTTCGTGTCCTCCATCGGATTTATTAAGAATACCAAGGAACAAGGTCAATTCGTCAACTACGATAAATGTATCTTGGTCGTGTTCTATCAACTCCTTCAAGTTCTTGTATAAGTCCTCTTGTTCCTCTTTTCGATTGAGTTTTAAATCTATCGGACCGACAGATACCTTTTCGATGCTTCCCAATAAAGCAGCAAGGCCTTTGGACATTCCGACAGTAATCTGTTTCCAGACACCACCTTTATAAAAAGATTCTATGACCATGCGGAGAAAACCGTCTTCTGTCGTAGTCTCTTCAAGATCGATATATACGCATTTCCATCCTTCGCGGCTCTTTTCTTCGATAAGGCGTTTCGCCAATGACGATTTGCCGATACGGCGTGGAGCCGACAGCAGCAATGAATGCCCTGAATCCAATAATCTGTTGGCTTGACGAATCTCTTTCGTTCTTCCGAAGAAATCCTCGCCTTCAACGGGAGGTCCTACTCTATTTGATATACACATAATTGGGATGTAATTTAATTGGTAAATATCACAATGCAAAGATAGTGATATTCTCCGTATAAAATTTCTTTTATAGAAAAAATCTTCTATAAAAAGATTTTTCTACAATCTTGCAAAGACGCAGTTCATTTTTCCATATTGTTCAATCGCATTGAACACACAGGCATTATTGAGCAGATACTCTTATTGATTACAAAATTTCGGCACTAAACCGGAATAGTGCCGATAATTTGCAGACTTCATCCATCCTTGTGCCACAGGCATCATGGTACGCTCCGCCAGCCAAGTCCTTTTTGAAGGTAACTCGGAAGTCCGAACCGTGTCGCGTTCAAGCCCAACGGGTTTTAGGCAAAAAATTCCCTGCGGTAATTTTTCCGCCTAAAAAACGCGCAGGTTCAGCCTTTCCGAGTTGGGGAAAGGCTTGGGACTTAGCAGGCGAAGCCGAACGATGACGCATAATACGGACAAGGACGGGAAAGCCGTATTCCGTCCGCTTCCCGAAAAATCCCGGGGCTTTCCCGATATTATCACACTCCCACAAAAGTCTGTTTCCTGTTTTCATCTTCCCGAAGAAGGCGGGGACAAAAGCGGCTCGCCTCACTCTTCTGCATAATACTGTTTCTTTGCTTGCGGGCGTCCTGCCCCTTGCGTTCCCTTTGCACCCCTTGCCGTGTCCGCTGCTCTTTTTTCGTGCCTTTCCGGCTTTTTCTCCACTGCGGTTCCCCCTTCTGCGGTGTAACGTTATGTCATTCGATGAAACATATCGCCAACTATTTGTATATCAGTATTTTGAATAAAACAAGCCTATATATTTGCATCGACAAACGATTTTATTAACGCTTAAAACATCCGTTTATGGCAGCAGAAAACATCAGGGGCGACACCCCGAAGCAAAGCCCTCCGGTCGTTGAGAACGAGCAGTTCAGCGACATCATCCTCATTCTTGACAAAATGGAACTGCTCCTGCAAGCAGTCACCAAACTCGACAAGAACGGCAGGTATGAATCCGTACCCGCCAAAGAGGAAAACCGCAACTCGTTCCTCAAACTCGACCGTTACGCGAACATGTTCGAGAGTTTCGTCAAGAACCTCTGGAGCCAGCTGAGAGACCCGACCCGGTTCGGCATTCTCTCCGTCAAGGAGCAGGCACTCGATGACCCGAAAGTCAGACAGGCCATCGAAGACCTCGCCGCAGGAAAGAAGACCGACGCGGTGGAGGAGTTCCTCGCGAAGTACGACATCACGCCGAAAGGCAAAGAACAGAGTATCAACAATCAAAATGACAAAGAAATGGCAAAGCAAGAACAAACCACCCGGGCGCAGACCGCACAGGACGGTCAGCCCAAGTACCGGTTCAACGAATCGATGATCGACTGGGAACAGCTCAAGCACTTCGGGCTGTCCCGTGAATACCTTCAGGAGCGCGGGCTCCTGGACTCGATGCTCAAAGGCTACAAGACCAACCAGGTCGTTCCCATAAGCATGAACTTCGGCTCCGCCGTACTCCGCACGGATGCCCGTCTCTCGTTCCAGCAATCCACGCAAGGCCCCGTGGTGCTGGGCATACACGGCATACGCCAGCAGCCCGACCTCGAAAGGCCGTTCTTCGGGCATATCTTCTCGGAAGAGGACAAGAAAAACCTGCGTGAAAGCGGCAACATGGGACGTGTGGTGAACCTCAGGGTACGTAATGAGGACGTGCCCTCGTTTCTCAGCATCGACAGGCTGACCAACGAGATCGTGGCCATGAAGGCGGAAAATGCCTATATCCCCGAGAAAATCAGCGGCGTGACGCTGACCGACCAGGAAAAGGCCGAGCTTCGTGAAGGCAAGGCCATCTATGTGGAAGGCATGACGTCGAAAGCCGGCAATTCGTTCGATGCCTACCTCCAGTTCAACGCCGACCGCAAGGGACTCGAATACATTTTTCAGAATGACAGGATTTTCAACCGTCAGGAACTCGGCGGTGTGGCACTTTCCCCGAAACAGATTGAGGCGCTGAACGCCGGCAAGGCGATTTTCGTGGAGGACATGAAGCGCAAGGACGGCGAGGTCTTTTCCGCTTTCGTCAAGCTCGACGAGGCCAGCGGCCGTCCCGCGTACACGAGATATAACCCCGACTCCCCGGAGGGAGCAAGGGAAATCTACATCCCGAAGGAACTCAACGGGGTCAAGTTGACACCGGAGGACAAAAAGGAACTGAGCGAGGGCAAGGCCATCTTCATCAAGGACATGATCAGCCGCAGAGGCGAGGTATTCTCCTCGTTCGTCAGGCTCAACATGGAAACGGGCAACCCGCAGTATTCCAAGACTCCGGACGGTTTCGACCAGCGTGAGGAGTTCAAGATCCCGGCGGAAATATGGGGCGTTGTCCTGACGGCCAAACAGCGGGGACAACTCCAGGACGGCAAGGCCGTGCTCGTGGAGGGCATGACGGGGTACGACGGCAAGAAATTCTCCCAGTATGTCAAGGCCGACTTCAACAGCGGTAAGCTGAACTACTACAACGGGAATCCCGACCGTGACCGCAGCGCGACGCAACGCAACGTGGTGGCAGAGGCCAACAAGAACAAACAGGCGGAGAGCCAGGGCAACAAACGCTCTTCCAGACGAAGCGTAAGCCAATAAAGCCGGATTAAGCAGTATAAACCGATTAAAATTTTCACGAAGATGAAAGAAAACAAGAACAACACGCCTTTCAAGGCGGAAGACGTGAACTGGGAAGAACTCGCCGCCATCGGCATCCTGAAGGACGAACTGGAAATGGCGGGAGAACTCGACACCCTCCTCAGAGGCGAGAGAACGAACGTGATAGCCCTCAGTCTGGTATTGCTCGGCGTGGATGTCGTCATGGACGCCACCCTTCAGCTGGTGCGGAAGAACGGCTCCCCGTTACTGGAAATCAACGGGATCAGACCCATCGGACAATAGTATTCAACCTGCCGTTTCCCGGAGCCGCAGCGTTTCGGGGAACGGCTTAATTATTTTTTACTTATGATAGCAATTATAGCAGAAAAACAGAGTGTAGGCCTGGAGATAGCACGAATCGCAGGCGCGACGGAAGCGAAAGACGGATATATGGAAGGCAACGGCTACTCGGTCACATGGGCACTGGGGCATCTGGTACAGCTCGCCCTTCCGGGCACATACGGTTACACGCGCACATCGGGCGACAACCTGCCTCTATTGCCCGACCCGTTCCAGCTCGTCATCCGACAGCGCAAGACCGACCGCGGCATGGCTACCGACCCGGTGGCCGCCAAACAGATCCGCACCATCGATTCCGTGTTCAGCAGGTGCAACACCATTATCGTGGCGACGGATGCGGGTCGCGAAGGCGAACTAATATTCAGGTACATCTATTCCTACCTGGGTTACACGAAACCTTTCCGCAGGCTCTGGATCTCCTCGCTCACGGACGAAGCCATCCGCAAAGGGCTTTCCGAACTGAAAGAGGGAACGGAATACGACAGCCTCTACCATGCCGCCGACTGCCGGGCAAAGGCGGACTGGCTGGTGGGCATCAACGCAAGCCAGGCCCTTGCGATAGCCTCCGGCACGTTCAACCAGTCGCTCGGACGGGTGCAGACCCCGACACTCGCCATGATTTGCGCCCGTTTCAAGGAAAACCGGGAGTTCGTGCCGACCGATTACTGGCAACTCTCCGTGACCCTCAAAAAAGGGGACGATTTCAGGCAGTTCCGCCATGTGGAAAACATCCCGGAGAAAACGGAGGCCGACAGGCTCTACGACCGGATCACCGCCGATTCGATGGCGACGATTACGAAAACGGAGCGCAAACGGGGTTTCCAGGCACCTCCCTTGCTGTATGACCTGACGGCACTCCAAAAGGACTGCAACGTGCATCTTGACCTTTCTGCGGAAAAGACGCTTGCCGTCGCCCAGTCCCTCTACGAGAAGAAACTCATCTCGTATCCCCGTACCGGAAGCCGCTACATCCCGGACGACGTGATGCGGCAGGTTCCCGATTTGCTCCGCGGGGTCATCGGCATGAAAGAGTTCCGGGAATACGGCGGCACATTGGATTGGGACAATCTCTCCACCCGTAGCGTCAACGCGGGGAAAGTGACCGACCACCACGCGCTGATCGTCACCGGTGTGCATCCGGTCACGGAAACGCTTAATGAGCAGGAGCAGGCCGTTTACCGGATGATTGCCGGGCGTATGCTCGAAGCATTCTCGCCCGCATGCGAGAAAGAGACACTGGTCATCGAGGCCACGGTGGACGGGCTGACGTTCCGTTCCCACTCCGTTTCCGTGGTCAAACCGGGCTGGAGAGCCGTATTCAACCGTTCGGAAGACAAGGAGAACGACGAAGAGACGGAAAACAAAGGCACGGCCACATTCGACGGGTCGGAGACCGTCCCCGTGTCGGGGCACAGTCTTGCAAAGAAAAAGACCATACCCAAGCCGCTCTACACGGAAGCCACCCTGCTCGCGGCCATGGAGAGCTGCGGCAAGGAGCTGGCGGACGAGGAGGCGCGCGAGGCGATGAAGGAACTGGGCATCGGCACTCCGGCGACCCGTGCGGCCGTCATCGCCACCCTTTTCAAGCGGGAATACGTCGAACGTTCCGGGAAAGCACTCGTGCCGACCGACAAGGGAATGGCCGTCTATGAAGCCGTCAAAAAAATGCGCGTGGCGGACGTGGAACTGACCGGCAGCTGGGAAAAGACACTCATGCAGATCGAGCAGCACAAGCTCGCCCCGGAAACCTTCATGCGCTCCATCAGCGTCTATGCCCGCCAGGTCACCGAAGAGGTACTTTCCATCCGTTTCCCCGAAACGGCAAGCGGCGGCATCGTATGCCCCAAGTGCGGGAAGGGGAAAATCATCCTCCGGCAGAAACTTGCCAAATGCAACAACGAGGGTTGCGGGCTGCTCGTTTTCAGACGCTTTCTGAACAAGGAGCTGACCGACCGGCACCTCGCGCAGCTCTTTTCTTCGGGAACCACCAAGCTCATCAAGGGCTTCAAGGGCAAGAAAGGGACGGCGTTCGACGCTGCCCTAACATTCGACAAGGAGTATAACGTTACGCCCTCGTTCCCCAAACCGCAGGTAAGGAACGCCCCGAAACAGTCGGGAAGGAAGAACACGGGCAGGAAGTCCACGGGACATTGACGGACTATATTACCGGTAAGATATAGCGTGGAACGGCTCCACGCTATTCTTGTAAAAGACGAAAGACGGAGAAAGGCATCCCTCCGTTCCGATTCTTGGCAAATGTAGCTTCGTGCCCTTTTCCGCGGCGCAAGGTCGGGGCCTTTCAGGTTTCGGCAAAAATCATCCTCGCTCCGCTCCGGTATTTTTCCCGAAAACCTTG
>CAJTSF010000032.1 GCA_910578985.1 uncultured Odoribacter sp. | reverse complement strand
TGGTTGAGTATGATGACACCGCCAAGATGTTCACCAACCCCTTGGACGAGCGCACCAAAGCCTACCTTACTGGTAAGATGGGTTAATAATGTTCTGACAATAGTACAAGTTTAGTTTATTCCATTGGCTATATACCCAAAACGGACTAAACTTATTTGTGCATTGACAGCATAAAATATGCTGGCGAAAAAAGAAATTATCGCAACTTCTCTTTTCGTCAGCATTATTTTTATACCTTTGTGGTGTCGGAGGCGAAAGAAAACATAAATAATCACCTACCACAACGAAAAATTTTATAGTGGTATTTCTGCATTACTATCTTCCCGAAACCTCCGATTTTGTATGCAAATTGTATGTTATAAAATTACATAAGAACCACGATATACGTGAGTAATAATTTGATAATTAGGTAGATGTTTTAGGTTGTCGAATTGGTAGCTTATTTACAGTACGATAAGCAAAAGGTAATCAATAGGTGATCTTGAAGTGACCCATCGGAAACCCTTGCGGGAGTAAGGGAGAAGAGGGATCGAAGAAAAAGCGTTATTTCAGGCGTCCGACGAGCTTCACCGCCTCCACCGCTTCCTTCACATCATGGACGCGGAGGATGAAGGCGCCTTTCATCAGAGAGACGGTATTGAGGACGGTGGTGCCAAAGCCGGCGGCGTTGAGGCGGGCGATGCGGTTGGTGAAAAAGCGGCGCACGTCGGCGACGACATTGTCGTAGACGGGATTCTTCTGCATGGTCTGGGGGTGCCCTGGATGTGCATCATGATGTAAGGGACGCCGGAGGAGGCGACGAAATCGAACATGCCGTCGTCCAGGGTGCCGCCCTTCACATAGACCATGTCGAAAGAAAACAATGCACAGAAAACAACTTTCCTCCCTGCCGGAAACGCTGCCAAATCCTATAGCATGCCTAAATCTTTTCTATGTGTTTGCCGGGGGTTTTCCGGGGGGGAACCCTACTCCATGCCTGCATATACCCTACATCATCCCTATTCGCGAGTAGAGATGATATAGGGAGCATGCAAGGTACATGCAGGGTTCCTCCCCGGAAAACCCCCGGCAAACACATAGAAAGCACCCGGAAAAAACTACAACACGGCATTGCCCCGGCTTGATGCACTCATTTCAAGGGGTATTTTCCCATAATCCTCCTTCCTTGTACACCAGCACATCATTTTTCTTTAGCATCGAAATCAAGCAAGTTTTCCGTATTATACCTATCAAAATCAGATTGAAACAATTTATTCTATAGATATGGTACGGACCAATTCTTTTTTGTTCATCCTCTGCAAATGCGGGTAAATCTTATTTCAATTTTTCCCCTTGAAAATAGGTATTCAATACTTTTGTATCCTTTTACTCCGTCTTGTACACTTAAACCGACATTGTTCGGAGGAAAATTGGGCAACATGGCAGCATGGTAAATCTGCCTGAACGGGTTCATTTCCTCAAACAGGTTTGCCGGGTAATCCGAACCCAATGTGATGCGTACACCCTCGGGAGCTAAATTTCCCCACAAATTCAGCCGGAGAAACCGTTCGCCGCCAAGCTTTTTGAATGTTTCTGCGGTAAGTATGGAATCCATACAGCAACGTGACGGTGTGATCTGACAGAATAAATTTGATTTCATCGTCAGGTATTTATCAATACCCTTGGGTTCAAATAACTGATTGTGTGCAATTACGCGGGGGATGTCTGGGTTAATATCTTTAGCGGCATAAAAAGCATCAAGGATATATTGCTGTGCTTTATCTCCTATGGAATGCACATGAACACCGTAGCCTGCCCGAAGAGACGATGCAACGTGTTCCACCAATTCTTCCATGCCGAAAAACGGGTTCACAACTGTTCCCGAACTGCTGTATGGCTCAATCAGGGCACCTGATTCGGCGTCTATCGTGCCGTCCATAAACATTTTGTAGAGATTGCAATAGTAGTTGCCGCCAGAATACTCCTCATCCAGCTGTTTGAGCCGTTTGATATTGTCTTCTACCGACAATGCCTGACTTGCCCAATATCCTCGTTGATAATACATGTTGAGTTTATTCCGATCCCGCAACTGTTTTACGGCGTCATAAGTGGTGCTATGGAGATCGCCGGCATCGACTATCCCTGTAAATCCAAGTTCGGTGTAATATTTCAGTGCTTTGTCGAGATGATCGGACACATTGGATACCGTATTGAAAGGCAAAGCATTGGCCGTCGTGTGAACTGTGGTTTCGCATAGATAGCCGGTCGGCTTCCGTGTGCCGGGATAGCGTACGTAGTAGTGCGCTCCCGGCAACGGGTCCGGTGTATTTTCAGTAATGTCGGCAAGAGCCAGTGCCTTGGAGTTCACCCATCCGGAGTGGCAACCGTCGTCATATAGCAATATCGGTATATCTGCCGAGACATTGTCCAAATCGGTCGCTGTCGGAGTCTCTCCGTCAGGCAGTCCCAAATTGGACAGTGCGTATCCGATACCTAAGATATGGGTGGCATCAGGATGTTCCTTGAGGTAATTTTTCAGTTGTCGGATAATCTCATCTTTTGTGGATTTGCCATTTACGGTCATGATATTACCTGCGCTCATGAAAGCGAAGCCTGCCGGGTGTGCATGGCTTTCGATGAACCCGGGAAGCACGGTTTTCCCATGAAGGTCAATGACAGTCGCATTTCCCTTTTTGTACTTTGCCATGTCCCGGTTTTTACCGACGCATAGTATTTTACCTTCCGAAACAGCCATTGCTTCGGCGTGGACACAAGAGTCTTCGCATGTGTAGATGTTTCCATTCTCATAAATGGCAACCAAGGACTGCTGTCCTTTACATCCGCAGATACACAAGGCAACAAGTAGGCTGATGTGTATCGAAATAATTTTCCGTATTCTCATAAATGATTGTTTTAGTTATAACGGGCGCAAAGTTACAGTGATTATCAATTCCTGTTTGAATATAAAATACGTCAATATAGTGTAAATGCAGAACTATTTGCTTATTTTTGTCTTATCAAAATTATCGATATGACAATGGGGCACAAAGAAAGTTTAGGCGTGGAAGTGGGACAAACCGACTGGAAAGAACTTATAGGGAAGATTCGCTTCACGACGGAGGTCGCCATGTTTAAGTGTACATCAGGGCAGGCCGTCATCGTCATTGATTCGCAGAAGCATATATTTCGCGCCAATATCAATTTCATGCTAAAAGAGTTTACATTGTTTCAGGTGTTGGAAGTTTCGGATGACTTTTGCGTTACTTATTGCCAATTTCCCATGAAAGTGAGCAATGAGATATATGCCCGCATCAGCAGCAACATATATATGATAACCGATCAGAGCGTCCCCGATATCTATACGGAAGAGAGCCTTGTTGTGGCTGACTCTTTATTTGGAAGTATATGTCATTTATGTCAGAATGAGAATCATGCTTATCACAAAGAAATGCTGATTCATTTATTGCTGGCTTATACATACGAGCTGTATGAACAGACCAGGAGTTTTGCGGAAAAGCGACATGCCTCTTCTTCGATAACCAATACGGACATTAATATTCTGAATCGTTTTTACGGTTTGATTCGCAAATATCACACGATACATCGTGATGTGAAATTTTATGCCAGCACACTGAATATATCGGAGCGTTATTTGTATAAAATAGTCAAGGGGAATATAAAGATCACACCGAAACAGATGGTAGATGATTACGTGATTGCCCTAATAAAAAAAACTCTGCTCACGACCTCCCTGTCTTTTCAACAGATAGCTGACAGATTTAATTTTTATGATCAATCTGTCATGGGGCAATTCTTCAAAAGGAACGCAGGAATGACTCTTTCTGATTTTAGGAACAAACATGCTTGAAAAAGAATGGATCAGTCTTTCGCATTCCATTTGCAAAACAGATAGAATGCAGCAATACAAGCACAAGTCAGAATCTCTGAGAAAGGCATGGCGAGCCAAATTCCGGTCGCACCCAGTATCTGCGGCAGAATCAAAAAGCTCGGAATAAGGAAGATGAATCCTCGAAACAATGCAAATATGGTTGCAGGCTTAACACGTTCCACGCTTTGGAAATAACCCACGGCGGACAGATTGACGATAAAAAAAACGAATCCTACCGAAAAATAGGGAAATCCGGCTATCGCAAGCCGTGCGGCCGTATTATCGGTTTCCACAAAAAGTCCGACCAGTAGTTTCGGACATAGTGAGAATGCAGCAGTTACTATCACCCCGCAGACTATGGCAGTCGTCAAGGCAATTTTTTCCGTATCGGCAACCCGTTTCTTGTAGCCCAATCCAAAATTATAGCTGATTATCGGTTGTGCGGACTGCGCAATGGCATTTCCCACCATGAAGACAAATGGAATATAATAGCAGGTAATTCCGAATGCTCCCACGCCGTTGTCTCCCAAATAGCGCATGAAAACTTGATTGCCGACAAACATAAGGACGGCCAACGTCGCCTCTCCCAGCAGTGCGGAAGAACCGATACGACATTGATAACCGATATTGCGGATGGACAGTTTCAAACTTTTCACACTCATTTTGAGCGGATGAAACCGAAGTTGTCTGGCATGGAACGCCAGGTAGATGATTGCTATCACGCCTCCGACAGCCAGACTAAGCGACGATGCGAATGCCGCGCCCATTACCCCCCAGCCGAGAGGGAATATGAACAGCCAATCGAGAACGATATTGACGATTGCGGTAATCAGATTGCATAGCATTGCCAACTTCGGGGCACCATCCAATCGGATAATAAAGAGCGACACGGAAATCCATATCTGGAATACCCATGAGGGAATAAACCACAACAGATACTCTTTTACCATCGGTAACAGATAGTCGGATGCACCGAGCATGCGGGCTGTCGCGTCCGAAAAAATCATCATCAGCACGGACGGAATTACAGATACGATCGTTACGAACAGCATCGCCTGCGTAACGTTCAGGCGTGCCGCTTTTAATTTGCCTTTGGACAACTGAATGGATGCGACAACAGAGCAGCCGGCTCCTACCATTAACCCGACTCCGGTAAAAATCATTAGCATAGGAATACAGATATTGATCGCCGCAATACCGTCACTACCTACACCGTGCCCGACGAATATGCCATCTATGGCGGTTACGGCAGACATACTGAGCATTCCCAGTAGCGTTGGGAAAAAATACTTGCTGAACAGCGTAAAAACATTTACTTTACTTAAATCGATAGCATCTCTTTTCATTGCATTTATGATTATTTTATTGAAATCGTACTATACTCCCAGTCGTTAATTAAATGTCATACATGAAAAAAGCCGGATAAGTTGATTGGTTTTACCCAGTCATCTTATCCGGCTATGCCCTCCGATGAGGATTACAAAACTATCCTTTCGTTATTTCACTGCAAAGGTGACCCAAATATCCGAAGCATCCAAATATTTTTGCTGTTTTTTTACATCTTCTGCTCTAATTTTCGGGGTAACTTAGTCCCCCCATTGTGTTCTTTGCCATACCAACTCATCATATAAACCGCAAAGACAAAACCCTTGCGGGAGTAAGGGAGAAGAGGGATCGAAGAAAAAGCGTCATATCAGGCGTCCGACGAGCTTCACCGCCTCCACCGCTTCCTTCACATCATGGACGCGGAGGATGGAGGCGCCTTTCATCAGAGAGATGGTGTTGAGGACGGTGGTGCCGTTGAGGGCTTCGTTCGCGGTGCATCCGAGCGCCTTGTAAATCATCGTCTTGCGGGAAATGCCCACGAGGAGGGGATAGCCGAGGTCGCGGTAGGTGTGCATGCCGGACATCAGTTCGTAGTTGTGGTCCAGCGTCTTGCCGAAGCCGAAGCCGGGGTCGAGGATGATGTTGTCGAAGCCGGCGGCGTTAAGGCGGGCGATGCGGTCGGTGAAAAAACGGCGCACGTCGGCGACGACATTGTCGTAGACGGGATTCTTCTGCATGGTCTGGGGGTGCCCTGAATGTGCATCATGATGTAAGGGACGCCGGAGGAGGCGACGAAATCGAACATGCCGTCGTCCAGGGTGCCACCCGAGATGTCGTTCACCATGACCTCGCCGAGGCAGCCGACGATTTCTTTCGCCACGCCGGCGCGGAAGGTGTCGATGGAAACGGGCACAGAGGGGTAATATTTCCTCACCAGCTCGACCGCCCACGCCAAGCGCCCCAGTTCCTCTTTCTCGTCCACGAACGCCGCGCCGGGGCGGGAGGAATACGCCCCCACGTCGATGATGCCGGCGCCCTCCTCGACGATTTGTCGGATGCGCCCGATGACCTTCGTCTCGCTCAGGTACTTGCCCCCGTCGTAAAAGGAATCGGGGGTGACGTTGAGGATGCCCATCACGACGGGTGAGGTGAGGTCGAGGGGACGGTGGTTCAAGGTGATTGTTTTCATGTCGATGCCTTTTAATTCTTACTTTTTTTGCCTAAATTTGCGTGCTCAAAAATACAATTATATTTCAAGCGATGTTCGAAACAGCCCAAGAATATGATACGGTCATCGGCACCTGCCGGGATATCTTCCTGAAGAAGATGCACGACTACGGCACGGCATGGCGCATCCTGCGCCCCACGTCGCTGACAGACCAGATTTTCATCAAAGCGAACCGCATCCGCAGCTTAGAGGAGAAAGGGGTGTGCAAGGTGGACGAGGGGGTGGTGCCCGAGTTCATCGGCATCATCAATTATTCCATCATGGGACTGATCCAGCTGGAGTTGGGGTGTGCGGAGGAGGCGACGGAGGACCGGGAGTCCATCACCGCCCTGTACGACCGCTATTTCCAGGGGGCGAAGCAGCTGATGCTGGCGAAGAACCACGACTACGGGGAGGCATGGCGGAACATGCGCATCAGTTCGTACACGGACCTTATTCTCATGAAAATCAAACGCACGAAGCAAATCGAGGACCATGCGGGGAACACCCTCATCTCGGAGGGCATCGACGCGAATTACAACGATATGATCAATTATGCCGTCTTCGCGCTGATACGCCTGACGGTGGAAAACAACGAAAAACATTAAAACACCGAATATCATGAAAATCATCAGAAACATTTGCCGGATACTGGTCGGGCTTTTATTCATCTATTCCGGGTTCGTCAAGGGGGTGGACCCGTTGGGTTCCAACTACAAGTTCATCGACTACTTCAATGCGTTCCACATGGGATGGATGAGCGGCACGGCGCTGTTCTTCTCGTTTGTGCTGTCGCTGGCGGAGTTCATGATCGGCTTGTGCCTCTTCCTCAACGTAAAGACGAAATGGGCAGCGTGGGGCGCCCTGCTGTTCATGGCGGTGTTCACCCCGCTGACGCTGGTCCTCGCCATCAGCAACCCGGTGACCGACTGCGGATGTTTCGGGGATGCCTTAGTACTGACCAATTGGGAGACGTTCTGGAAAAATGTGGTGCTGCTGGCGCTTACGCTGGTAATTTTCTTCCAGAAAGAGAATTACAAGTCCATCTTCAACGTGCTGGAACAGTCGGTGCTGATTGCCGTAAGCGCGCTGTTCATGCTGGGCATCGAGATGCACTGCTACCGCCATCTGCCGATTATCGACTTCCGCCCGTATGCCATCGGGAAGAACATCACGGAGGGCATGACTATCCCGGAAGGGGCGCCGCACGACGAGTATGAAATCACCCTGCAATACCGCCACAAGACCACCGGGGAGGTGAAGGACTTCACGGAGGAGAACTACCCGTGGCAGGACACGCTGAACTGGGAGTACGTGAACTCTTCGGAGAAGCTTATTAAGGAGGGATTCAAGGCGCCCATCCACGATTTCGTAATGGAACACCCGGAGATGGGGAACATCACGGAGGAGGTGCTGGAGGATCAGGGGTACACGTTCCTCGCGGTGTCGTACAACATCAACAAGGCGAACCCCGTCCACCAGTGGAAATTGAACAAACTGGCGGCATACGCCCGGGAACAGGGCATCGGCTTCTACGGGCTGACCGCCTCGCTGACGGACGATGTGCAGGCATACAAGGAGACGCATGCCGTGACCTATGACTATTGTTCCACGGATGAAATCCAACTGAAGACCATCGTGCGGTCGAACCCCGGGCTGGTGCTCCTGCACGCAGGGACGGTCATCAACAAATGGGGCTACCGCGACATTCCGGACGTGGAGGAAATCCGGGACAAGAACCTGCTGGCATACAGCCTGTCCGCCCATCAGGCGAAGAGCGACGACCGGCTGGTGTATATGCTGGCGTTGCTGTATGCGGCGTGCCTGGGCTTCTATTTGGCGAAGAAATACAAGAAATCGAAGAATTAAACAATACGAATACCGAAGACATGAGAAAGAAAATTGTTGCAGGAAACTGGAAAATGAACAAAACCCTCCAAGAGGGCGTGGAACTGGCAAAGGAAGTGAACGGGCGGGTGAAGGCACTCGCGCCGAAGAACGTGACGGTCGTGCTGGGCACTCCTTTCATCCACCTCGCGGACGTGAATAAAACAGCCGACTCGGTGGAGGTGGCGGCACAGAACTGCGCCACGGAGGTGTCCGGCGCCTATACCGGGGAGGTGTCGGCAGCGATGGTGGCTTCCACGGGATGCCGGTATGTCATCCTGGGGCACTCCGAGCGGAGAAGCTATTACGGGGAGACGGACGAGGTGCTGGTGAAGAAGGTGGAGCGCGCGCTGGAAAACAAGCTGGAGATTATCTTCTGCGTCGGGGAAGTGCTGGCGGAGCGGGAAGCGGGCAAGCATTTCGAGGTGGTGAAGTCGCAGCTGGCGAAGGGTTTGTTCCAATTGTCCGCCGAGCAGTTCGCCCACGTGGTGGTGGCATACGAACCGGTGTGGGCGATCGGTACCGGCAAGACGGCAACCTCCGCCCAGGCGGAAGAGATCCACGCTTTCATCCGCGAGACCATCGCCGCGCAATACGGCAAGACGGTGGCGGAAGACACGACCATCCTGTACGGGGGCAGCTGCAACGCCAAGAATGCGGACGAGCTGTTCTCCCAACCTGACGTGGACGGCGGACTGATTGGCGGCGCCTCCCTGAAAGCGGACGATTTCCTGGCGATTATCACCGCCCGCGAAAACCATTAATCGAGACGTATGATCAAATACATCGTTTTATTGTTGTTGTGCCCTCTGGGCTTATCGGCACAATCACCGGACACGCTGTCTGCGGACAGCGTGACGGTGGTTCCCGAATCGGACTTCGTGGAGGAACTGGAGACTTACGGCATCAACGGCGGGGAGGTCCGCCTGTACGACACGCCCCAATTGCGCAGCCTGCTGAGGCGGCACGTGCATGAGAACAAAAAGAAAAAGTCTTTCGCGGGATACCGCATCCAGATTCATTCCGTCAATTCTTACGGCTGTGACATCAATAAATTGAAGCAAATCCGGGATACTTTCGAGGTGGCGTTCCAGACTATTCCCGCCTACCTGAAGTATTTCGATCCCGACTTCAAAATCCGGGTCGGCAATTTCCATACCCGCCTGGAGAGCATTCCCGCCCTTTACCGCATCCGGAGGATGTACCCCGCCAGCTATCCCGTGAAGACGGTCATCACTCTGGAAGACCTGAAACGGAAACCCATGCAGGATATCGAACCAGCCGAAGAAGTTCCTCCGACGCCTGAGCCCTCAGACGAAGAGTAGCTTCGCTGTCCGGTTCGGAAGGACGGTGGAGGAGGATTTTTTTCCACTTGTCCACCTGTTTCATGAGGGCGCGCGCCTCTTCCGTGATGTAATGGTCACGGAAACGCTCCCAGATGTAGAGGATGCCTTGGGAAGAGATATGCAGGAGGTCGTCCGCATAGAAACGGTAGTCGCGCAACTCATCCATCACGATTTCATAGGAGGGGAAGTAGGAGACGAAGGCAAAGCGCTCCGTCAGACGCTCCGCCGCCAGCAGCAGGACCGCCTTGCTCAACTGGTTGCCGTGCGCCCCGTCTTTCCAATGGCGGATGGGGCTGACGGTGAGCAATACCCTGATGTGCGGGCATCGCTCACGCACCCGCTCCAGCAGAGAGGCGTAGGTCTCCACAATCTCCTCCACCGTCAGGCGGCGGCGCAGGAAATCGGAGGCGGGAAACTTGTGGCAGTTGGAAACCACCTGCCCGCCGGCACGGCGGGTGTACACCCAGGCGGTTCCCCAGGTGATGACCAGCAGGTCCGCCTGCCGGAGATGCGAGGCGGACTCTTCCAAGCGGGTGTTGATTTTCCGCAGGCACTCGCCGGCATCCGGGGCGGAGAAACGCCCGTGGTGCCGGAAGCTGCCCCATAAGCCATTGTGCCGCCACAAATCCGGAACGCCCAACGGCTGTCCCTCCAGCAGCATCTCCAGCGTATCCGCTACGGAGAGGGGGTTATAGACAATCCCGCAAGGATTCACATCCACGGAGAATCTGAAATAGTCCAGCCGTTCCCCGATGTTTTCCACGAAACACGAGCCGAGGAACATCATCCGGGTCCCGTAGTCGATTTGAAAATCCGGGCGGTCGATCGGTACGAATGTCTGCAATTCCATGAAGCAAAGTTACAAGGAATCGGATAATTTCCACTATATTTGCGTCTTTCATTTGAATCGCATGAGCCTGTTTACCATTTTCCTCATCGCCATCGGGTTATCCATGGACAGTCTTGCCGTCAGCATCAGCGGGGGCATGTGCCTGAAGCGTTTCAGCTGGCATAAAGCGTGGAAAATGGCAACGTTCATGGGCGTGTTCCAGGGAGGGATGACGTGGCTCGGATGGCTGCTGGGCTACCGTTTCAGCGCGTACATCACCCATTTTGACCATTGGATTGCATTCGTTCTCTTGGGATATTTAGGCGGGAAGATGGTTTACGAGTCTTTCAAGGAAGAGGAGGCTCCCGTACTCTCCTTTTCCAACAAAACACTCCTCACCTTGGGCATCGCCACCAGCATTGACGCGCTGGCAGTGGGCATCAGTATGGCTTTCCTGCAAACGGACATCCTCCTCTCCGCCTGCCTCATCGCCTCCACGACGTTTGTCCTCTCCTTCGCGGGAGTCGGCGGCGGCTTCCACTTCGGAAAGATTCAAAAATTAAATGCCGAACTGGCAGGAGGAGTCATCCTCATCGCCATCGGCATCAAGATTTTGGTGGAACATATGTGGATGTAGGGAAGGAAGTTTCAGTTCCTCACTTCATCTTATCCACCGAACGGACAAAAGGGATATCATCGCGGAAGAGTTTCCGGTAAGTCACATGCGTACGCGCCACTTTGGCTCCGATGTAGTCCATCAGGTGCATCATCGGCGGGTTGAATTCACCGACCCAATTCAGTTCCAGGTATTTATAATGACTGTCTTTCTCCACGATGCACTCCGTGAAACGCTTGATCAGGGCAGCCTCCACCCCCTTGCCCTGGAACTCCGGCACCACGCCGAACAACTGTCCCAAGGCGACGTCCATCTTCTTCACATGGCGGTAGTACATGAATTTGAGCATCCCGCACAGGTTCATCTTGCCGTTGAGATGGCGGACCGCCTGATTGATTTCGGGGAACATCAGGAAGAAACCGATGGGACGCTTCTGATAAAATGCAAAATATATCAGGTTCTTGTCGATGATGGGACGGAGGCTTTTGTAAATGTTCTCCACCTGCTCGCGGGTGATGCCGTCCACGCCGTGCACTTCAAGATTCCACGCCTGGTTGTACACCTCAAGCAACGCTTCAATGGCGCGTTCCCTACCGATGTCGCCGTAAGTATGCACGGAATAGTCGGGATTCTTCAGGATACGGTCCGCTTTCCACACCACCACTTTGGAAAGGCTCTCCATCACCAAGCGGGTGCGGTAGGTGAACTGCTTGAAATAGTCGCGGAAACCGTACTTTTCAAAAAACGGCACGTAATAAGGCTGCGTATAGGGCATGGCATACACCGGCGGACGGTCGAAGCCCTCCACCAGCAGCCCCCACCACTCGATGCGTTCCCCGAAATTCACCGGTCCCTCCATCGCCTCCATGCCCCGGCTTTCCAGCCACTCCCGGCAACGGTCAAACAGCATGAAAGCCGCCTCCTCATTATCGATGCACTCGAAGAAGCCCATCTGCCCCACCCGGTAATGATCCAAGCCGCACGTTTTGCGATTGACAAAGGCAGCCACCCGTCCGACGCATGTCCCCGCCTCATCCGCCAGCAGCCAACGCACACATTCGCCATGCCGGAAACAAGGGTTCTTCTTCGGGTCGAACACATTCCGGATGTCGTTGTCCAGCGGGCGCACCCAATTCAACTTGCCTTGGTACAAGCGGGCGGGCAATTCCAGGAATTCCCGTTCCGTCTTTCTATCGGTAACTTCTATGAGAGAAAACATCGCCTAAATGATTATCTTAATTCTTCGGTCAGCAAACGGATTTCCAATGCCGGACTGATACGCTCGTAAAGGATATTGTACACCGCCGTCGTAATCGGCAGATGCACTTTATATTGGTCATTGATTTCCTTGATGCCTTTCACAGCAAAATACCCTTCCGCAATCATCAGCATCTCCATCTGCGCCGATTTCACGGAATACCCCTTGCCAATCATTGTGCCGAACGTGCGGTTGCGGCTGAACTGCGAATAGGCGGTCACCAGCAAGTCCCCCAGGTAAGCGGAATTCTTGATGTCCCGCTCGATGGGGTGGACGGCAGCCACAAAACGCTCGATTTCCTGAATGGCATTGGACACCAGCACCGCCTGGAAATTGTCGCCGTACCGCAACCCGTGGCAGATGCCCGCCGCCACGGCAAAAATATTCTTCATCACGGCGGCATACTCCGTTCCGTAAATATCGTCCGAGATGCAGGTCGTCACGTAATGGCAGGCGAACAACTGCGCCACCGCCCGCGCCACATGAGTGTCGTTGCTGGAAAATGTCAGATAGGACAAGCGCTCCAAAGCTATCTCCTCCGCGTGGCAGGGACCGGAAATCACCACAATCCGCTCCAAAGGCACCTCGTACTGCTGATGGAAAAACTCCCCGATAATCAGGTTGTCATCGGGAATCAGCCCTTTGATGGCGGACACGACAATCTTGTCCTTCAGGGAGCGCGACGCCTTCGCCACCACATTCTTCAAGAAAGCGCTCGGGATGGCGAAAATAATGATGTCCGAATGGGCAATCAGGTAATCCAGATTGTCCGTAAAGGTTATCTTGGAAAGGTCGAAATCCACGGCACACAGGTACCGGGGATTATGCTTCAACTCCTTGAAGGCATTAATCGACTCAATATTCCGCATGAACCAATTGATGTGGTCATTGTTCTCCGTCAATATCTTGGCAATGGCGGTTGCCCAACTTCCGCCTCCCACGACGGCTATTCTGGGATTCTCGGGGATATTCATCACTTGCTTCTGTTTTACGCCAACCAGGCTTTCACATCGTCAGGCGTCAGCCCGGACAATCCCAATTTCTCTTTCTTGTTGATGCCGCACAACTCCTGGTGCAGCTTGTTCGCATTCTCCACCGCCTTCAAGGCGTCCACCGTCTGGTAGCCCGCTTTCTTCACGACGGCAATCCACTCCTTGGGAATCCCCAACGCCTCATATTTGTCATCCCCGTCCACCACGGCTTTCTTCTCCGGCTTCATCTGCGGGAACAGCAGCACATCCTGGATGGAGGCACTGTTCGTGAGGAACATGCACAAGCGGTCGATGCCGATACCCATGCCGGAGGTCGGCGGCATACCGTATTCCAACGCCCGCACGAAATCATAGTCGATATACATCGCCTCATCGTCACCCCGCTCCTGCAACTTCAACTGCTCCTGGAAACGCTCCAGCTGGTCGATCGGGTCATTCAGCTCCGAATAGGCATTCGCCACCTCTTTCCCGTTCACAAACAACTCGAAACGCTCGGTCAGCTCCGGATTCTCCCGGTGCTTCTTCGTCAGGGGGGACATCTCTTTCGGATAGTCGTAGATGAACGTCGGCTGGATATAATGCTCCTCGCATTTCTCCCCGAAGATTTCATCAATCAACTTCCCTTTGCCCATCGTCTTGTCCACGGGAATATTCATCTTGAGGCAAGCCTCATACAACTCCCCTTCGGACATCTTCTCAATGTCGTATCCCGTATGCTCCTTGATGGCATCCGCCATGCGCACCCGACGGAACGGGCGTTTGAAATCCACCTCGTTCTCCCCGACCATCGCCTTGGTCGTGCCGTTAATCGCCAGCGCCGCCGTTTCAACCATCTCTTCGGTGAAATTCATCATCCACAGATAATCCTTGTACGCCACATAAATCTCCATACACGTAAACTCCGGATTGTGCGTACGGTCCATGCCCTCGTTGCGGAAATTGCGCGAGAACTCATACACTCCCTCAAAGCCTCCCACAATCAGGCGCTTCAGATACAACTCATTCGCGATACGCAAATACAAGGGGATATCCAACGCATTGTGGTGCGTGATGAACGGACGGGCGGACGCCCCTCCCGGTATCGCCTGGAGAACCGGCGTCTCCACCTCCAGGTAGCCTTTCGAATTAAAGAACTGGCGGATGGCATTCATCATTTTCGTACGCTTCACAAAAACCTCCTTCACCTGCGGATTGACAATCAAATCGAGGTAACGCTGGCGGTAGCGCTGTTCCGGGTCGGTAAAGGCATCGAACACCTTGCCGTCTTTCTCCTTCACCACCGGCAGCGGCCGCAACGACTTCGACAGCATCACCAACTCCTTGGCATGCACGGAAATCTCTCCGGTCTGCGTACGGAAGACAAACCCTTTCACGCCCACGATATCCCCGATGTCCATCAACTTCTTGAACACCGTGTTATACGCCGTGGATGCCTCGTCGTCCGAGATATCGTCCCGGCTGACATACACCTGAATCCTGCCGCTGTCATCCTGCAATTCAAAAAATGAGGCTTTCCCCATAATCCGGCGCGTCATCATACGCCCGGCGACCGTCACCTCGCGAGGGGTGGCAGCATCATCGAACCGTTCCTTGATTTCCGCCGCATGGGCATTCACTTTAAACTCCGCCGCCGGATAGGCTTCAATACCGAGGCGTTCCAATTCTTTCAACGAATTCCTACGAATCACCTCTTGTTCACTTAATTCAGAAAAGCTCATTTTATCTTTATTTTATATATTCCGATATCCAAGGAAAATCTCCCGTTTCAAGAGGACAAATGTAGGAAGTAAATTTCAAATATCCGAAGTAACTAACAATTAACTTTTTGGCTTTTTATAGGAAATAATTCCAAATTACGCTTTGAAATAACAAGGAATTTACGCTACTTTGTAGCAGAAATGGAAAAAGTATAATGGAAAAAAGATGGGTACTGAATACTCCGCCGGAGGAAACTAAGATAGAAGAACTTGCAAAAAAACTGAACTGTCACCCCGTAATAGCTAACCTGTTGCTGCAACGAGGCATCGAAACTGCGGAACAGGCACAGGCATTTTTCAAACCTTCCCTGAACCAGCTTCACGACCCGTGGAAAATGAAAGACATGGACAAAGCCGTGGAGCGGCTCGACCGTGCCATCGCCTCCGATGAGAAAATACTCATTTACGGGGACTACGACGTGGACGGCACCACCGCCGTGGCATTGCTCTACAAATACCTGAGGAACTACTGCAAAAAAGAGAACCTCGCCTATTATATCCCCGACCGCTACACGGAAGGCTACGGCGTCTCCCTCAAAGGCATCGACTACGCCGCCGAAAACGGCTTCTCACTCATGCTCATCACCGACTGCGGCATCAAAGCCGTGGAGAAGGTGCGGATTGCCAACGAGAAAAAGGTGGACATCATCATCTGCGACCACCACACCCCGGGCGACACCCTCCCCGACGCCATCGCCGTGCTCGACCCGCAAAGGCAGGACTGCGACTACCCCTACCAATGGCTCAGCGGATGCGGCGTCAGCTTCAAACTGGTGCAAGCCCACTCCCTGAAACACAACTATCCCATGGCGGAGCTCTACAAGCTCCTTGACCTCCTGTGTGTCAGCATCGCCAGCGACATCGTGCCCATCACCGACGAAAACCGCATCCTCGCCTACTACGGACTGCAACAGCTCAACGAGCAGCCCAGCCTGGGACTGGCAACCATCATCAAAAGCTCAGGCATTGACAAAGAGAAAAAAGAGATTACCATCAACGACATCGTATTCCGCATCGGTCCCCGCATCAACGCCGCAGGACGGGTGGAATCCGGACGCAAGGCGGTGGAACTGCTGACCGCGGACGAACCGGCGCTTGCCCGGGAAATCGCCTCGGACATCAACACCTTCAACGACCAGCGCAAGAAATTAGACCACCATATCACCGAAGAGGCCATCCGCCACATCAGCGAATCGGAAACGGAACGCACCAAAAAAACCACCGTCCTGTTCAATCCCGACTGGCACAAAGGGGTCATTGGCATCGTCGCTTCCCGCCTGACGGAATCCTTCTACCGCCCCACCATCATCCTCACCGAATCCAACGGCTGGGTGACGGGCTCCGCACGCTCCGTGGAAGGCTTCGACCTCTACTACGCCATCTCCCAGTGCAGCGACCTCCTGGAAAACTACGGCGGACACAAATACGCCGCAGGGCTGACCCTGAAACCGGGCAACCTCGAGCCTTTCAAAAGGAAATTCGAACAGATTGTCCGGGAAACCATCACGGAAGAGATGCTCACCCCCCAAATCAACATCGACGCGCGCATCACCCTGAGCGACATTACACCCGAACTGTATGCCATGCTGCAAAAATTCGCCCCTTTCGGACCGAACAACACCATGCCGGTGTTCGTGACGGAGAACGTGGCGGACTATCTCAAGACCCGGCAGGTGGGGCGCAACAACGAACACCTCAAACTGACAGTCGTCGATCGCAGCCGCGACTGCAAAGACCGTAGCGGCATCGGCTTCGGCATGGGCGCCCTCTTCGACAAGGTCACGGGGCAATGCTTCGACCTCTGCTACACCTTGCAGGAAAACGAATTCATGGGACGGAACGACATCCAGATGATAGTAAAGGACATCCACTTCAAAGAATAACGCGTGAACTCTTCCAAACTCTTAGACAAAGCCGTGGAACAATTCGCCTCGCTTCCCGGCATAGGACGGAAAACGGCGCTCAAATTCGTGCTGCACCTCTTGAAAAAGAACGCCGCCGACGTGGACGCTTTCCTGCAAAGCATCGCCGACCTGAAACGCAACATCCGGGAATGCCGCATCTGCCACAACATCGCCGACGACGACCTCTGCGAGATATGCGCCGACCGCAAACGCGACACCTCCGTCGTCTGCGTGGTCGAAAACATCAAGGACATCCTCTCCATCGAAGCCACCTCCCAATACAACGGGCTGTACCACGTCCTCGGAGGCATCATCTCCCCCATGGACGGCATCGGTCCCGCCGACCTGCACATCCAGTCGCTGGTGGAACGCATCGAACAGGAGGAGATCCGCGAAGTGATATTCGCCCTGAGCGCCACCATCGAAGGCGACACCACCGGTTACTACATCTTCAAAAAACTGAAACACAAAGAGGAACTGATCATCAGTACCATCGCCAAAGGCATCTCCATCGGCAACGACCTGGAATACACCGATGAACTGACCCTGGGACGCTCCATCGTAAACCGCGTGAAATTCAGCATGAACGAATAAATCCGCCCTCCTTGCACCGTATCTCCGATTTTTTCCCTATCTTTGTCCCCGCATAACTACATGAGGGGTAGACTTGGATTTGACAGCATGAAGAATAGGTATGTAAGCATGTCGGGAGCAGTGAAACGGCCCGTAAATCCCGGACACAGAACTTTTAATTGGCGAAAACAACTACGCTCTCGCTGCCTGATCTTTAGAAGATTCGAGGCTTAATCCCTGCTCAAGGAGCGGGGACGGGACATCCCGCCGGTGGTTCCACTTCCTTCCGGCTCGGCAAACGGGGTGCAGTCAATAGGGAGTTAGCCTGCGCAGGCTTCGTGCAAAAGGCGAAAATTCAGAAGCTAAGCGGTAGCTTGGGTGCCACTTTCCGGACTGCCGTCGAAAACCAATAAGCGGATAAGCATGTAGAAAGCATATGGATTCCGTGTTTGGACCAGGGTTCGAAACCCTGCTACTCCACCCGAAACGCAAAAGAAGCGTCCTTGTATAGGGACGCTTCTTTTTATTATCTTTTTATTAGTAATAATGTTATTAGTAATAACTATATTACTTATCTTTGCACCGGAATAATCATTGAAAAGCATGGGAAATAAACCTTTTATATTCGGAGTGGCTACCTCAGGCGACCATTTCACCGACCGGAAAAAAGAAACGGAACGATTATTGTTGAACTTCCGGCATGGAGTGAATACGGTACTGATATCGCCTCGTCGTTGGGGAAAAACCTCGCTGGTACAGAACGCGTGTCGCTTGGCACAGAGCGATAAATTGAAAATCGTTTACCTCGACATTTTCTCGTGCCGGAGCGACAGGGATTTTTATGACGCCTTCGCATCGGCTGTCCTCAAACAGACCGCCTCCAAACTGGAAGAATGGCTGGAACATGCCAAACTATTCCTTTCCCGCATCAACCCTAAAATCTCGATAGGCACGGATCCGATGACGGACTTTTCCGTATCGCTTGAAATGAACCCCAAAAGCAACGACATAAACGAAATCCTGCAACTCCCTGAAAAAATAGCCCGTCAAAAAGGCTACCACATCGTCATCTGCATCGACGAATTCCAACAGATTGCCGAATTCAAAGATTCAAAAACATTCCAAAAGCGCCTGCGTTCCGTATGGCAACTGCAACAATCGGTTTCCTATTGCCTGTTCGGCAGCAAAAAACATCTGATGAACGAACTGTTCGAAAAAAAGAGCCTGCCGTTCTATAAATTCGGCGATGCCATCTATCTGCCTAAAATCGGGACTTCGGATTGGGTGGATTATATCTGCGGTCGTTTTGAAGCTACAGGCAAGCAGATTTCAAAAGAACTGGCCGAAAGAATATGTCAGATAGTGGATAACCACTCGTCTTATGTGCAGCAGTTGGCGTGGTTGGTATGGATACATACGGATGGAACTGCAACTGAGCAGGATTTCGAGTCTGCATATCAGGATATTATCGACCAGAATACTCCATTGTTCGAGAAGCAGACCGAAAGCCTTACTACCTATCAGATGAATTTCCTGCGAGCTATTTTAGATGGAGTTCATAGTGAATTTACCACACAGGAGGTTTTGCAAAAATACCAGCTCGGTTCGTCTGCAAATGTAAGCATCGTAAAGAGGGCTTTAGTCAAAAAGGAACTCATAGAGGTTGAAAAACGACAAGTTATCATTCCTGACCCGGTGATGAAAGTGTGGCTGAAAAAGGAGTTGGGAATGTAATATGCATTGGAAATAGGGTGTCGGGAGTTCGCCACATGATAGCCGACATTTGAGACATTTGAACGTATCCGGGGAGCAAGTATAGGTTTTGTGTCCCACAAAACCGCCAACGATGCCGGAAAAGCGACAGATCAGGGCAAGAAAATATAAATCCGGTTCTGTCAGCCCTCTCTCGCACAAAAAATTGCACTTCTATTGTGAATCTTCATATTTTATGAGGACACCCCTTTAGGGAACGCCCGGACAAGTCCGGGGTAACTCTGAGGAAACTCCCTGTCATGGCGGAATATGCCCCAAGGCAATGCCATGGATATGCGATGCTCCCATCGCGAACCCATCGCGTTAGCTTCGCGTTGGTATCGCGTTGCCTCAGACTTTCCCCCGAGTTACCCTGGGCTTACCCACCGGGAGGGACAGGTATCCGGAAAGCAGGCATTCAACAATTTTTCACCATTTTATTGTCTATCGTTACCACGGAAAGACGTATGTGCGTTCGATGCCCGAGAAGGGGAGTGTCGAACTGGCACCCGAGATGAAGGAGCAGCAGGAGCGGGGGGGACTACGGGGGAAAGGTCGAAGGGAAAGCAAAGAGAGGGCATATCTTGCGATATGCCCTCTTGGTTTTCCGGATGCCGGCGGGATTATTTAATCAGTTCCACGCTGCGCTTCACGAAGCGGTTGAGCGCTTCGCCCTTGAGGAGCCCGTTGGCGAGCAGGGCAAGGTCGATGAGTTGCCCGACGATGCGGTTGTCCTTGCCGTATTCCTGCAGGAGCGTCTGTTTCTCCTGGCGCAACGCCTCGGACTTTTCTTCGCATTCTTTCTTGCGGTCTTTGTCCACCTGGGGGATTTCCTCCTCTTTCCTGTCCTTGTTGAGGGCGTCGATTTCCTCGCGCTTTTTCTCGTTCTCGCGGATGGCGTCGTTGAGCGGTTGCAGTTTCGCGCCCAGCGCCCGGCGTTCGTCCTCGAGGATGCCCTTCACCAGACGGTGGTCGGTATTGACCACGAGGGTCAGCTGGTCTTCCATCGCGCCGTAGAATCCCATGCCGGGGTTCATGGCTGCCATCTCTTTCATGCGGCGCATGAATTCGGAACGGGTGATGACGACCGGTTCGCCCCCTTCCCCTAACGCCTCGAAGTTCACGAAGTACATCGCACCCTCTTTCGGCAGCTGGGCATCGAAGACGCCCCGGATTTCCTCCTGCTGCTCTTCGCTCCAGTCGGTGCCTTTGGCGTCGTCCTTGGGGATGAGCTTGTCGATGACGTCGGAGTCCACGCGGAGGAAGCGGCGGTCGGTGCCCTTCTGCTCCAGGTGGCTGATGAAGTGGGTGTCCAGCTGCCCGTCCATGACGAGGACGTCGTAGCCCTTGTCTTTGGCAGCCTGGATGTAGGTGTACTGCTCCTCGACGTTCGTGGCGTAAAGGTAAACCAGGTGGTTGTCCTTGTCCGTTTGGTTTACTTTCACGAGGTTCTCGTATTCTTCGAGGGTGAAGTATTTCCCTTCGGTGTTTTTCAGGAGGACGATGGGCGTGGCACGCTCGGCGAATTTCTCGTCGGTGAGCATGCCGTACTGGATAAAGACTTTCAGGTCGTCCCATTTCTTTTCGTAATCCTCGCGGGTGTTCTTGAAGATGTCCAAGAGGCTGTCCGCCACTTTTTTGGTGATGTGGCTGGAAATCTTCTTCACGTTGCCGTCGCTCTGCAGGTAGGAACGGGAAACGTTCAGGGGGATGTCCGGCGAGTCGATGACGCCGTGCAGCAGGGTGAGGTATTCCGGCACGATGCCTTCCACGGAGTCGGAGACGTAGACCTGGTTGCAGTAGAGCTGGATTTTGTTTTTCTGTATCTCGAACTTATTGTCGATTTTCGGGAAATAAAGGATACCCGTGAGGTTGAACGGATAGTCCACGTTGAGGTGGATGTGGAAGAGCGGGTCCTGACCCATGGGATAGAGCTCGCGGTAGAACTTGCCGTAGTCCTCCTCCTTCAGGTCCGCGGGCTTGCGCACCCACAGCGGCTCGGTGTCGTTGATGACGTTGTCCTCGGCGGTATCCTCGTATTTACCGTCTTTCCACTCTTTCTTTTTGCCGAAGACGATGGGCACGGGGAGGAATTTGCAGTATTTCGAGAGCAGTTCCTGCACCTTGTTCTCCTCCAGGAAGTCCTTTTCCTCCTCGTTGATGTGCATGACGATGTCGGTGCCGCGCTCCGCCTTTTCCGCCGGCTCGAGGGTGTACTCGGTGTCTCCCTCTCCCGTCCAGCGGACCGCCTGCGCGCCGTCGCGGTAGGACTTGGTGATGATTTCCACCTTGTCGCTCACCATGAAGGCGGAATAGAATCCCAGCCCGAAGTGCCCGATGATGGTGGCGGCATCGTCCTTGTGTTTCTCGAGGAACTCCTCCGCTCCGGAGAAGGCAATCTGGTTGATGTACTTCTCCACCTCCTCCTGCGTCATGCCGATGCCGTTGTCGGAAACGGTCAGGGTGCCTGCCTCTTTGTCAGCCTTTACGCACACGCGCAGTCCGCCCGCCTCCCCCTTGAACTCGCCGGAGGAGGAGAGGACTTTCAGTTTCTGGGTCGCATCCACCGCATTCGACACGATTTCACGAAGGAAGATCTCGTGGTCGGAATAGAGAAATTTCTTGATAATCGGGAATAAGTTCTGAGTCGATACTCCTATTTTTCCTGTTGCCATAGCTTTATATTTTTATAATTACACATTCGGGTCGATACGCCCCATTTCACGCAATTCCCGTGCCAGAAAGGGAAATATGACAAAAAGACAGAATAGGTATTTACACGTAACCATATCTCGCAAAAAATCCGTTACTTCGCGACCGGAATAAAAACAGAACAAATTAAACGCTTGGAATATGAAAAAGTGGGTTTCCCAATTCAAGACCGAAGACTGGGTGGTCGTGGCGGTCAGTGTTTTGCTGTTGGCGCTTGCCATTCTCATCCCCAACCATTTGCCTAAAATACCGAAAAACCTGAGCGAGCCGGACAGCTGGCAAAGCATTTTCGTCCTGTTCGTCATCGTGCTCCTCACGCTTTACCTCGGGTGGCTGATGCTCGGCAAGCCGTTGAAAGGACTGGTGCTCTCGCTGGCGGCGGTCTTTGCGGTGTCCATCCTGGCGCAAATCGTCGCCTCCGTCCCGCAAGTCTCCTACTACGGTTTCGAATCGGTCTTTTTCTCCGTTATCTTCGGGTTGCTCATCCGCAACCTGTTCCGCGTGCCGGAATGGATGAAACCCGCCATACAGAGCGAGTTTTTCATTAAAATCGGTGTCGTGTGCTTAGGCGCCACCATTCTGTTCAGCGACGTGATGAAATCTGGAGCCGTGGGACTGGTGCAAGCGATACTGGTGGTCGGCATCGTATGGTTTTTCGCCTATTTCATTGCCCGCCGCCTGAAAGTGGACCAGCGGTCCGCCATGATTCTGTCGAGCGGGGTGTCCATCTGCGGGGTGTCCGCCTGTATTACCGCCGCCCGCGTCGCCGGCGGCGATGACCGGAAGTTGTCTTATATCGTTTCCCTCGTGTTGATTATTGTCGTGCCGATGATTTACCTGATGCCGTGGCTGGCAAGCGTGCTGCTTCCCATGCTGTTCGACGATCCCGCCGTGGTGCAGGAGGTTTCCGGCGCCTGGATCGGAGGCACCATCGACACCACCAGCGGCGTGGCGGCTTCGAGCGCCATCGTCGGGGAACTGGCAAACCAGCACGCGGTCATCATTAAGGGGGCACAAAACGTGCTCATCGGGTTCGTGGCGTTCTTCATCGCCCTTTACCTCTCCACCCGGGGCGAGAAGAGCGGCAACAACTCCCCCTCCCTGCATATCGTGTGGGAGAAATTCCCGAAGTTCATCATCGGATTTGTGGCCGCTTCACTGGTGTTCAGTCTGTTTCAGGCAAACGACCTGTTCCATCTCAACGCCAAAGGCAAGCTCCTGGAGCCGGGCATGGCAAAGATGTTCAGCTCCCTGTTCTTCAGCCTCGCCTTTGTCTGCGTGGGACTGGAAACACGCATCAAGGAAATCGTCTCCCGCGAGAACCGCAACCTGTTGTGGGCGTTCCTCACGGCGCAGACGTTTAACATCGTCATTACTTTCATCATCGCCTGCCTGTTGTTCGGCGTGGTGAAACCGATGTTAGGATAACCGGGGGATTGAACTAAAAAACGAGCATTCATGAAAGTATCCATCATCGGCGCCGGCAACATGGGCGGCGCCATCGCCTGCGGCTTGGCGGCAAGCGGGCAATTCGGGGCGGGGGACATCGTCTGTGCGAATCCCTCCAAGGGGAAATTGGAAGCGTTGCACCAGCAATATAGCATTATCGGAACGACGACACATAACATGGTAGCCGCTTTGGAAGCGGACATCATTATCCTCGCCGTGAAGCCGTGGCTTGCCGAAAAGGTGCTGCAAGAAATCAGTGATGTGTTCAACCCTGCACGGCAGATGTTGGTGTCGGTCGTTGCGGGTGTCCCCATCGCCCAATTGACGGAGTGGACGGGACACGGGGAAGAGGAGCCGACCGTTTTCCGCTCCATTCCCAACACCGCCGCCTGCGTATGCAAGAGCATGACTTTCTTGTCGGCAGCCCATGCCGACGCAAGACAGATGGAAACGGTCAAAGCGCTGTTCGACACCATCGGCTCGACGATGGTCGTCGATGAGAAGATGCTCGAAACGGGAATGATTCTCGCCTCGTGCGGCATAGCGTTCGCCTTGCGCTATATCCGCGCCGCAGCGGAAGGCGGCGTGGAATTGGGATGCCGTGCATCCCAAGCTACCGAGATCGTCGCACAAACGCTCATCGGCGCCGGGGAACTGCTGCTGCGCAACGGCACGCACCCCGAACAGGAAATCGACCGGGTGACCACCGCAGGAGGCATCACTATCCGCGGACTGAACGAAATGGAACATGCCGGATTCACCTCGGCGGTCATCCGCGGGCTGAAAGCGTGTAAATGAGAGAAAGTGATTCAAGAAGAGTTCAAATTTTACAAGCCGTGTCGGTTGCTGCAACCCTACATCAGGTATTACTGGGTGTTTGAAAAGCCATCGACTGCTGAACACCTTTACCTTTCCCATCGGTTGCCCGCAAATTATCTTTCACAAACAGGCACCGCTGTATATTCCCGAACTGGATGCCACACAAGACAAATTGACTATCAGCGGGCAGGTTAATTTTTCGTCTCACTTGTATGCCGACGGCAATACAGAAATGATTGTGGTCGTCTTCCGTCCCCACGCCATGAGCCTGTTCCTACATACCCCTACGTCGCTTTTTTATAACCGGGAAATCTCCGGGTACGACCTTGAAAACAAGAGTTTGAACGAACTGGCGGCACGGATATCCGACTGTGAGAATAATTCTATTTGCATAAGCTATATAGAAAAATGGCTGATGTCGCAACTTGCCGATAATTTGGCTGATACCACATACAGAATTAAAAGAATAGACGCCGCCATACAGCGAATATATATCACTCCGCAAATCTCTGTAAACGAATTATCTTCCATTGCCTGCCTAAGTAAAAAAC
>CAJTSF010000031.1 GCA_910578985.1 uncultured Odoribacter sp. | reverse complement strand
GCTCCGCCTCCTCCTGCGCGAACACCCCCTTCTCCCACAATTTCACCATCTGCTCCTGCACCAGATCCTCCGCCTCCTGCACATCCCGCACATACGAACCGGCAAACACCACCAGCGGTTTGTAATACCGCTCGAACAGCGCCGTCATCCCCGCCTCCTTCCTCTCCTGCAACAACGCCAGTATCTCCGTGTCCCGATGTTTGGCTTCCATGCTTTATTCCAGTTATCCGCAAAGATAAAGCAAATTTCCAATATATCAAGGTCTCACCTCTCACTCCTGCCATACCCTTTCCATATTCCCTCGATCGCAATGGGCTGAATATGGGAGGAGAATGGGAGGTATATGGGAGGTGTTCCATGAGAACACCAAAAAAATAGCCCGGCATCGTGCCGGGCTATTCACATCATAACCAACTATTATGCGTCCGATGAACACTTATTCCCAAATAAATTCGTAAACCTTTACTTCTTCCCATTCAAAAAGAGCTGGTATAGTCAATTTAGTCACATATCCCTGTGCATCATACTCATATTCCAAATCAACCCCACTCCCTTCTCCACTACTCGGATAATATTTGACAGGGAGGTTCAAAGACTTTTTCCCTAACAAGTCAAGATAAATAGCATACGGCAACAAATAATCATTTTGAGCAATAATCCAAGCTGCCATATCCAAGCCATAAGCAAATTTATCCCCGTATTCGAATGAATTTATACCATTCAATTCCAAATCTTTCAAATTCCCATCAACAAACGTAAACGCACATGCACTACCAGCAAATTTATTTGTTGAAGTTATCTTTTCCAAATAATTGTCCACATACTCCCAAGTATAAGCAACCTCTTCATAGGCTATCGGGTCATACATATTACACGAACGAACCTGCTTTCCATCCAACATAAACACGATACTGGTAGCTTCCAGCGCATCTTGATCTTCAGACATTGCTTCTATGCTATTCTCATCAGGATAAGTGATGTTTACAATATCATCATTCGGATTTTTAACCTGTTTCAACTGTTCACCATCATAGACAAATTCTGTAAGACTTAAATATGGCTCATCAACCCACTCACCAGTATCTAAATCCCAATAACCAGCTTCCATTTTTCCAATGCTTTTCAGTCTTTTAATGACAAAAGTTTGCACTTTATCCGACTTATATTCTTTCTCACCTTGAACGAGAACTACCATACAAAGTTGCCCGTGATGCAGATTATCAGGAAATTTACAAACCAGTTCTTTATCGGTACTATTGGTAATTTCCAATTCATCCGAACGTGTACCGTCTTCTAATTCCACATATACTTTCACCGTTTCGTCAAAGCCTTCTCCGGTAATGACAATGTCCTTTCCAAAACGCAACTCTGTCGGATAGGCGATACCATAAACACCTGTAACGGTAATTTCTTTCAAATCCCAGCTCCCGCCAGTTTGAACTAAAACCACCGTGTACTTTCCGGCTTTCAAATCAGTTGGAACATCGACTTTCACTTGGGTTTCCGTAACCCCTCCGACAATATTCAAAGGAGTTTCATTACCTGCTTCGTCTCTCAAGAAAAATTTCGCAGTGGTCTCGAAACCGGTACCTTTAATGACAAAATCCTCTCCCCGATACGCCGTGTTTTCCATTTCCACAGTAAAAGGCAAATCTTTCGGTCCGTCCTCTTTTTCAGAACATGCCGTCAATGCGTACACGCTGCACGCCATCAGTAAAATCATCCAAATCTTTTTCATACTTTTTTGGTTTTAAGGTTTATACTAAAAAAATTGGGTTTAATCATTCATTTCCGGTTTCGATTTAATCACCAAGTCCACGCACTCCGCATCGGCAAAGAACCTCCGGGCAAAGGCATGCACATCCTTCCCTTTGATTTTGGAGATGATTTTGTCGAAAAAGCGGGGGTCGTCGATGCGCTTGCCCGTCGCATGGAAATAGCGGAGATTCTCCGTCCAAAAATCGATGCTGTTGTAAGCGGCGTCTCTGCCCGCCTGTTCTTCTTTTTTGAGGAACAGAACGAGGTCTTCCACCTCTTCGTCCGAAATGCCCTCTTGCAGGAGTTGCCGTATCTGCTCATGCACGACGGCACGCATCCGGGGACCTCTGTCCAGGTCGGTGGCAAAACGGACAAACAGCTCCTGACGGTAAGGCACGGTCGTTGCCTCACCCTGCACCTGCACGGCATAAGCGGCGCTCTCGTTGCCGCGGATTTTGTCGGTCAGCCGATACTGGAGATAGGTTTGCAGGATGCGCATGCACAACTCTTCGGAAGGGGTGGTCTTCAAGTCGTTCCGGTATTCGATGCTGACCATGTATTTCCGGTCCGGCAAGCCGACCTCGATGTCCTGCGTGATGTCTCCTTCCCGGTCGTACACATGGTGCACGGACTTTTCCTGCCGGTGGGCGGACGACAACGCACCGAGATAACGGGCGGACAACCGCCGTGCCTCTTCCCGGTCCACATCCCCCACCAAATAAAAGGTGAAGTCGGAAGCATCCTGAAAGCGTTCCCGGAAAATCTCCACCATACGGCCGTAATCCATCGCCGCATAGTAGGCGGAATCTTTCTTCCAAAGGCGGGGCGACTCGATGCGCCGCACGGAGGTCAAGGCGTCCCGGATGGTATCATTGACCGTGGGACGGCTGTTGCTCTCCGACAGACGGCTGAGGGCAAGGAAACGTTCGAAGCGGATGCTGTCGAAACGCGGACGCTCCACGGCCAGGTAAAAGAGTTGAAAGGCAAGGTCGATGTCCCGGACATTGCCCGTCAATTGCATGTTTTCGGTCTTTTCGTCCAGCAAAAACTTCAAATCCATCGGGTGGACATTGACCAGGAGTTTGAGCGTCCTGGCGTCCAACTTGTGGATGCCGCTCTGCAAGGTCAGTGCCGACAAGGCGTCCGCCGACGGCAGGTCTTCCGCCGCCAGGAGGGAACGTCCTCCCTCGCTCTGCGCCAAAAGGCTGAAAACGCCCCGCGTGCCGTCCACATATTTGTAGTAGACTTTGGCGCCGTTGCTTAATGTCCATTCCTCCGCCCCCAAGTCCTTCATCGGCTTGCTTTTCACGATTTTCCCTTCCGGAAGTTCGAAATCCACGGGACGCTCCAGTTCCTCCTCCGCGATGGCGGACTGTCCGGGCAGTTCGGTTTCGGCGGTGCGGGACGCCCGAATCATATCCAGGATTTCCCCGGCATCGGGGAAGGGATAGGAAGCGTCATTCCCCTGCATGAGGAACACCCAGTTGTCGTCGTTGTCATACCAACCGGAAATCCAGGAACGGAAAGTCTGCGCGGACAAGGTGTCCACCACCGACAAAGTGGTTTCCAGCTTCTCCCGGATGCTGCAAAGCGGATGTTTCAGCAGGAAGTTATCCTGATAAATCTGAAGGAAGAGGTTTTTCGGCATGGAGAGCTCGTCCCGTTTCAGTCCTTCGCGGATGCTGTGTTGGTAGTTCTCGAAAACGGGACGGAGGATTTCATCCGTAAATCCGTGGCGGTGCACCTGCGACACGAAGTCGAGCAATTGCCGCAACGCCTCCTTTTCCTTGCCGGGGACGGCGTTCAACATGAGGGTCAGGTTGTCATAGTTCCTCACCATGTCGTACAGGCTGACGCCGGCGGTCAGGATATAGGACTCTCCGGCTTCCACGTATTCCGACAGGAATCCTCCCATGATATCGTTGTACAAATCGCGCAACACGATTTCCCGGATCATGCTTTCCCGGCTGTCGATGCGGGGATTCCGCTTGCGTTTCGACAGCATCATGGAATGCCCGGCAATATCCTTGTCAATCAATCGGGCGTACAACGGTTCGGGGTTGTCCTCGATTTCATAGGTCAGACGGGGTTTGGGGTTCGTGCGCTTGGGTATCGGGGCGAAAAGCCTTTTCACCTCCGCCTCGATTTTCTCCGCGTCGATGTCTCCCAAGACAATGACTGCCTGTTGGTCGGGACGATAAAAATCCTTGTAATAATCCCTCAACTGCCCGGGCGTGAAATCTCTGACGACTTCCACCGTACCGATGATGTTGTGGGTGGCATACTTGCTGTGGTTATACAGGTAGGGTTCCGCCATGCCCTGTATCCGCTTGGCGAGCGTCATGCGCATACGCCGTTCTTCCCGAATCACCTTGCGCTCTCGGTCCATATCCTCCTCCTTCAAGGTCAGGAAACCCGACCAGTCCCGCAGCACCAGCAGACAGGAGTCCACCACTTCCTGCGAAACAACCGGAACGTTGTTGATGTTGTAAATCGTTTCGTCATAACGGGTGACCGCATTGAAGGCGGAGATCCCGTGACGTTGCAGGAAAGCCGGAACGCCGTCGGGAAAAGAGGCGGTGGCATGGAATGCCATGTGCTCCAGCACATGCGCCAGCCCGTTCTGGTGATCCTCTTCCATCAGGGCGCCCACATTCTGCACGAGATAGAAATCCGCTGTTCCCGGCTGGGCTTTGGTCTGTCTGATATAATACGTCAAGCCGTTTTTCAACCGCGCATGGCGGAATTCCCCGGAATACTCCTGCGCCCGGATGCCGGAGAACCCGCCGGCCAAGAGGACCGCTAATAAAATCAGTCGTTTCATAAATTCTCCAAGCGATTTTTAATCATTTGCTGCAATTTGACCATCGCGACCTTATCCTCCACCTCCGCGCTGACCAGGAATGCCTGGTTGAAACATTGTTTCGCTTTCTCCAGGTTGCCCATTTCTTTATAGCACTCTCCGAGCAAGCACAGGACACGCGCCCGCAACTGGGTGGACATCTGCGGAAATTCCAATGACTTTTCCAGCCAAGGAATCACTTTCGGATAAGCGTTCTCCGGAATCTTTCCCTGATACAGGGAAAACAGGTCCTCCACCGGCATGGTGTAGTTATTGGCGGTGGCAACCTCTCCGGCGCCGTCGAAATATTGGTTCATCTTGTCGAAAAAGAGGTCGGTGTTCTTGCGGTAGAGGTTATAATAGCCGTCCGCAAGGAGGTTGATGGCTTCGAATGCGGTGAGTTTGCCGAACGGGATTTCTCCGTAAACGACGCCCAGGTCGCCGTTCAAGCGCTCCAATTCCTGCTTGTACTCCGATTTCCCGTTGCGACAAAGGGAAATGATGTAGCTGTTGAACAATCCGATGATGTAGCGGTCCACTTCGGCTTTGCCCACGTTGGCGACATATGCCGGATAATGCCGGATCAAGGCGTCGAATATCGGATCGTTCTTCTCCTTTTGCGGATGGAACATGACCAACAGCATGAAATCCTCCGGATTGTCCATATGCTCGACCGTTTTCGCCGCCAGATACTCTTCAAAGAGAGTCTCTATCCTGATTCCCCACTTTTGCCGCTCGTATCCCTGCAGGGTGCTGAAGAAAGCCGGGGCTTCCGTCAGCAATTCCTGCCGCAACTGCAAGTCTTTCTTGTTTTTCTTGGCTTTGTTGTATAACTGTTCGAAACTCAACGCCTCGCCGGTCGCAATCATCGCCTCGCGGATGAAAGCATCCGGAGCGGAAACCCCGTTCAGTGTCCGGAGCACTTCTCCTTTTTCATTGAGGAACAACATGGTGGGCAGCACGCTCACCTGGTAGGTCTGCACGGTTTCTTTGTTTTCCGGAGCCTCCACATTGAGCTTGCAGCACACGAACTTCCGATTGAGATACTCCCCGACCTCCGGCATGGAAAAGACCTCTTTCTCCATGATTTTACAAGGCTCGCACCAATGGGCATAGAAATCGATGAAAACGGCTTTCTTCTCTTTTTTCGCCTGGGTCAGCGCCTCACGGAAAGTGCCTTCGAAAAAGTTGATTTGAGCGGATGCGGTGTTCCATAATCCGGCAAACACCAGTATGATTTTGAATGCAATGTGTTTCATAGACATGCGATTTGAAAAGATTATTCGATGATGAAAGTGAATACGTTTTCCAATAAGGCGGAATGGCCTTCGTTTTCAACCAGCAGGGAAACGTAATACATCCCCTCGGGTGAATCCACCGCGCTATCGACATAGATGCGCCCTCCCCCGATGACGGTCAGATAGCGGGCAAAATCCGCCGCCGCGTTTTCTCCCCGGTCGCTTTCAATCTTCGCCAAAGAATAGATTAACGGTTCCGTTCCCAATATCTGCTCGATTTGCATGCTCGTCCAAGGGATTTTATCACCCAACTGCTTCTGCAAGCCGACAATCTCCTCCTGTAAATCATAAGGATCGGGCATGCCCAATTTGTCACTTTCCTTGACGATTTCGCTTTTATTGTCGCGGATGGCTTTTCCCACATCCCCCAGGACCGTATCTTTCCAATGGATGTAGACCTTCTCCAACGAATCCATCAACAACTGGTAATACGGCTTATCCGCTTCCAAGGCGTTGTTATACTGGTTTCTCAATTGGTTGAACTCATCATACATCTCCTGGCGTCTTTTCTCCTTGACATCATAATCTTTTTGCAGTTCGTCGGTCTCACTCATCAACTTGGTGATGTGGGAGGGATAACTTTGAAAGATTTCCTGTAAATCCGCAATCTTATTTTGCATATTGGAAATCCTGACGATTCGCATGGTATCTATCGAATAGGCTGCCTTATCCGCATACAGATAACCGATTCCGGGCTTGTTGCAGCCGGATGCGGCACACAGCAGCAATAAAGCGAACAGATAAAATGTTTTTTTCATCACTCGTATCAATTTATGTTATTGAACAAAAAATTATACCCCAGCGCCTGTACGACCCCGTTGTGGGTCTGAATGTCGGTCGAATACACGCGCAGGCTGGTGGACGCCCCATCGATTTTGAAATACAGGGACACTTCCCCCATCTCTTCCATCTCGAGATAAGGTTCCTGATGCGTCCACATAAACAATGAGCCTTCCAAGGAATTGGTCCGCATTCCGCCTACTTCCTCCCCCGTGCTGGCTATCCGTTCGCCGCGCGGAACATCTTTGACCATCAGACGTGTCGGGATAATGAGCTTGGACAGGGTCTTCCGGCAAAACTCGGGAGAGAGGTCGGTCACCCTTTTCAACTTGTTTTGCAACAGGTAGGTCTGAATGCTCAGATTCGTCACGCCCAGAAAAGTAATCTGTTCGTGTTCTCCTTTGCCTTCGAACAAATCCCGCAATCCCGCATGTTCAATCATTATCCGGGTGGAATCCCAATCCCAAGGCTGTTTCTTCAAGTAATCCCACATGGAGCAATCATGCACCCCGTGCGACACGCCCCCGTCCACATAATTCCATTTGGTACAAGAAGAAGCGGCACCCAATAAAGCGATGAGAACCGCGCTTTTCAGTAAATATTTTATTGTTTCCATTGCCAATATGTATTTTGAGTCATTAATGTGTTCTTGTTAAATGCAGTGATGGCCACCGGAGTATAAAGAGCCCCGTTCCGGACATCCTGTTTGGTCAGTTTTTTGAAATTCCCCTCCAGGTATTCTTTGTAATACCCGTTCCGGACCACATCGAAATAGAAATGCCCTTCTCCGAACAACTCCCTGCGCCTTTCTTCGAAAATCTCCCTGCGCAAGTCATGCCTTTGGGAGTTATCGTAATCCTTCAGTTCTGCCCGACGGCGGATTCGGTTCAAGTCATCGACGGCGTCGCCACGGTTCAGGCGGGCACGGCATTCCGCACGCAGCAGGATGACATCCGCCAGCCGCCAAAAAATCCAATCGCAATCGGAACCGATAACCGGTCTGTTCTGCACGAGTTCCGTATTTTCCTGAATAATGACATCCCTCCATTTGTTGATATGGGCAAAGCGGGTCGTCACATAACCGCCATCGGATTTCTTATATTGCAGGGTACCCAATTGATACCAGAATTCCCGACGGCGTGCGTCATCCTTTTCCCGATAGATCCTATCCACTTCCGAAACGGATATTTTGTTGTACAACCGCTCGGAGTCGTTGGCTAATTCCGCAATCGCGCTCGAATCCGTCGTTATGTAAGGATAAGCCAGCAGCAATTGCCCCGGCTGTTCGGCGTGATAATCCACCCAATACCGGTCGCTGTAATCCAACGGGTCGTTGTCGATGCAGAATATCACTTCATGGCTTGACCTCTTTTTCCCGAATACATGAGGAACCAGGTCTTCGATGCTTTCCAGTTCGTATGCGCCGGCTTTCCCTTCAATGACCGTGGTCGCATAAGCCTCCGCCTGCGTCCAGTAGTCAGAATTTTCCGTCAGTCCGCCCATCCAGGCATAAATGTGGGCAAGCAACGTATTCACGCTGGCGAGATTGGCATACTGCTTGGAGGTGATTTTATTGCCTTTGGAGTCCTTGAGCCCTTCATAAGTCGGCAGAATCAGCGCGGCTTTTGCGGCTTTTGCGGCCTCCCTCAAAACTTCCAGTGCGGGACTTTTGCCCTGGGCATCGATAGATTCCGAACTTTGGGCTATGGGAGCGTCTCCCCAAATCTGGGCAACGCGGAAATAAGCCATCGCCTTGGCAAACTGGGCTTGCGCAATCCAAAAGGCTTTGCGTTCCTCCGTGATATTTTCAAAGCGATATTCGTTCTCAATGATGACATTGCACAAATAAATCACATTATAATACCCCGCCCAACTCGTAAACAAGGTTTGGGATTCCTCCGGCAGATAGGTGAGAGGGTCCAGTTTTTCATATCCTTCCAAGTCGTAAGACGGATAGTCCGCGTCCATGGAAATCCAGAAATAAGGTTCCCATCCGAAACAGACATGTTTCATGTTGGAAGCGATGCTATTGTAAAATGCCTCCAGTTCGCTTTCGCTTTTGAAATAATTCTTAAACGTCACGGAGTTCTCCGGCTCGACATTCAACCATTGGTTGCAGGAAAACAGTGGAATAAACAGTAAGTATATCAATATTCTTTTCATGACTTTCATGCTTTAAAAATTAACGGATAATCCCACAGTGAACTTACGAGGCAACGGATAGGTCGCCAAATTGTCAATTCCGTTTGTCGGATCCACCAACTCCGGGTCGAGCCCGGAATAGTTGCTCAACAGGAATAGATTCTCACCCGTAATAAAGACACGGGCATTTTGAATCTTCAGCTTCCGGTTGATTTTCTCGCCCAGATTGTACCCTAAGGTGATTTGTTTCAAACGCAGGAAACTGACTTTTTCAATATCCGAATCGTAATAACCCGTATATTGGTCCTGCAAATACATATAAACCTGTGCTTTGGGATATTCGGCAGAACTTTCTCCCTCTTTCCAGATTCCAGCATCGCCCAAATCGACAAAGAGAGGACGGGAACTGGAATTAGGCGACAGGCTGACGTCATCGTACACTTTCAGGATATGGCGACCGAGCGAGTAATTGAAAAATATGTTCAAATCGAAATTCTTCCATTGCAAACGGTTGGTGATACCTCCGTGCGCCACCGGCAGCGGACTCGCTGCAAAATACATGTCGCCGTTCTGCGAAATCCTTCCGTCACCGTTCAAATCCACGATACGGCGGGAACCCGGCAGGTAAATCCCGTTCATGTTGCCATTGTAAAGAGGCTGTTGGCTCTTATCCGCCAAGTAATAGATGGGCACCTCGTCCAAAGAATTGTAAAATCCGTTGGTCTTGTAGACTTTAATCTGATGCAAGGGCTTGCCGACCACTTGGGCGTAATAGTCGAAACCGTCCGCACTCTTCTCGAACCGATTCCAATTCCGCGAAATATTGAACTTCAGTTTCCATTTCACCGCCGTATTCCTCAATATGTCGGCATCGAACTCGATTTCCAGACCCTGATTGGACACTTCCATGCCGTTCTGCCATTGGAACTGGTGATAATAAATATCGCCCGGCAAATAGATGGCATTCAATTGCCCTTTCGTGTAACGGTAATAGTAGTCGGCGACTATGCGCAAACGGTAGTCCAGGAAACTGGCATCCAAACCGAAGTCGTACTGCTGGGTCTCTTCCCAACTCAGGTTTTTATTGATGACACCTCCGTTGAGGTCGGGAGCCATGCTATTGTTCCCGTGAAAACCGCTCCCCGGAGACATCAAGCCCTGGCTGAGGTAACGCTGCGAAAACTTCTGTCCGGAGATACCCCAGCTCGCCCTGATTTTTCCAAAACTCAACCAGTAAAACGGACGCATGAAATCCTCCTGCGAGAAAGCCCATCCGGCAGCCACCGACGGGAAAGTCGCCCAACGCACATTCTCCCCGAACACGGAAGAACCGTCCCGGCGTACCGTTGCCTCGAGCATGTATTTTTCCTTGAAGTTATAGGTGAGACGCCCGAAATAACTGTTCAGACGCTCCTCCGTAAAGTCGGATGAATATTCAAAAGCGGAAACGTAATAAGGCTCATTGCCCATGCCGGCGGTATTGTTCAAACCGTTTTCTCCTCCCCAACCGGTGGAACCGACATAATGGACTTTATCATTCGGACCGTTGTATCCCGTCCCTTTGTTTGTAAAATCCTGGTCTTTCTGAAAGGACAATCCCAAGATGACATTGAAATTATGCTTGTTCAAATGGCTGAAATCGTAAGTCAGCAAATTCTCGTTCAAAAGCATAATCGTCCGCCCGATATTTCCCGTCGAACTGGAAAAATGAGTCACGGGGTCCAAGACGGTCGGCTTGAATATATTTTGATTCTGCTGGTTGTAATCCACTCCCGCGGAAATCTTCAAGTGAAGATTCCGGATAATCTCATAATCCAGCATCATGTTATAGCGCAAGCTGTAACTTTGGTTCTTTTCGGACACCTCATTCAATATCTCAGCCATTTTATCGCCGACAACGCCGCCGCCCGGCAAAAGGGTAGAGGTCTTTTTCACATCCGAACCGACACCTTCGATTTTAGTCGCCGCTTTCCCCGCGTTCTGACCTCTGCTTCGGTCGCTATAAGTCAGCCCCAATTGGGTGTCCATCCGCAGCCGCTTGGTAGGAAAAGCTGTCAAATTGGACACGACGTTGAAGCGGTTGAAACCCGTATTGATGGCGATACCCTGCTCCGTATAATAGCTGGCACCCACCATGTAATTCACTTTATCACTGCCGCCGGCTGCCTGCAAACTGGCATTCAACACTTTCGCAGTCTGGTAGTTCTGACGATACCAATGGGTGGAATTGTTATAAAACGAATTCAAACTGTCCTGCAAGACGATGGCATTCTGAGGTCTGGTCGTTCCGCCGAACCAACCGAACATCGGACCTTGGTAACCCTTGTTGTTATAAACTTCCTCGTAAGAAGTCGGGATTTTCCACTCCCCGTCTTCCGTCTGATACGGGGCAACCGTTTGACGCAGGGCATTCAAATGGTACTCGCGTTCGTGTCGTCCGCCGTATTGTTTGGGAGCCATGGGAAGCCAGGAGGCAGAATAGGAAACATTCGCGCCGAAACGTGCCTGACCGGGACGTCCTTTTTTCGTCGTAATCAAAATGACGCCGTTCCCTGCACGTGAGCCGTATATGCTTGCCGAAGCGGCATCTTTCAACACCTCGATGGATTCAATCGTGGAAGGGTCCAGATTGGACAAGGTATTGCTTCCGGTAATGTCGGAAGTAAAAGCCTGGATGGGCACACCATCGACCACGTAAAGAGGAGTACCGTACTTCCGGTCCTGCCCTTCCCCGCCGATAGGTATGGAACTGTAGCCCCGGATGGCAACGATGGAACCGCCACCGCCGGGCGAACCGGAAATATTGCTGACTTCAACCCCGGCCATGTGTCCCTGCAACAGGTTCTCCAGGCTATGTGTAGGCAATTCCTTGATATCTTCGGCTTTGACCGAGGAGATGGCACTGACCACCGTACGCTTTTTCTGTGCGCCGTATGCCACAACCTGCACCTCTTCCAGGTCGGACGCTTCCGGTTCCATTTTCACGTTCACCGGCTTGCCGTCGACATAAGCGGCTTTCACGGTTTTGTAACCGATGAAAGAGAAAACCAGTTTCCCTTTTTCCGCCGGCACGGAAATGATGAAATTCCCATCGACATCCGTGGAGACACCCACCTGCGTGCTGTCGAGCAGCACTGTCACGCCCGCCATGGGAACGTTGCTCTCGTCCACCACGCTGCCTCGAATGGTGTACAACTTTTTCTGCTGCGTCTGCTGCTGCTTTTCACGGAAAAGAATGATGGTCTTGTCCAGAATACGGAAAGAAAAGCCTGTCCCTTTCAGGCAATCCGCCAGCACGTCTTCAACGCGGGCGTCCCGAACATCCAGGGTGATATTCGATATTTTCTTGACCGCTGCGTCATCGAAGAAAAAACTGAACTCCGACTGGCTGCGGATGCTGTTCATGACATGTTCCAAGGAAGCATTGCTGACCTTTAAAGCAAGTTTCACTTCCTGGGAATAGGTTTTAGCGGATACCTGTAAAAAGGCAACAAACAGGAACACGAAACAAAATTTCGTGATCTTCCGGGTCTGCCGCCATTTTTCCTGATGGAAACGCTGGTTTTCAACTGTTTTTTTCATTGAGTTTTGAATTTGGATATATTTTATTCGTTTTCTCTCAAGGTGATGATGACCGTACGGTTCTTCACACTGAAGTGCACGCGGCGGTTCTGTTCGATGATGCGCAATATCTCATGAAAACTTTCCATGCGGTCGATGTCGCCGGTAAAGCGGATATCCTTGACTGCCGGCTGGAGATAGAACACCTCCAGGTCATACCAGCGGGCAAGATTCGCGAAAAGCTCCTCTAAACGCATATCGCGAAAAACAATGCGCCCGCTCTTCCATGCCGTATATAAATAGGGATCGACCGTCTGTTTTCTCATCTTGCCGTCGGATTCGCTGAATATCCCTTGCTCGCCGGGAGCCAGGCGGACGGACTGACCGCCGACCTCCTCGGACATCTGCACCGAGCCCGACACCAAAGTCGTAATCACATCCCCTTCCGGATAAGCACGCAAATTGAAAGAGGTTCCCAGCACGGTGATTTCGGTACTCCCGGAGATAATGGTAAACGGATGCCCTGCATCGGGCTGCACGTCGAAATAAGCCTCTCCGCTCAGGTAAACCGTTCGGCGCTTACCGGTGAACTTGACGGGATAACGGAGCCGGGACTCGGCATTCAGCCACACCCGCGTACCGTCCGCCAGAACAATGGTGTACATCCCGCCCCGCGGCGTCTCCAAAGAGTTGCAAGGGACATCCTCTTTGAACGTATCCTCTCCGGAATAGGTAATCCGGTCGTCTTTGATTTCGATGGAGGCTCCCCGCTGGGATTCCGATTGGTGCGTGTTCAAATCCGTGAGCACGATTTTCTCGCCTCCCTCCAAAGTCAGCAGGGCTTTATGACGGATGGACGCCAACTCTTCCACCATCTCATCGGTTGTCGGCTGCCGGCTCTGCACGAACCGGTACAACCCGACGGACAACAACAGAAGCAGGACGGCGGCATAGCGGGACCAGCGGATGACAAGCGACCGCCTGCGGTTTGCTTTCCGCCGGAGCAGGAAACGCCGGCAATCGCCCCGCCAGTCGAGCTCCTCACGCAATAAAGTGCGGGTTTCCAAAAACTTCTCCGTCTGAAAAGAGGCATACAACGTCCGATGATGCTCATCTTCCGCCAACCATCTTTCCAGCGCTTCCTGTTCTTCACCAGAGATTTCTCCCCGTATCGAACGCGAAATGATTTCCGCCAATCGGAATATTTCCTTTTCTTTTGCTGCCATAGTAGTCTACATACAACGATAAGACCCCTAAGGAAACAAAAGGAGGGGGAAGACACATAAAAAAAATAAATCAACACGATAACCAGACAGACAACAATGCCATCGGTATAATATCTTTCAAGTGTTTATACAACAACGCTTTTCCCTCTTTTTTATATGACTTGACCGTTTCGACGCTAATGGAAAGCGCATCGGCAATCTCCTGGTTGCTTTTATTTTCCAACACCAAGCGGAACACCCTCCCGCATTGCGGAGGCAAAGCGTCTATGGCATTCATCAGATGCACATATACCTCCTCTTCCAGCATCCGGTCAAGATAATACGCCTCCTCCGAAACCGCCCGCATCTCTTCCGCATAACGCTGTTTGACCTCCTCATGGCGCAGGAACTTGAGGCAACGGTTACGCACACTTTGGTAAAGATAGGCTTTCAATTTGCCGAGAGAATCAAACGGTTCTTTATACTCAACGATATGAATAAAAATCTCCTGCACCACATCTTTGCAATCTTCGATATCCGGAAGCCAATTTTTGGCAAACACCACCAACTGCACGTAATAATGTTCAAACAGGAACTTCACCGCCGCGTCGTCATAACGTAAAATATCATCTAAAGAAAGGGGACGTTTCGCAGGCATGTTTTCCGTTTTTGCAAATTTAGGCACTGCAAATATAGCGAAAATCTCTATTTTTGCAAGGTGAAATTCAAAATATATGTGCCATGGCAACAAATCGACAGAATCCGCTTTTGCAAGTTTTCGACACCCCGTTCCAAACACCCCCGTTCGACCGAATCGCACAGGCAGACTACGAACCCGCCTTCCAGGAAGCCATCCGGCAGGCATACCTGGAGATGGAAGCCATCGCCGGCAATCCGGAACCGCCCACTTTCGCCAACACGATCGAAGCGCTCGACCGGGCAGGCGAAACCCTCAACACCGTCTCCTCCGTCTTTTTCAACCTCAACTCCGCCTGCACCTCGGATGCCATGCAGGAAACCGCACAGATCATATCCCCCCTGCTGACGGAATACGCCAACAGCATCACCATGAACCCCACCCTGTTCCGCCGTGTCAAGGCACTATACGAGCAACGCTCCGCACTGTCCCTCACCGCCGAACAGTCCACCCTGCTCGATGACACTTTCCGCTCTTTCGTCAAAGGAGGCGCCAACCTCGAAGGGGAAGCACGGCAGAGATTCCGGGAAATCAGCACGGAACTGTCGCGCCTCAGCCTGAAATTCGAAGAGAACACCCTCGCCGCCACCAATGCCTTCACCCTCCACCTGACCGACAGCGCCGACCTCGCAGGGTTGCCGGAAAGCGCTGTCGAAACGGCTGCGGCAAACGCACAGGCGAAAGGACTGGAAGGCTGGCTCTTCACCCTCCATGCCCCCAGCTACATCCCCTTCATGAAATACGCCGGGAACCGCCGGCTCCGCGAAAAGATGTACCGCGCCTACGCTTCGCGCTGCAACGCGGGCGACGGGGCGGACAACAACGATATCATCCGCCGCATCGTCAATCTACGTCTGGAAAAAGCCCGTCTGCTCGGGCACCGCAATTACGCGGACTACGCACTAGCAGACCGCATGGCGCAAACCCCGCAGGCGGTCGATGGCTTCCTCAGACAACTGCTGGAAGCCTCCCACCCGCACGCTCTCGCGGAAAAACGGGAAGTGGAGGAATATGCACGCCGCGACCGTTTCACCGAAACGCTGCGCCGCTGGGACTGGGCATATTACTCGAACCGCCTGAAACAGGAAAAATATGCCATAGACGACGAAATGCTGAAACCCTACTTCCGGCTTGAAAACGTACAGCGAGGCATCTTCGACCTGGCGAACAGGCTTTACGGCATCACCTTCACGGAACGCCACGACCTCCCCAAATACCATGAAGAGGTACACACCTTTGAAGTGCACGACGAAGAGGACCGTTTCCTCGCCATCCTCTACACCGACTTCTTCCCCCGCGAAAACAAAAGCGGAGGCGCCTGGATGACCGAATACCGCGGACAACACCGCAAGAACGGCGAAGACATCCGCCCGCTGGTCTCCATCGTGATGAACTTCACCAAACCCACCCCCGGCAAACCCTCCCTGCTCACCTTCGACGAAGTGACCACCTTCCTACACGAATTCGGGCACGCCCTCCACGGCATGCTGTCGCAATGCACCTACAACTCCACCGGAGGCACTAATGTTTACCGCGATTTCGTGGAACTCCCCTCCCAGCTCATGGAAAACTGGGCGCTGGAAAAAGAGTGGCTCGACACCTGGGCGGTGCACTACCGGACCGGAGAACCGATTCCGCAAGCCTACATTGAAAAGATACGCGCCGCCGCCAATTTCCAAAGCGGCTACCAATGCGACCGACAGCTGAGCTTCGCCATGACAGATATGGCATGGCACTCCCTCACCGCCCCTTTCGAAGGCTCCGTGTCTGACTTCGAACAACAGGCTATGGCTCCCACCGAGACCTTTCCCCCCGTGGAAGGGAGTTGCTTCTCCACCGCCTTCGGGCACATATTCGGAGGAGGATACGCCGCCGGCTATTACAGCTACAAATGGGCGGAAGTCCTCGATGCCGATGCTTTCTCCCTCTTCAAGCAGCACGGCATCTTCAACCGCCACACCGCCGACTCGTTCCGCCGCAACATCCTCACCCGCGGCGGCTCCGAACACCCCATGACCCTCTACAAGCGTTTCCGCGGCCAGGAACCCTCCGTGGATGCGCTGCTCGAACGAAGCGGGTTAAAATCACCGGCTCACTCATAATTTTTCACTCCCATACTTGCATATTCAAACAATTACTCTTACATTTGCGCCTCGAAAACGTACCCAGCCGCTTGCATAAAAGTCTCTATCGCAATGCTGAGTTCGAAAATAAACGTTATAAAACCAAAAACATGGACTTAATCAAAATTGCAGAACAGGCATTTGCCGCTGAAAATCCGGTAGAGCATCCTGAATTCCATTCGGGAGACACCATTAGCGTACACTACAAAATTATCGAAGGTAACAAAGAGCGTGTACAGGTGTACCGTGGCGTAGTTATCCAGATCAAAGGTACCGGCGACAACAAAACGTTCACCGTTCGCAAAATGTCCGGCAACATCGGCGTAGAGAGAATCTTTCCGATGAACTCACCGTACATCAAGGAAATCGAAATCAACAAAGTGGGAAAAGTAAGACGTTCCAGAATCTATTATTTCCGCAAACTGACCGGAAAGAAAGCCAAAATCAAGGAAAAGCGGTCCTGATTTCCCAAGCAGAAAATAAAAAAGCCTTGCGTTTGCAAGGCTTTTTTATTTTCCTACCTTTGCCACATCACATAAAACAAGAACCATGGAAAACCAAGACATTATCCAACAAGCCACCCGGAAAGCAAACGCATGGCTAAGCGATGCTTACGACCGGGATACCCGGGCGCAGGTCAAACGCCTGCTCGAAGCTGCAGACCCCTCGGAACTCATCGACTCTTTCTATGGCGACCTGGAATTCGGCACCGGCGGGCTGCGCGGCATCATGGGTGCCGGCACCAACCGCATGAACCGCTATACCGTAGGCACTGCCACCCAGGGATTCTCCAACTACATCAACCGCATGTTCCCCGGTGAGGAAAACGCCGTATGTATCGGGCACGACTGCCGCCACCACTCCCGCGAATACGCGGAAACCGCGGCAGCCATCTTCTCCGCCAACGGCATCACCGCATACCTGTTCGAAGCCCTGCGCCCCACCCCCGAAATGTCTTTCGCCATCCGGGAACTCGGATGCAAAGGGGGCGTCATCATCACCGCTTCACATAACCCCAAGGAATACAACGGCTATAAAGCCTATTGGAACGACGGCTCCCAACTCGTACCCCCGCACGACAAAAACGTCATCGACGAGGTCAAGAAGGTCAGGGTCGAAGACATCCGCTTCCAAGGCGTCCCCGAACGCATCAGGATATTAGGCGAGGAATTCGATAAAAAATACCTCGACACCGTCAAGACGCTCATGCTCTCCCCGGACGCCGTCCGCCGCCAGCATGACCTGAAAATCGTATTCACCCCCCTGCACGGCACCACCTACAAACTGGTGCCCGACTCCCTGCGCCACTGGGGATTCACCAACATCACCACCGTGCCGGAGCAAATGGTGACCGACGGCGACTTCCCTACCGTGGCATCCGCCAACCCCGAAGAGCCCGCCGCCTTTAAAATGGCACTCGACAAAGCGCGCGAAATAGATGCCGACCTCGCCATGGCGTGCGATCCCGACGGAGACCGCATCGGCATCGCCGTGAAAGACGACCGCAACGAATGGATTCTTCTCAACGGTAACCAGACCAATATCATCTTCACCTGGTACATCATCAAACGCCGGCGGGAATCGGGATTGCTCCGGGGCAACGAATACACGGGGAAGACCATCGTCACCAGCGAACTCTTGAAAGACATCGCCGAGAAGAACGGCATACCCTGCCATGACGTGTACACCGGCTTCAAATGGATTGCCGACATGGTACGCAGACTCGGCGCCGAAGGGTACATCGGTGCCGGTGAAGAGTCGTTCGGATTCATGCCGGGCTCTTTCACGCGCGACAAAGACGGCGTATCTTCCACCTCCCTGATGGCGGAAATTGCCGCCTGGGCAAAAGACAACGGCAAAACCCTGTTCGGGCTGCTGCTGGAAATCTACGCCGAATACGGCTTCTCCCAGGAAAAGATGGTCTATATCGTACGCAAGGGGCTGACCGGCGCCCGGGAAATCCAAGAGATGATGCACCACTTCCGCCACGAAACCCCGGCAACCATCAACGGCAGCGCCATCCTCGTCAAGAAAGACTATGCCGACCTGACGGAAACCGACCTGACCACCGGGGCAACCCGTGCCATGGACTTCCCCACCACCAGCGACGTGCTCCAGTTCTTCCTGGCGGACGGCTGCAAAATCTCCGTGCGCCCGTCGGGCACCGAACCCAAAATCAAATTCTACTTCGAAGCCCGTGCCGCCATGGACTCCACCGCGGATTTCCACCGCGCACAAGCCGAAGCCGAAGCCAAAATCGACGCCATCATCGCCGATTTGCACATCCTGTAAAGGGCAAGTACAACAAATAGGGGGCGGTTCTTTCGAACCGCCCCCTTCTTTTATGACAGGCATCCGTCTTTACTTGCCGTACTCCATGGCAGCCAAACGCTTGTAGCCGTTCAACTTCCACTTCGCGTCGTTCTCCGTCGCGGTAAACAGGCGCTCCGCATCTTCCGGAGCCGCTTTCACCAGCGAGTTAAAACGCACCTCGCCCATCAGGAACTCGCGGAACTTGGAATAATCCGGTTCCTTGGAATCCAACTGGAACGGATTCTTTCCTTCCTCCTCCAGCAGCGGGTTGTAACGGTACAACTGCCAGTAACCGCATTCCACCGCTTTCTTCTCCTCCTGCTGCGACTTGCCCATGCTCGACTTCAACCCATGGTTGATACACGGTGCATAAGCGATAATCAAGGAAGGTCCGGGATAAGCCTCCGCCTCTTTCAGGGCTTTCATATACTGTGCCTGGTTGGCGCCCATCGCCACCTGTGCCACATACACATAACCGTAAGACATCGCCATCATGCCCAAATCCTTCTTCCGCACCCGCTTGCCGCTGGCTGCAAACTTGGCAACCGCACCGGCAGGCGTCGATTTGGACGACTGGCCGCCCGTATTGGAATACACCTCGGTATCCACCACCAGCACATTCACGTCCTTGCCGCTGGCCAGCACGTGGTCCACACCGCCGTAACCGATGTCGTAAGCCCAACCGTCACCGCCGAATATCCACTGCGACTTCTTCGTGAAATAGTTCTTCAGCATCAGGATTTCCTTGGCAACCGGAGCGCTCTCCTTCTCCAAGGCAGCCGTCATGGCATCGCTCACCGCCAGCGTCTTCTCGCCGTCATTGTAAGCCTCCAGCCATGCCCGTGCAGCCTCCTGCGTTGCGGCGGCAAAGCTGTTCAGGTTCTCTTCCACCATTCTCTTTGCCCTGTCGCGCAGACGGTTGGCACCTTCCGCCATACCGAAACCGAACTCGGCGTTATCCTCGAACAACGAGTTCGCCCAAGCCGGTCCGCGTCCGCTTTCGTAATTCGTGCAATACGGAGTCGAAGGAGCCGAACCGCCGTAGATGGAAGAACATCCCGTGGCGTTCGCCACCATCATCCGCTCGCCGAACAACTGCGAAATCAATTTGATATACGGAGTCTCCCCGCAACCGGCACAAGCTCCCGAGAACTCGAACAACGGCTGCTGGAACTGCGAATTTTTCACATTATTCGGTTCCACCACCTGCTTGTAGCCCACCTTCGTGTCCATATGGGTCCAACGCCCGATTTCAGCCTCCTGGCTTTCCAGCGGCTTCATCACCAGCGCCTTGGTCTTGGCGGGACATACGTCGGCACAGTTGCCGCAACCCGTACAGTCGAGCGGGGACACCTGAATCCGGAAATGGTAGCCTGCCAACTCCTTGCCGATGGCGGGCTTGGACTGCGTGCCGGCGGGCGCTGCCGCCAACTCCCCGTCGCTCATCAGGAACGGACGGATGGCTGCGTGAGGACACACATACGCACACTGGTTGCACTGGATGCAGTTCTCCACCTGCCACTCCGGAACATTCACGGCAATACCGCGCTTTTCGTACTTCGCCGTACCGCTGGGGAACGTTCCGTCCTCATACCCGTTGAAAGCGCTCACCGGCAGATCGTCGCCCTTCTGCGCGTTCATCACGTCCACGATGTTGCGGATAAACGCCGGACGGTTCTCATCGTGCTTCTCCTCATCGGCAGGCAGATTCTTCCACTCGGCGGGAACGGTCACCTTCACCAGGTTGCCCTCCTTGCCGCCGGCGTCCACTGCCGCATAGTTCATGTTCACCACAGCCTCGCCTTTCTTGCCGTAGGACTTGTCGATGGCAGCCTTCATCTCCTTCACCGCCAACTCGTAGGGAATCACGTTCGTAATCTTGAAGAAGGCGCTCTGCATGATGGTGTTCGTCCGGTTGCCCAATCCTAATTCCTGGCCGATTTTCGTACCGTTGATGATATAGAAATTGATGTCATTCTCCGCCAGGTAACGCTTCATGCTGTTCGGCAGGTGCTTTTTCGTCTCCTCCTCGTCCCAGATGGAGTTCAACAGGAACGAACCGCCTTTCTGCAAGCCCTTCAATACGTCGTACATGTGGATGTACGCCGGCACATGGCAAGCCACGAAGTCGGGCGTCGTAATCAGATACGTCGAACGGATGGGCGCATCGCCGAAACGCAGGTGAGAAGCCGTGAAACCGCCGGACTTCTTGGAGTCATAGGCAAAATAAGCCTGGCAATACTTGTCCGTCGCCCCGCCGATAATCTTGATGGAGTTCTTGTTGGCACCCACCGTACCGTCGGAACCCAGACCGTAGAACTTCGCCTCGTAAGTGCCCGCAGGCGTCATCTTCACATCCTCCTCGGCAGGCAGCGAACGGAACGTCACATCGTCCACGATACCCAGCGTGAACTGGTTCTTCGGTTCGCTGCGCTCCATGTTCTTATACACGGCGATAATCTGCGACGGGGTCACATCCTTGGAACCCATGCCGTAGCGTCCGCCCACGATGACCGGCGCATGCTCCTTGCCGTAGAACACCTCCCGCACGTCCAGATACAACGGATCGCCGTTCGCTCCCGGCTCTTTCGTGCGGTCCAGCACCGTGATACGCTTCACGGACGCCGGAACAGCCTCTAAGAAATATTTTGCGGAGAAGGGGCGGTACAGGTGGACTGCCACCATGCCGACCTTCTTCCCGCTGGCATTCTCATAGTCGATCACCTCGCGGATGGTCTCCGTCACGGAACCCATCGCAATGATGATGTTCTCCGCGTCGGGCGCTCCGTAATAGTCGAACGGACGGTACGTGCGTCCCGTGATGGCGCTGATTTTCGCCATATAATCGGCTACCATGTCCGGCACCGCGTCCATGAACTTGTTGGACGCCTCGCGACCCTGGAAATAGATGTCCGGGTTCTGCGCCGTACCGCGCGTCACGGGGTTCTCCGACGTCAGGGCGCGGTTGCGGAATGCCTGCAAAGCCTCCATGTCCACCAGTCCCTTCACATCCTCCATCTGCAACTCCTCGATTTTCTGAATCTCGTGCGAGGTGCGGAAACCGTCGAAGAAATTCACGAACGGGATGCGCGACTTGATGGCGGTCAGATGCGACACCGCCGACAAATCCATCACCTCCTGCACCGAACCCGACGCCAGCATCGCGAATCCCGTCTGGCGTGCAGAATAAATGTCGGCATGGTCGCCGAAAATATTCAGCGCATGGGCTGCCAGCGCACGCGCGCTCACATGGAACACGCACGGCAGCAACTCGCCGGCAATCTTATACATGTTCGGAATCATCAGCAACAAACCCTGCGACGCCGTATAAGTGGTCGTCAGCGCACCCGCCTGCAGAGAGCCGTGCACGGCGCCTGCAGCACCCGCCTCCGACTGCATCTCCACCAGGCGCACCGTCTCGCCGAACATGTTCTTCCGCCCTTTGGCAGCCCACTCGTCCACATACTCCGCCATCGGCGACGACGGGGTAATGGGATAAATACACGACACCTCGCTGAACATATACGCGATATGCGCGGCAGCGGCGTTTCCATCACAGGTGATAAACTTTTTCTCTTTTGCCATTTTGTAAAAATTAAATCAACAACAATATATAACTTTTATTCCCTCATTTCTTAATACACAAAACCCGCCAGCCACAACGGCACCACATTCCCCCTCCCCCGCTCGATCATATCCTCCATCCTCACCACCGGCGCCTCCGCCTTCCCCCCGCGTCCCCCGCGGCACACCGTCACCGGATAGCGCCCCTCCACGAGGAAGTCCGCCTGCTCCGTGTAGTTCATCGAATATATCGGGCACAACTGGCTCAGGAAAAACGACTTCCGCACCACCTCCGGGTCCGTGTCATCCAGGCACACGGCATTCAGCAGGTTCGGATTGTGCATATACATCTTCTTCGGCTTCCGCCCGCTCTCGTCGTCGTTCCCCTCCTCGTATAACAGCGTCAGCAGGCGCGCGTTCCGCATGTACGACAGGTAGTTCATCACCGTCGCCCGCGACACGCCGATCGCCGCGCTCAACTTGCTCACGTTCACCGCGCACGTCGCATCCACCGCCACCATATACAACAACTGCTTCAGTTTCACGAGGTACTTCAAATCAATCTGGCTGATATACGGGATGTCGAACTCCAGCGTCAGGTTCACGTTCTTCAGCAAATAGTCGATATGCGACTTCTGCTCCAGGTAAATCGGGTAATAGCCGTACTGCAGATAGTTCCCGAAATGCGCCAACGGCCGCACCTTCTTCAAGATGTCCTCCACAATCTCCTCATGCCGCTCCACGATATCCCCGAACGGATACACCGGGAAACGCTCCCCCGTCTCCAGCTCCAGGAACTCCCGAAACGACAGTCCGCTCAGATTATACATATCCACCACCCCCTGCAAATAAGGATTCGTGTTGATACGCACAATCGACGAAGCGGTAAAGACAATCTGCAAATCGGGGAACGCATCGTAGCACGCCCGCAACTCCCTGTCCCACCCCGGATACTTGTGCACCTGGTCCAGCAGCAACACCTTCCCGCCCAGCTTGTGGAAATGCTCCACGGCATGGAAGAGCCCGTCGTTCGCGATAAACAGGTTGTTCACGTTCACATACAGGCACGCCCTGTCCTCCGCGTGGTACGCCCGCGCGTAGTCCAGCAGGAACGTCGTCTTCCCCACCCCCCGGCTTCCCTTCACCGCAATCAAGCGGCTCTCGCGGTTGATTTTATCCATCAACCCGCGCCGGATGAGCGAGGGGCGCTCCTTCAACAAAGTCCTGTATGTCGTCTCCAGACTGTTCATTCCATCCGTTTTTGCCATGCAAAGGTAAAAGGTTTTTCCATAAATTGCAAACTACGGATGACAATTTTGTGTCAAAACTGCTATTCAAAGTTATAATCTTGTCTTATATACTTCCCATAGTACTCTTTTGTCATGACACAATTACAACCTGTTCTATCCTGCTTATAATTAGTACATCCAAGAAAAGGTTCACCCCTTCCTTCCTTTACAATCAGATACCCATCACGACACTGATTGCACTTTAAAATGGCAAGTTCTGCACCTTTTAAATTATTTGTCATGAAATCACAAATTTCAGGTTCATTAGAACAAATCCACAATTTCAGTCCATAAGCTTTCTTGTAACGAAGTTGCAATGGATAACCACAAATCGGACAACGCTTTATTTCTTTCGTTTCTTCTTGTCGCTCATCTATTTCACCTCGAAGAATAACATTAGGATAATCTTTTATCAATTCGCGAACAAAAATTGACGGACGCTGTTGTGGAGTAACAATATACACCCTATTCTTTGTCCGCGTAAGCGCTACATAAAAAAGCCGTCTTTCTTCTGCATATTCAATTGCATGATCATCCCGCACAACATATTTTAGAACTGGATCATCTTGAACTTGAGAAGGGAAGCCATACACCGTATCAACAGCATTAATGATAATAACATTATCATATCCAAGCCCCTTGGCACGATGCACAGTCATAAATTCCATTTCAACATTCGAAAATGTTTTAGAGGTTATATTTCCTGTTCTCTCTCCATAAACAAAATCTGCCGATTTAGTAAGATTAAAGCCATCAAATCCATATCTGCCCAGCAAAAGAATGGAAGACTTGGGATCCTCTGATAAAATTTCTTTTATTATTTTTTCCACCGTTTCCCCAACCAAAAAATATTTTCCTCCTTTCCCCTCATATTTCTTTCGGTCCACATCTTCTGTGTAGGATTGAATAATGATAGGATTCTTTATCTTCTTAGAAGAAACCAAAGCCTTACGAATCTGTGATGCATTTTTTTGAATAAAACCACCGGCAATGTCTATCACTTCTTGGGCATTACGATAAGTCTTCGTAATGCTTAACTCCAAACCATATCCAAAAACCTCTTTAAAATTCGTAAACAACGTTATATCAGAACCTGCATAAGCATAAATAGATTGGGTTTGCAACGGATAATACCCCTTTGCAGATTCTGCGAGATAACGACAAGCGTCTAACCTTAACCGTAAATCGAATACCCCTCAGCCAATGGTTTAGCGAGCAGTACAATAAACTTCGACAGTCAATCCGACAACCTATACAGCAAAAGAAAAGCAGGGGAATGAAACTATAATAACAATGGCGACCGCATCAAGTGGTCGCCATTATTATATTATGACTTACGACACATCGTGTTTTTTTACGGTAAACTCAAACCTCAGACCACCATTAGGTCTATTTGTGGCGGTGATGGTGCCGCCGTGGAACAGTACGGCGTGTTTTACGATGGCAAGCCCGAGGCCCGTGCCTCCCTTTTGGCGGGAGCGGCCCTTGTCCACACGATAGAATC
>CAJTSF010000030.1 GCA_910578985.1 uncultured Odoribacter sp. | reverse complement strand
GCTGTATTTCCTCCATCGCTTGCCGTCTGATTTCTAAATTAATTCCTGCTTGCCTTTTAATCTCCCCAAAATCCACAGTAACGAAAGGCATGACATATCGGGTGGTGTCTCCTTTTGCCTGACTCTCCCGAATTTGAGGAATGGGAAAACCATAGCCATTTCCAAAACCGATAGAGTAAGCTTCTTTTGAATCCTTCCATATCAAAACACGCGCCGTATAATTATTCTCCAAACGTACCGGTTTCAGCGAGTCCGGGTTAGGATACAGAACTTTGTAATACAAGCGCCCGTCATTCTCATCGCTATACCCGTTATGATATACTACCCGTTCGAGGGTAATCACTGCTTTCTCGTTCTTGCACAACTCGCTGTATTGCTTATCCCCAAACTCCCTCAACGTAGCCCGTGCAATGGAGTCCAGTTCCAACCGTTTCTTGTGGGATAACCTCACTTCTCGCGGATAGCTATAAAAAATGCTACCCACCAAAACTATCAAAATAGCAACAACTTTCATCTGATAACTGTTATTTTAATCCGACAAACAAATATATTCTATTTTCAGATTTAAACAAAACCACGACACCATTTCTTCAGGTTCCCTTCGACTCCCTTTCGGCATCACTCCCTAATTACTCCATTATCATTCCCTAATCACTCCCTTATAATATAAGGAAGTGATAAGGAGTTGATAAGGACTTAATAAGGAGTTGATATCGAATCAAAGTCGAAGGAAGCCCTTGTGTATCTGGGAGAAAAACCCTATTTTTGTTCGAACGAATAAATGAGTGTGTATGGCGGGGATTTATGTGCATATTCCGTTTTGCAGGAGCAAGTGTTTTTACTGCGGATTTTATTCCGTGGCGTCGTCGCGGCGGAGGGAGGAGTATGTGCGGGCGTTGTGCCGCGAGATGGAGTTGCGGGGGGATTACCTGCCTGCCGGGGAGGCGGTGGAGACGCTCTATTTCGGGGGCGGAACGCCTTCGATGCTGGATGAAAAGGAGATGGAGGTGATTGTCGGTAAGTCGGAGAGCGTATGGGATTTAAGCCATTGCATGGAACGTTCCGTCGAAGTCAATCCGGAGGATGCGACGGCGGAGAAACTGGCGGCGTGGCGGCGGCTTGGGTTCAACCGCCTGACCATCGGGGTGCAGTCGTTCAATGACCGTATCCTGAGGCAGATTAATCGCACGCACACGGCTGATGCGGCGGTGGCGGCGGTGGAGCGGGCAAGGGCATGCGGGTTCGACAATGTCGGTATCGACCTGATTATCGGGCTGCCGGGCAGCACGCCGGAGGAGTTGCGGCGGGATGTGGGGATGGCGGAGCGGCTGGGGGTGAGCCATGTGTCGGTCTACATGCTGAGCGTCGATTCCCATTCGGTGTTCGAGAAACTTTCCGAAAAAGGGCGCTTCCGGGTGCCGGAGGATGATGAGCTGGCGGAAGGGTATATCCTGGTTTCGGAGATGTTGAAAGGATATGGATATGAACATTATGAAATATCCAACTTTGCGAAAGGGTTGATGTATTCACGTCATAACAACTCATACTGGCTGCAAAAGCCGTATGTCGGATTGGGTGCAGCGGCGCATTCGTATGACGGTAAGTCACGGCAGTGGAATGTGTCGCATATCGGTAAGTATATTGAAAGTTTAAATCATGATATGCTGAACTTTGAAAAAGAGGTGTTAAGCGATAGGGATAAGTACAATGAATGCCTGATGACCAACCTGCGGACGATGTGGGGCATCGGGGCGGAGCGGCTGGCGCGGGAATATCCGTCGTGGTGGGCGGAGACGGAGGGGAAGCTGGCGGGGTATGAGGCGCGGGGGCTGGCGCGGCGGGAAGGGGGGAGGGTGCGTCTGACGGAGCGGGGGTGGTTGGTGTCGGACGGGATTTTCAGTGATTTGTTTGTGTGAGGGTGTGAGATTTTGTGTGGAAATTGTTTGGAAACCGTAAATTATTTATCTTTGCGAATCCATACCGGGAGACAGGGTGTGGGAAATAAGTGAAAAGTGTAAATACCAAAAAGATGAGCACGAACAAATTATCAGTCAAAGAGCTTTTGCAATCGGGCGATTGCGGGAAAGAGGTGGAAATCTGCGGTTGGGTGAGAACCAAGAGAGGCAACAAACAGGTGAATTTCATTGCCTTGAATGACGGTTCCACGGTGAATAACATTCAGATTGTCATTGACATGAATAATTTCCCGGAGGAGTTGCTGAAGCGGGTGACGACGGGGGCTGCCGTCTGCGCCAGGGGATTGCTGGTGGAGAGCACGGGGAGCGGGCAGGCGCGGGAAATCCAGGCGTCGGCGCTGGAGGTGCTGGGGGAGGCTGACCCCGACCGGTATCCGATTCAGCCGAAAAAGCACAGCCTGGAGTTTTTGCGGGAGGTGGCGCACCTGCGTTTCCGCACGAATACATTCGGGGCGGTGTTCCGCATCCGGCATGCCATGGCGTTCGCCATCCATCAATATTTCAACGAACACGGGTTCTTTTATCTGCATACGCCGCTGGTTACGGCTTCCGACTGCGAGGGGGCGGGCGAGATGTTCCGCGTGACGACGCTCGACGCGAAGAATCCGCCGCTGACGGAAGATGGAGAGGTGGACTATAAGCAGGATTTTTTCGGCAAGGCGACCAACCTGACGGTGAGCGGGCAGTTGGAAGGGGAGCTGGGGGCGATGGCGCTGGGGAAGATATACACGTTCGGGCCGACGTTCCGCGCGGAAAATTCCAATACGACGCGGCATTTGTCCGAGTTCTGGATGATCGAGCCGGAAGCGGCGTTCTATGACCTGAACGACAATATGGATTTGGCGGAGGACTTTTTGAAGTATCTCATCCGTTATGCGCTGGAGCACTGCATGGACGATTTGAAGTTCCTGAGCGCGCGGTTGCAGGAGGAGGAGAAGAACAAGAAGGCGGAGGAGCGGTCGATGGAGCTGATCGAGAAACTGAACTTCGTGCTGACGCACGATTTCGAGCGGGTGACCTATACGGAGGCCATCGATATCCTGAAGAACAGCAAGCCGAACAAGACGGGCAAGTTCCAGTATCCGGTGGACGGCTGGGGAGTGGACCTCCAGAGCGAGCACGAGCGTTACTTAGTGGAGAAGCATTTCAAGAAGCCGGTTATCCTGACGGGCTACCCGAAGGAAATCAAGGCTTTCTATATGAAACAGAATCCGGACGGGAAGACGGTGGCGGCGATGGACGTGCTGTTCCCGCAAATCGGGGAGATTATCGGAGGGTCGCAGCGTGAGGAGAACCTGGACAAGCTGGTGACGCGCATGAAGGAGGTGGGGATTCCGGTGGAGGGGTTGCAGTACTACCTGGACACCCGCCGTTTCGGTTCCGCCGTGCATAGCGGTTTCGGGCTCGGTTTCGAACGCCTGTTGTTGTTTGTGACGGGGATGGGCAATATCCGTGACGTGATTCCTTTCCCGCGTACCCCGAAAAATGCGGAATTTTAAGCATGTTGAAACAGAGTTTACAGCAGAAGTTAGGGTTGAAGATAAACCCTCTCCAAATCCAGATTATCAAGATGTTGGAGATGCCGACGTATCAGTTGGAGCAGCGCATCAAGGAGGAGTTGGAGCAGAATCCGTTGCTGGAGGAGGCGGAGGAACGCCCGGAGCCGGAGGAGGAGTATCCGGAGGAGCGTTTCGGGAACGAGGAGGAGGAGGGGGATTACGGCGAGGACGAGCGGGAGGATTATGCCTCCGCGGAGGATGATTTTTCGCTGGAGGATTATATGAGCGACGATGACCTGTCGGATTACCGGCTGGCGTCGTCGAACGCTTCGCCCGACGGGGAGTCGAGGGATTTTGTGGTGTCGCAGGGCGCCTCGTTCCGGGAGAGCCTCATCGGCCAGTTGGGGACGCGTCCTTTGTCGGACCTGGAGCATAAGATTTCGGAATATATCATCGGCAATATCGACGACGACGGTTATCTGCGGCGGGATGTGGAGAGCATCGTGGACGACCTGGCGTTCGGCGTGGGGGTGGAGGTGGACGAGGAGCAGATCATGCGTCTGTTGCGGATGATACAGGAGTTCGAGCCGGCGGGGGTCGGGGCGCGGGATTTGCGGGAGTGCCTGTTGTTGCAGGTGGAGCGCAGGTGCAAGGAGATGCCCGACAACCGGACGCTGGCGAATGCGAGGGATATCCTGCGGGAGTGCTTCGAGGAGTTTTCCAAAAAGCATTACGAGAAGATTTCCCGCAAGTTGCGTATCGGCGACGCGGATTTGAAGGCCGCCGTGGATGAAATCCTGCGCCTGAACCCGAAACCGGGCGGTGTGGCGGCGGAGTCTTCTTTCGGATCGGGGGCGGAAAAGATTATTCCCGATTTCCATCTGGACCTTATCGACGGCGAGTTGCAGTTGAGCCTCAATTCGGGGGATGTGCCGGATTTGCGCATCAACAAGTCTTACCTGAACATGCTGGAGCAATATCAGAAGGGGGAGTCGGAGAAGGGGAAGAAGGATGTGGTCTCTTTTATCAAGTATAAGCTCAATTCCGCCAAGTCTTTCATCGACGCCGTACAGCAGCGCAACAGTACGCTGATGCTGACGATGACCGCCATCGTGCAGTTCCAGAAGCAGTTTTTCCTGACGGGGGACGACAGCCTGATGAAGCCGATGATATTGAAGGATGTGGCGGACATCACGGGGTTGGACGTATCGACGATTTCGCGGGTGTCCAATTCCAAATATGTGCAGACGTGGTTCGGCATCTATGCCTTGAAGGATTTCTTTACGGGGAGCATGCAGAATATGGAAGGGGAGGAAGTTAGTACGAGCGAGTTGAAGAATGCCTTGAAGAAGCTCGTGGATGAGGAGAACAAGCAGAGACCCCTGACGGACGATGAACTGGTGGCGCTGATGGAGAAGAAAGGCTATCAGATTGCTCGGCGTACGGTTGCGAAATACAGGCAGATGCTGGATATTCCCGTTGCCCGTTTAAGGAGGGAGATATGATGCGGGAGGAGATGAACCGGATGGCGCCGGCGTACGGGGGCGCGAGATTCTTGTCGGTGGTGCTGCATCCGCTGTTGATGCCGGTGTACGCCCTTTTCTTTCTTTTCGGCGGGAATACGATGTTCGCCCTGATACCGGCGGGGACGAAGCTATATTGTTACCTGGTGACTTTCTGGGCGCTTTTCCTGATGCCTTTATGCAGTCTGCCGGTGTTCAAGCATTTCCGCCTGATTCGGGGATACGGGCTGAACGACAAGCAGGAGCGGGTGTATCCGATACTGGTGGCGGTGGTGTGCGCGTTCGTGGGGTTCTGGTTGTTGAAGCGGGTGATGTACACGCAAATCGTGCAGCAGTTGTATCTGATAGTGATTATCCTATTGTCGGTGTTTTCCGTGATCACCCTGCGCTGGAAGATGAGCATGCACATGACGGCTGTCGGAGGTGCATGCGCTTTCGTGATGATGATGGGGCTGAAATACCCGGGGGACATGCGGGGCGCCTTTATGCTTATGCTGCTGCTGGCGGGCATGCTGGGGGCGGCGCGGCTGTATTTGAAGAAACACACGCCCGCACAGGTCTATGCGGGTTTCCTTTTCGGTTTCGGGCTGGTGACGGCTATCCTGTTTTAATGGTTTACTTTGTGCACCCAAATGTCCTGTCGGTCAGTGGTGGTGCGGTATTCGTCTCGGGCGGAGTTGGCTTCGCTCTCCGAGGTGAAGCTCTCGATGCTGACGCGGTAGCGCTGGGAGGAGTAGAGCAGGCTTGCCGGATAGTCCTTTTCCCGCAGACGGGCAACGAGGCGTTCCGCCTTGGCTTTGTCGGCGGCCTTGTAGCTGGCTACAATGATGTGGTACGTTGCCCGCGGTGCCGGTTCGGGCATGGTGACCACGGGATAGTTGTCCACGCGGGCAGGTGTCTCGGTGAGGGTGGTCGTCACGGTCTGCTTGTCGGCATTGCGGACGACGGTGATATGGGTCAGGTTCTTTTCGGATAGGGCGTTGTCCCGGCAGCCGACGGACAGACAGACCAATACAAAAATAGTCGATGCAAGTTTCATACTCGGAAATTTTGGAACAAATGTAGGGAAAAATTATTACTTTTGCTAACGTTAATTTCAAATAACCGATAACAGAATCATGCGATGAAGAAAATCATTTACGTGCTGGCGTTTGCCGCGATGATGGGCGGCTGTGACCGGAACCGGGGAACGGTGCTCCGTATGGAAACCTCTTTGGGGGATATCCGCTTGCGGCTTTACGACGAGACCGTGGTACACCGGGAGAATATGTTGAAGCTGGTCCGGGAAGGGTATTACAACGGGATGTTGTTCCATCGGGTGATTCAGGATTTCATGATTCAGGCGGGGGACCCCAATTCCAAGACGGCGCGGACGGGCATGCTCCTGGGCGACAAGGATGCGGGCTACACGCTGAAGGCGGAAATCGAGCCGGGGTATTTCCATAAGCGGGGGGTGCTGGCTGCCGCGCGCGAAAGTGACGAGGTGAATCCGGAACGCTGTTCCAGCGGTTCCCATTTCTATATCGTCAAAGGGAAAGTATATACGCCGGAGGAACTGGCGGCGACCGTGGATAAAATCAACAACCGGCGTTATACGGCATTGTTCGGACGCTTAAAGCAGGCACGTGAAGGGGAGATAGCCAAATATCAGCTGGCCAATGACTACGATGCACTGATGCGCATTAACGGGGAGCTGTCGGAGGCTGCCCGCGAGCAGTTCGAGGCGGTGAAGCTGGTGCTGTCGGAAGAGCAGGTGAAAGCTTATACGACCGTGGGCGGTACGCCCCACCTGGACGGGGAATACACCGTGTTCGGGGAGGTGGTTGAAGGGCTGGAGGTACTGGACCGGATTTCCGCCGAGCCGACGGACGAAAACAACCGCCCGCTCAAGGATGTGGTTATCCGCAAAGTGGCGGTGGAGTGATTACAGCCCGGCAATCTTTTTGATTTCGTTCAGTTTGTTCAACGCTTCCAGCGGGGTGAGGCTGTTGATGTCCAATCCCGCGATTTCATCGCGTATCTCGGAAAGCACGGGGTCGTCCAGTTGGAAAAAGCTCAATTGCATGCCTTCCCTGCCGTCGGCGATGTGCTCCACGTTTTTGCGTAGGGAGTCATTGGTGTCGCGGTTGCTTTCCAGCTGTTTGAGGATTTCGTCCGCCCGCCGGATGACCGACTGCGGCAGTCCCGCCATTCGTCCAACCTGGATACCGAACGAGTGGTTCGAGCCTCCCTTCACCAACTTGCGCAGGAAAATCACCTTGTTGTCCACCTCCTTGACGGAGACGTTGTAATTCTTGATTTTTTTGAACGAGCGCTCCATTTCGTTGAGTTCGTGGTAGTGCGTGGCAAACAGGGTTTTGGCGTGGTATTTCGGATGTTCGTGCAGGTATTCCACGATTGCCCAGGCAATGGAGATGCCGTCGTAAGTGGAGGTGCCGCGTCCCAGTTCGTCGAACAGCACCAGGCTGCGGTCCGATATGTTGTTCAGGATGTTGGCGGCTTCGTTCATCTCCACCATGAACGTGGATTCCCCTTGCGAGATGTTGTCCGACGCGCCGACGCGGGTGAATATTTTGTCCACATACCCGATGGAGGCGGAGGCGGCGGGCACGAAGCATCCCGCCTGTGCCAGGATGACGATCAAGGCGGTTTGGCGGAGGAGTGCCGACTTGCCCGCCATGTTTGGACCTGTGATTATGATGATTTGCTGTTTCTCATTGTCCAACAGTACATCGTTTGAAATGTATTCCTCTCCCGGAGGCAGTTGTTTTTCAATGACCGGGTGGCGTCCCTCGCGGATGTCAATGACGTTCGAGGTGTTCAGTTCGGGGCGCACGTACCGGTTGGCGAGGGCGGTCTCCGCAAAGGAGAGCAGCACGTCCGTCGCCGACAGCACCCTGGCGTCCGCCTGCAACGGGCGGATGTATGCCAGCGCTTCCTGCAGGAGGGCGTTGTAGAGCTCCGTCTCGATGGCGAGGATGCGGTCTTCCGCGCCCAGTATCTTGTCTTCGTATTCTTTCAGTTCCGGGGTGATATAGCGCTCGCCATTGACCAGGGTCTGCTTCCGTATCCAGGTGTCTGGCGCCTTGTCCTTGTGGGCTTTGGTGACTTCGATGTAGTATCCGAATACGTTGTTGAAGCCGATTTTCAGGGAAGGGATGCCGGTGGCTTCGCTCTCCCGTTGCTGGATTTCCAGCAGTTTCTCCTTGCCGTGGATGGAAATGTTGCGCAATTCGTCCAGTTCGGCGTTCACCCCTTCGGCAATCACGCCTCCTTTAGCCACCTGATGGGGCGCGTTTTCCTGCAATTGGCTTTTGATTTTCCCGAACAGCGGCAGGCACGGGTCCAGTTGTTCTCCGATTTCCCGCAATACGGGCGATTCGGCATGCAGGCACAATTCTTTCAGGGGGGCGATGCCTGAGAGGGCGGTTTTCAGCTGGTTCATCTCCCTCGGGGTGATTCTTCCCACGCCGATTTTGGATGCCAGCTTTTCCAGGTCGCCGATGCTTTCGAGCCACTCTTCCGCGGTCTTTCTCTCGGCTTCGTGGCGGGTGAAGTATTCCACGACGTCCAGGCGGCGGTTGATTTCCTCCGGTGATTTCAGCGGCATGCCGATCCAGCGCCTCAGCATCCTCCCGCCCATCGGGGTGATCGTGCGGTCGATGACATCGACCAGCGAGCGTCCCTCCTCGTAGGCCGAATGCAGCAGTTCCAGATTGCGGAGGGTGAACTTGTCCAGCAGGACGTAATGCGACTCGTCGATGCGGGAAAGGGTCGTGATGTGCGACACCATGTCGTGCTTCGTCATTTCCAGGTAGTGGAGCACGGCGCCTGCCGCCGATATGCCGCCGTTCATCCGTTCGACGCCGAACCCTTTCAACGAGTTCACCCCGAAGTGCTTCATCAGCCGTTCCGCGCCGGAGTCCCGGTCGAAGAACCATTCTTCGATGGGATAGATGTAGAATTTGTTGCCGAACCGTTCATGGAAGTGCGCCTCCTGTCCTTTGGGATAGACAACCTCTTTCGGCTGGAAACTGTTGAGCAACTTGTCGATGGTGGCATAGTCGCCTTCCGTGGCCAAAAACTCGCCTGTGGAGAGGTCCAGCAATGCCAGTCCTGCCTCCGTCTTGCCGAAATGGACCGCCGCCAGGAAGGTGTTGCTCTTGATGTCGGTGGAGTATTCGCTGTAACAGGCGCCGGGAGTGACCAGTTCGATGACTCCGCGCTTGACGAGGAATTTGGTCTTTTTCGGGTCTTCCAGTTGTTCGCAGATAGCCACCCGCTGTCCCGCCCGTACCAGTTTGGGCAGATAGGTGTCTATGGCGTGGAACGGAAAGCCTGCCAGTTCGACCGTTCCCGGAGAGCCCGACGAGCGTTTGGTGAGCGTGATGCCCAGAATCCTGGAGGTCGTGACGGCGTCTTCGCCGAATGTCTCGTAGAAATCTCCCATCCGGTAGAGCAGGATGGCATCCGGATATTTCGCTTTGGTGGCGTAATATTGCTTCATCAACGGCGTCTCTCCGCCTTCTTTCTTTGCCATGAAAATTGAAATTTAATTCCCAAAGGTAAATATTTTCTTCCGGAAAAATTTAAAACCTCGCAAACATTGTGTAATTTTGCCCCCGATGAACGTAGAGGAATTGACCGGGTATTGTCAGTCTTTCGATCATTCGACGACTGAAATCCAGTGGGGAAATGTTCTGGTATTTAAAGTGGAGGGGAAGATGTTCTGCTTCGTGGCGTTGGACGAATCGCCTTTGAAGATGAACCTGAAATGCGATCCGGAGGAGGCTGTCGAATTGCGGGAACGCTTCCCGGCAGTGACACCCGGATTCCACATGAATAAAAAGTATTGGAACACCATAACCCTGGACGAGACGATAAGCGACAGCCTCATCCGTTTGTGGATAGAGAACTCTTACCGCCTGGTGGTGGCGAAGTTGCCGAAAAACCGGAGGGAACAGTTAAGTTTGTAACGATGGAACAGATTGCAGACATATTAGCAACGTATAACATCGCCAATTTCGACGAGCGTGTGCAGTTCGATTTGGACGGTGTGATCGAAAAGGAAATCAAGCAGGCCTATTGCTTGGAGAACTTGTCGTTCTGTGTTGCCTGCATGGATTACACGACCTTGTGCCTGACGGATACGGAAACGTCCGTGCGTGCCTTTGTGTCCGACTTGTTGAAGAAACTGAAGAAGTTCGAATTGAAACCGGTGGCTGCCGTATGCGTGTACCCCCATTATGCTTCCGTTGTGCGGGAGTTGCTGGGAGCCACGGATATCCGGACGGCTGTCGTCGCAGGTCATTTTCCCAATGCCCAGACGTTCGCCGACATCAAGTTGGCGGAGTGCAGGATGGCTGTCGAAGCCGGCGCTCAGGAGGTGGATGTGGTGATTTCCGTGGGGGATATGCTGGAGAAGAACCATGAGAAGGTTTACCGCGAGTTGGTTGCCATTCGTGAGGCATGCGAGGGTGTGCGGTTGAAAGTCATTCTGGAGACCGGCGAATTGAAAAGTCTGGAGACGATTTTCGAAGCGTCCGTTATCGCCGCTTATGCCGGAGCCGATTTCATCAAGACTTCAACGGGAAAGGTGCCGGTCAATGCCACGCCGGAGGCTGTTTACGTGATGTGCGAAGCCATCCGCCAGTATCATGCCACCACCGGCAGGAAAGTGGGCTTGAAAGTGGCAGGAGGTATTTCCAAGGCTCAGAGTGCCATCCGCTACCTGACGATTGTCAATCATGTGCTGGGCAAGGAATGGATGAATCCGTACTATTTTCGCATCGGCGCTTCTCAGTTGATGGATGATGTGGTGAAAGAGATGAAAGTGTTGGAAATGATCAAATAAAAGATATAGGGGTGAGAGCCCGGATAGTAGGGGTGCTATTCGGGCAGCTTCCCGCTCGTCTTCGGACGGCGGGAAGTCTTTTTATGTAAAATGCCCCGCAACCATCGAATTTGCGGGGCATTTCTCTATGAAAATCTTCCGTTATAAGCCTTTCAGCGTTTGGAAGAATTTCTCCGTTTCCGGATCGGAGGGGCGGGTCATATGGGCGTTGACCACTTTCCCCTCCGGGTCGATGAGGATGAAGTGGGGAATCGCCGCAACCATATAAGCCGACATAAAAGTGTCGTTTTCATCGGCAATGAGGTGGATTCCTTTCAGTTTTTCTTCTCGTATGACTTTCTCCCAAGCGGCTTTGTCCTGGTCGCAAGAGATGCTGACAAAGCAGATATTCTTGTTTGCGTATTTCTTTTCCAATTTTGCCAGGAAAGGCTGTTCGCGGCGACATGGACCACACCAAGTCGCCCAACAGTCGATGTAGACGTATTTCCCACGGAAGTCGGAAAGGCACACAGTCTTGTCGTTGATGTCTTTGTAAGCAAAGGCGGGGGAAGGTTGTCCCGGGGCAATACGGCGCCATTTGTCGCATAATTCCTCGAAAGCGGCTTTCTTTTTCGGGTCAGTTACTTTTGTCCGGTGAATCGGTTCCAACTCCTCCAGTTTGTCAATGCCGTTACGTTCGATGTATTCGGAAATGATAGCATCTATTATAAATTCTGTCACTTTCGGATTTTTGAAATGGGTAATTACGTAATTCAGTTCTTCTTGGATGTAGCGGAAATCTTCGAATTCCGACATGTTGTGGATAGCGATGTACGATACCATTCTTTTCATGTAGTCCTGATATACGCTCATGTTCAGAATGTCTTCGTCTTCTGTAAATACATTTGTCAAAGTGTTGAAGTATATGTCATTCAATTCATAATGATAATTTTCAATGGCATACAGGTGTTCGGATCGATATTCCAGAAGTGTTTTATAAAGAGTGTATTTCATTCTTTTTTTCTCCAATCGGTTGAAATTACCGTTGAAGCCTTTCGCATCCAAGGTTTGGTACGATTGCTTTAATTGCCGTTCCAAGGATGCGGCGAAATCCGCTTCGTTGAGTTTGTAATCGGGAGAAAAGGCGGCTTGCTTTTCGTTGAGATAATTGTTTTCCCGAGCGTATTTCCCGGCGAAAACAGGGATGACTGTGTTGCCGTTTATCTGTACTGAAATGTCAGTGTTTTCCCCGGGCTCCATATAGATTAATACATGTTTGTCTCCGAAGAATACGGCTCCGAGAGCCGGTTCGAATTTCTCGGGCAAAGCAAATACGGTTGTATTTGCGGCATCCAGCGGTTGTCTGTAAAGGGAATCTTTCAGCAACAACGCGGCTTCGGGATAGTTTTCGTCAGCTTCAATACGGAGTTGCACCTGTGTCGCGGTGTTTTGGCAAGAAGTCGCCATGATGACCATGGCGACCGTTATAAAAATCAATTTCTTCATGGGAATGGACTTTGTTTTAGAAATTCAGTTTTTCTTTGTTCTGTTTGTCAACTTCTACGGCTCTTCGGCTGCATGCTTCGGCTTTTGCCTGCTCTCCCAGTTTGGCATAGCCTTTGGCGAGAACGCTGTAGCAATTGTTTATAATCCAGTCGTTTCCCTCTTCATTAGCTGTTTGTTTGCCTTGGAGATAGTCCACGCACCGCCGGAGCAGTTGTTTGTCCGAAAGATGGTCAATGACATATTCTATCCATGCTTTTTCCCAGTCGAGCATATCCAGTAAATGGTTTTCACCCAGGTAAATCAGGCGGTATGCCAATTCTTCTGTATCACCTTCCAGATAGGATTGCTCCAATCGAGTGTAGGCGAGATATTCGGGGAATTTTTTGATAGGTTTTTCCAACATCTTTTCCAGTTCTTTCAGTTCTTTCATCCATGTTTCTTTTTTCGCTGAATTTCTGTCTTTCAAGCTTTCTTTCACAATATCACTGATGGGATAAAAGGAGAGGATTGCCAGTGTCCATTCCAGGTCATAACGGTTAAAACCCCGGTTGGCAAACTCGTTCAGATGGTGCAGGAGGAACTGGTATTCTTCCGTCTTGGGGTTTCGGATGTAATCTTTGCCCAGGTCCCAGATTTGCCGGTTCAACAGGCTGTCTATCGGAAATGATTTCACGTAGCTGTGCCGAACTTCCTCATATTTTTTGTCTTCTCCTGCGATGGAGAGCCTATTGAGGTAGTCGATGATGAAGTTGTAATCCCGCTTGCCTGCCTCGTATTCCTGTGCCATTTTCTGCCAAGTTTTTCCTTCCAATCCGTCTTTGATAGACTGGAGAATTTCTTCGGCGGGATAAGCCCCTACAATGCGTGACATCACTGTTCCGTCCGTTTGGATAAGCAACAGGGTAGGAAATGCGGAAATTTGGTCACGATACTGACGGGCAAAGTTCAATCCGTTTTCTTTCTCTACGTCGTATTTTACACTAACGAACTGTTCATTCACGAATTGACCGACATCTTCGCGGGTAAATACATCTTTAGCCAATTGTTTGCAAGGACCGCACCAACTGGTGTAGCAGTCTACAAAAATCGGTTTGTGCTGTTTTTTAGCTTTTTTGAGCACTTTTTCCCAAGGTTCGTTGTCTATAAAACGGATTCCTTTTTCTGTTTCCTGAGCCCACAATAATTGAATAAATAGTAGGCATACACCGAATAAGAAGATTTTTTTGTTCATGTTGTTTTTACTTTAATTTGTTATTTGCTGACTCTATAATGTCGTTACATATACTTTGCATCCATCCAGGGGAAGTTGTTTTCAATTGCCGGGCGAGTTCGACACAATGCCGCAGCCGTTCCGCGTCGTTTAGCCGTTGCACCAGGTATTGGAGCATACTCGATTGGAAGACGTCACGATTTACCAGCCCACATTCCGTCAATACGCAAAATCGGTCGTACAATCTGTCGGCATCGCCTGCGAGTTTGCACTTGACCAAGGATAGTTCGGCAAGCGATTCGGGGAATCCTTTGACGGGCTTTTGGAGCAACATCCGCAGATAATCCGCTTGTTTTTGTAACAGGGCGACAGAATCTTCGCTATGTGTTTGGTTGGAAAGCAAATAGATGGAATTGACGGCAAAACCGATTTCCCCGCTCAATTCGGATTCCAAAGCATAACGGTCGATTAAGCCTTTGGCCTCCATTTCGTCCAGGTGTTCGATGATAAAACGAAATTCTTTGTCATACGGATATTTCGCAATGAATTTATTGACCATCGACCAGATTTCCTTGTTGAGCAGGGAATCTACGGGGAATTGAGATGCGTATGCCCTTGCCACTTTTTCGTATTGTTTTCGCTCGGATGAGGCTTTGAGCAGGTATAGGTATTTGAGAACAAACTCTTTTTCCCGGTTTCCTTTTTCAAATTCTTTTTCCAGAACATAAATCGTGTTGCCTTGCAACCCTTCTTCGATGGCGGCAATCAGTTCATCAGCGGGATGCATGCCTGTCACCTTGTGGAGCAGTTCGCCTTTGGCGTTTAGGATAAGCATGGTCGGATAGACTTTGACTTCTCCGGGATACATTTTTTCAATCGCTAAGCCTTCGCCTTTCTCTACGTCATATTTGACGTTGACAAAACGGGCATTGAGGTATTCCCCCATTTTTTCCTGGGGGAATATCTGTTTTGCCAATTGTTTGCAGGGACCGCACCAACTGGTATAGCAATCCACGAAAATCATTTTATTCTCCCGCTTCGCCCGTTTCAACACCTCTTTCCAGGGGCTATTGTCCATAAATCGGGCTCCGGTCTGGGCAAAACCGGTGAGAGAAAGAAAAGCAATGAATAGGATAAAAATAATTCTTTTCATATTCGGTATTTTATTGTTGAACATCACGCACCAGACGTACACTCAGCCCTTTTTTCGTCAGCATAGAAAAGCGCCGGACTTCTTTACGATTGTAGACCACCATGCGTGTCCAAGCATATCCTTGGGTACGGGTATCCAAAGTCGATGTCCAATAGATACCGTCGACGCCCCGGTTGCGAACCCCTCGTCCTCCTTCTGTAATGTGGTATCCGGCATGTTGCAGGTTCAGTCCGCTGCCTGTGCTGTCCTGCATCAGTAATTCTCCGACAAAATCACCTCGCCACTCTTCTTTATCCGCTTTGCCGGCTTCCATGCCGAGATGGCGTTCGAGGTCTTTCCAATCCTCGTCTGTCGGTAATCGCCAACCTTCGGTTTCCAAGGTTTTGGCTGTTTCGAAATCATACAGGTAACCGTATTGCAAGGTTTCTTCTTCTGTATTTCGTTCGTAAAAACTATTATTGGGATCGGGAAGATAGGTTTCTGGTGCAGTTTCCGTCCGGATATTCTCACAAATCCACTCGAGTTTGCCATAGCGGACCCAATGATAAGTGATGGGTTCACTGCCTCTGTTATCCACCCAAATGCCTTGGGCTTCCGGACGTACTACGGGTGCTTCTGTTCCGTTATTATCTGAACAAGCCGTGCCGAACAGGCAAATAAAGGATAATATTACGATTATGTATTTCATAATTACATTGTTTTAAAATTAGTAAACTCGTACTCCATGACGTTCGAATATCTTGACCAGTGCATTTTTCTTTTGGTGGACAAGCGGGTATTGCTCCTTATCGTATTTCTCATCGAATTCCTCCTGGGTAAGCGAATAGATTTCCGTAACATAAGCTAACAAGTCATACTTTTTTTCCCAAAAACTTATACCCCATGAACTCTGATAGGTAGTCAGGTATCCCAATTCCAAAATGCTTTCTTCATAGTCTCCTTTGCCTTCTTCATCCTTTTGTTCAGGACGTTTTTTGTAATATTTGGAAAGCACGTTATAGAAATCATCGTATTCGCCATCCTTGATTTGAGAGTGTGTTTTTTCAACAAGTGTTTTCAGGACTTTTCGTTTATAACTGTAACGTTCAGTTTCATTCCTGGAATAGAAGTCGTTATAAGCGATTAATGTGGCGTTATAGCCGGCATAAGCTTCAGCAGGGAATTCTATCCAAACATACTCAAAAATATCCAAATCAAATTCCTCTACACTACTGAAAAATTCATCTACCATAAAAAAGGCATAGGAGTAAAACGCGGGAGAAAGCCATGATAAGATTTCTTCTTTCAGAAACTTGGTCGCTAATACCTTATCCTCCATATTTTTCAATAAAGAGTAACGGATGGGAGTCTTGTCGGTTGTCCCCGAAATCTGATATTTCATATCGAGCATCACCAATTCCGGATCTGAACCTTGAGGGGTTGTCAGATTACGGTAATACAAAGAATCATTAAAAATCAAGTAACTGCTTGTTTCTTCATGAAAGTTTCTCCGAAGTTGCATTTCTTCCGGCGAAGAAAAATCCGGCATATCGAACATATTTCGGTCGTTGTGCGAGGGTGTCAAATCCTCGTTGTCCGAGCAAGCCCAGCAGGCTCCCCATAAAAGAAAAATTAAAATATACGGTTTCATAATCTATTCTTTTTCTACTTATTTATATTCGCGTTCTGATCTCGGATTATCCGGCATTCCATAGTTCGACTCCAGTTCCACAGCAGGAATCGGCAGAGTCCAAGCATCATCATGTGGCGGCAGTGTGTATTGTCGGAGGGTTACAATCTCGTAGGCATAATCAGGTGGGAATTGTCCATATAAAACAAATGTGTTCGTTAAAGTTTTTTCTTCGCGACAAGCGTCATTGACCATGTATCGGCGTAAATCGAACCAACGATGTCCTTCCAAACAGAGCTCCCGTCGTCTTTCCTGGCGGATTGCTTTGATGAGGTCATTACCCGTCAGGTGTTCATCGGTATATCCGGTGATTCGATTCCGTCGAAGTGTATTATATGCATTTTGGGCTTCTGTCATATATTCCTCGCCCAAACAGGCAGCTGCTTCCGCCAAGTTCAAGTAAGCTTCTGCCGTTCGTAATGCAAAATTATCCGAGACATTGCGTGCGCTGACGCAAGGGAGTTTGACGTATTTGTAAATCCCGTTATCATTAGCACGAATAAAGTTCTGTTTGCGCAAATCGTTCTCCGTATAGCATCTGATCAAATCTTCTGATACCACAAAATTTCCCGCACCATTGCCAAGGTTTAGGAAAATAAAATTGCCCCCCATCGTAAAAATCAACTCCGGCGAAGACTGGGTGACGAAAGCGTCACCGACGAAACCGTTCAGATTGGTCAAGTCGTCTTGCTCTGCCAGACAAGCACGTGCCCATTTAACGGTTTCCGCATAATTCTGCATATACAGATATACACGGCTTAACATTAAGCATACTGCCGCATGTCCGGCACGCGTCACAGACTTGCGGGGAATGTCTTTCAGGTAGGATTCCGCTTGCAGCAAATCTTTAAGGGTTTGTTCATAAACCTCTTCCACGGTAGCACGGGTGTACACCTTGTCTTCTTTATACTCCGTCAATTTGATTGGAACCGCCAGGTCGGTCTTTGCCGTAGCCGTGCTATAAGGCTTCCCATACAGATTGGCCAAAATAAAATAGTAAGACCCGCGCAGGAAATGAGCTTCTCCCTTGATACGATTGACGTTTTGCCTGTCCATTCCCGTTTCAACAGGTTGCTCGTCTATCTGCGATAAAATCAGGTTACAGATATTGATGTGGAGATAAAGATTGTTCCAATCTTGATTTTCAACCCATTGAACCGTAGACTCATGATCACGTTCCACTTCTTTTTGCCAAGTATAGTAGCCAAAAAGAATTTTGAGAACATTTGCATTGCTATAACTATACGCACCCGTTGTCTTGACTTCGGTTTCGTCTGCCATGAAATGTATATACGGATAATAGACTAAGTCTTTCGTATATCCGTAATCATAAGAAGCGCTGTTGCATTTCATATAGCCGGAACCGATAATTATTTCGTCCAAATCGGTATATGACTGCACATACGCCTGGTCGTGGGAGTATTCCGTCAGGAAGTTGCTGCAAGCAAAACAAGTGCTGCAAATCACCCCGAACATGATGTAAAATTTGTATCTCTTCATACGTTTGTCAATTTAAAATGAAACATAGAGTCCGAAAGAGAATGTCTGACGTTCAGACAATTGGATATCGGTAAAGCCGCCCTGAGTCGGGGTTTGTCCTTTCAGTTTGGAGGAACAGACGATGAACGGATTGTTCGTGGAAACCGATAGTTCCAGACGTTGCAGTTTCCATTTCGAAATCAATTCTTCCGAGAAAGAATAGGTTAGACTCATCGTGCTGCATTTCAAATAATTAGCACTGACGACTCGGATATTACTATAATTATACATATCCCAGGCAGATCCTCCAAGTTCGGGAATCAAACCTCTATAATACGAGGAACTTGACCAATGGGAATCATATGATAGATTGCCTCCGTTTATGATTACCGGAATATCGGTATATCTTTCATCACCCGGGCGTTGCCAGCGATTCAGGAAATCCCGGTTCACATTTCTTTCCGGATTGAATTTTTGGTTATCGAACAATTTGAACAGACGGGTTTTGGCCCCCAGACTATAAGCCAACGTCATGTTTAAACGGAAGTTTTTATATGTGAATGTATTGTTGATACCGCCGGACAATTTGGGTTCACGAGAGCCGGATGCCTCCAAGATTGTAGTGTAGACATCATGCAGACTTTTGCCATAGAGACGCTCCGGATTTTCCTTGTAATCATAGAACAATGGTCCTCCGTCTACCGGACTTAATCCTTTAAAGCGATAAGAAAAGAAAGTATTGACGGGATGTCCTTTTGTAATAACCGTACCGTTTAAGAAATTATCCACTTTGTATTGGTCTGTGGAGGGTTTCGTTTCAATTCGGTTGAACGTCTTGGAAACCGATGTGGAGAGTGACCAACGGAATTCTTTGCTTCGAATCGGCGAAACGGTCAAAGACACATTAAACCCCCGATTCAGGATTTCTCCACTGTTTACCATGTGGGAATTGGTGCCGTTCACTCCGGAAATCTCTTTTTCCATAAAGGCGTCTTTGGTCTTTTTGTAATAAAAGTCGGAGCTGACCATCAGGCGGCGTTCCAGCATGGAGAGTTCAATGCCCGCATTTAAGGAACTGGTGCGTTCCCATTTCAATTCCGGATTCGGATACACGGACACTTCCGATACCAGTTCATGGTAATAATCATCTAATGGTAACTTTTTAATGATTAATTCCGGTGATTGTCCTTCAAGCATATTTCCCTGGTAACCGTAAGAGAATTTCAATTGCAGAAAATCAAAGAAACCTGTAGCGTTGAATTGTTCTAAAGGATTGTAAGCTAAAGAAGCCGACCACACAGGTAACAGTTTTTCGTTTCCCTGTGACCCGAAACGGTTGGAACCGTCATAACGGGCGTTGGCATTCAAGGTGATCCAATTCCGAAAAGAATAGGAAACACTGGCATAAGCCGCCATCAAATTGGTCAGGTTATCTGTCAGGGTCGGACGATTTGCCAACAACCAGGCATCGAATTTGGGATAAGTGCCTTGTTCGAATGTGGCGAATTGTAATCCCCGGTCAGGATAATATCCTCGATTGGTGATATCCGTACCGACATATTGGGTTGAACTGACCTCCCAACCTAAAGAGGCATTAATGTTGTGCTGTTCGTCCGCACCGAAATATTTGTTGACATCAAGTTGCAGACGTGCCGTATAGTTTTCGTTTCGGGAAGTCTGTTGCTTTAATTCTCCACCGGCAGGCAATTCACTCTCTTTAGCATCAATGTCTCCACCGAATTCACCCCGACGTATGGCAGCCACATGATGCGTTTCGGCACCCCAATACGAATCGATTTCCATATTGGATACAGAATAGCTGAAAATACCGTTAACTCTCAGCCATTGCAGTGGATTGTATAATAAATTCGCTTGAAACGATAGTCCGGATCCGTCCTGTGTGCATCCACTATTATTCAGTTCGTTAAGGATGTTGAACCGATAATGGGTAGAACCGTTCCCCGGTTTCTGATAAAAATGTAACGTCCCGTCTTCATTTCGGAAGGGGATGGTGCGGCTGGTGTTGTAGGCATAATTAATCGGTGCCAGCTCATTTTGATAATATTTCTGTGTACTCTTGTTTCCATCAAAGCCCAATGACAAAGAAACTTTTTCAGAGAAACGGATATCTAAATTCAACTTTGCCGTATAACGGTCATTCCGGTTGGATTTGATAACGTCATTGTCGTCGGTATAACCGATAGAAGCATAATAACGAATCATGTCGGAACCGCCCGTCAAACTCAATGTATGCTGCGAAGAGAAGACATCGTCGCCCAATGCCGCAAACCAGTCGGTGTTTAATGCTTCCATCTCGGAAACTTGCTTGACGAATTCGTCATAAGAAATTTGTTTGGCATATAGTTGGGAATAGAGGTATTCATAACCGACCAGACTGGTATTACTTGAAAAGATATATTGATTATTCAGCAAATCGCGCGAAAACTGTACTCTTTCTTTTGAGGTCATCACGTCGATGTGGCGCTCGCTGTAACGGGGGCGGAACTTGAAGGAGCCTGTCATATTGTAAGACACGATCGGCTTCCCGACATGTCCCCGTTTTGTGGTGATGACAATCACCCCGTTTGCCGCTTTCGTACCGTAAAGGGCGGTAGCAGAAGCATCTTTCAGCACGTCAATGCGGTCAATGTCTTGCGGGTTCAATCCCGAGATGGCATTACCGATGCGGTTCACATAATCGGGGTCGTTCAACTCCTCCGGGGAGATATTCACCGGGTCCTGCTGCACGATGCCGTCGATGACCCACAGCGGTTCGCGGTTGCCGATGAGCGTGGAAGTACCGCGGATACGCAGTTTCGGAGCAACTCCGATTTCTCCCGAATTGGTCATGGAAACCAAGTCGGGAATCTGACCCTCCAGCATCTGGTCGATGCTCGTCACGCCCGGACGCATGATGTCCTCCGCCTTGACGGAAGTCACGGCGCTGGTATTCTTGCGGCGATCCACGGTCTGGTAGCCGGTGATGACCACCTCGTCGATTTCCGTCACGTCCTCATGCAGGGTGATGTTGATTTCCGTTTGTCCTGCGTACGCGACCTCTTGGGGCTTCATTCCGATAAAAGAAAAAATTAGCCGGATGTCATTCCCCGCAGGCAGATTGATGGCATACTTCCCCGCCTCGTCCGTAGTGACGCCTATGGGGGTTCCCTTGATTAATACTGTCACGCCCGGAAGCGGATTGCCTGCGGCATCTTTTACAGCTCCGCGTACCGTTACGGATTGTGGGGTGGCGGGCTCCTGCCGTTCCCGGATGACGATGACCCCGTTGTCCACCGTGTAGTCGAAAGGAGTGCCTGCCAGAATGCGCTCCAGTGCCTCTTCCACCGGCAATTTTTTTACCTGCACATTCTCGCACCGCACATTTCTCAAGACATTCTCATTGTAGAGAATTTGTGCGCCCGTTTGGTCTTTTACCTGCATCAGCACGTGACTCAGGCTTTCCGACCCGACGTTCAAGCTCACCACGTTACGCTGGGCTTTCGCCGACGCCATGGCGGACAACGCCAGCCAGGCGGTCAGGAAACAAGCCAGGCGCATCATTAAAATGATTCTTCTTTTCATAATGTTACTGTACATGTTTTAAATAATTAAGTGATTAAGTGTCATTTCTTTTTTCTGATATAGACTGTGCCCTCCTTCACTTCGAACCGGGCGTCCGAACTGAGTTCGAAAAGGCGGAGCAGGGGCGTGAGGTCCGAAAATTTTTCCATGTTGCCGGAGAAGACCAGCGCTTTCAACTCCTCGTTCTCGAACACCACTCCGGTGTTGAACCACCTCGACAGGGTGCGCATGATATCCTCTAAGGATTCCTCCTGGAAAGAGAGCTTGTTGTTTTTCCATCCGATGTAATGCCGGACGTTCACTCGTTGCACCGTTGTCCGGCAGCTACTCTCTTCCCACACCGCCTGCTCCCCCGGGCGGAGGGGTTGCGGGTGCTGTTCCTGTCCTTTGCCGGCGAAACTTACCCTCCCTTCGACGAGCGTAGTGGCGATGTCGTGTTCGTCGGCGTAGCATTTCACGTTGAATTCCGTTCCCGTCACGGTGATGTCGCCACGTCCGGTCTTCACCACAAACGGACTTTTCCCGTTCGGCGCCACGTCGAAATAAGCCTCACCGCTCAGCCTCACCGTCCGTTGGCGCCCGGAGAATGCCACGGGATATTCCAGTCTTGAATCCGCATTCACCCACACGCGTGTCCCGTCGCACAGCGTCAGTGAGTACATCCCTCCGCGCGGCACGAGGAGGACGTTCGTCACAGCTGTATCCGCATGCGGGTTCTCCCGGGAGATATAGGCGACTCCCGTCGAGTCGATGGCAACCGTGGTCGCGTTGCCTTCCGTCGTCTGCAAGGGTTTTTTCCCCAACACCACCTGCTTTCCATCCCCTTTGATGAGGATGGCGCGCGTTTCGATTTTGCAGACCGTCGCGGACGGGGCGGGCGCCGGGGAGAGAGCCGTTTCCTGCCTCTGTATCCACCATCCCGCCATCCCGCACGCCACCGTGACGCACGCGGCGGTGCCGACCCATGCCGCGATGCGTCGCCGCCGGTGTTTCTTTTCCCTGCACAGCAGGGTTTGGAATGCCTCCTTGCCGCAAAACCTTTTCCGTTGTTCTGCGCGGGCAGCCAGATAGCCGCCATCCCGCAACCGTTTCGCAATCCGTTGCCCGGCGCCCTCTCCGCACGCCGGCTCCCGCTCTTCCAACAGGCTCTCTAGCGCCTCGTTGGCAATCTTCCGGGACTGTTCATAAATGTCTTCCCACTCCATGTGTCTGTCTTATTGTTGTGTGACAGACACCGCGCCTGCGAAAACGGGTGACAAAAAAATGAGAAATTTTAAACGAAAAGTAAAGAGACGATGACTCCCCACAATTCCCCCAATTCTTTCCGGATAAACTGATAGGCCCTCTTCTTCTGCGTCTTCACTGTGTTCTCGCTGAGTTCCAGCGACGCGGCGATTTCCTTCACCTTCAGCCCTTTCATGCTCAGGAGGATAATCTCCTTCTGCTGTTCCGGCAGCCGTTCCAGCACGGCGTAAAACCGCGTGATGGTCTCCTCCTCCAACGCCTTTTCCACCCCCTCTTCTTCATTACGGACCATCTCCTCCCCCCACTTCTCATGCAGCCGTTGCGCCCTCTCCTGCGAGCGCAGGTCATTCAGTGAGGCGTTATATACGGCGCGGTACAAATAGGTCGTAATCACTTTCAAATGATGGAACTCCACTTTCGAGCGCCACAACTGCACCATGCAATCCTGCACAATGTCCTTCGCCCTCGCCTCATTCCTGACAAACCGTGCGGCATAGCAGCACAACGGCGCATAAAAATAATCATACAGCCGTTCCCATGCCCCCGGTTCTTTCCGGTTGATTCCTTCCAAGAATTGCGCGTCTTCCATCGGCTTTCCTTTGTGTCGTTATGCGAGTCCCGCTTCGATTTCCAATTTATCCTCGTCGATGTCCTCCTCTTCGTCGAAGATTTGCAGGAGGGGTTCCGCCTTGAAATTCCGTTTCGTGATGCTGTGCGCCATCGTCAGCAACAGCGACGGCAGCAACACCAGATTGGCGAGCATCGCCCCAAAAAGCGTCAGCGAAGTCAGCAACCCCAGCGCGAAAGTTCCCCCGAACTCCGACAGGCAGAAGATGCCGAACCCGAAGAACAGGATAATGGAGGTATAAATCATGCTCTGCCCCGTTTCCCTCAGCGCATTCACCACCGAGCGGCGCAGATCCCAATCCGTGGCCTGCAACTCCTGGCGGTACTTTGCGAGATAATGTATCGTGTTGTCCACCGAGATACCGAACGCCACGCTGAACACCAGAATCGTCGATGCCTTGATGGGAATCCCGAAATACCCCATGATCGCGGCAGTGATAATCTGCGGAATCACATTCGGCACCAGGGCGATAAGCACCATCCGCTTGCTGCGGAACATCCACGCCATAAACCCCGCGATGAGCAGAATCGCCAGCGCCAGCGACGTGAACAGATTCGTGATGAGATACTGGTTCCCCTTGAAAAATATCACGCTCGACCCCGTCACGCTCACCCGGTACGTCTCCGGCGGGAATATCTTCCCGATGGTCTCATGCACTTGCGCCACTTTCTCCTCCATCCTCTTCGTCCCCACATCCTTCACACGGAAGCTCATCCGCACTCTCTGCATCGTCGAATCGATGAAAGAACTTGCCATGCTTGCCGCCCCGTCCGCCGAACCCGCGAGATACTTCATGATGAAATTATACGTCATGCTCGTCGGCAACTTATAATACGCCGCCTTCCCGTTGTAATACGCCTGGTTTGCGAACTTCGCCGCCTCCACCACCGACAGCGCCCCCGACAGGTCCGGATCCGCCGACAATTCCCGGTCCAGCCGTTCCAGCTTCTCCAGGTTCGCCAGCCGCACCGCCTGGTTCGACTTCCCGAAATCCACCGTGATTTCCAGAGGCATCAACCCGTCGAAATTCTCCTCGAGGAAAGCCAGGTCCTGCCGTATCGGGTCCGATTCTTTCAAATCGTCCACCATATACCCCGTGCTCTTCATGAACGTGATGCCCAGGATGCCCGCCGCCACCAGCACGCATGTGATGTAATACACCGCATGCCGCCGCCACGTCACCACATACACCAGACGCTCCAGCACCCTCTTGATGAACGGATTGCTCAAATGCCGCGTCTGCTTCTCCTCCGGCACCGGCAGGAAACTGAAAACCGTCGGAATCAGCACCAGACAAATCACGAACACGCACGCGATGCTCAGAAACGCCACCCATCCGAAATCCACCAATATCCGGCTCGACGTAATCGTGAACGTCGCAAACCCCGCCGCCGTCGTCAGGTTCGACAGCAGCGACGCGTTCCCCACCTTTTGCACCATCCGCTGCAAAGCCTTGATTTTGTTCCCGTGGCGCATATACTCCGCGTGATACTTGTTAATCATATACACACAGTTCGGTATCCCGATCACAATCAACAACGGCGGCAGCATCGCCGTCAGCAGCGTGATTTTCACCCCCAGCATCGCCATAATCCCCAACGCCCACACCACGCTCACCCCGATAATCCCCACGCTGAACCCCACAATCCTCAACGACCGGAAGAAAAAATACAGGATAACCGCCGTAATCAACAGCGACAGAGCGATAAACATATACATTTCCCCCTTGATGTTCTCCGCGTTGATCACCCGGATGTAAGGCATCCCCGAATAATGCATCTTCACTTCATGCTTCGCGCTGAACCCCTCCGTGATGCGCAGGATGTCCTCCACCAGCTGCACCCGCTTCGGCGACCCCATCACCTCCGCCGACACCGTCACCATCATCCCGTATGCGTGCCGCTCCCGGTTCACCAGCGTCCCCTCATAAAAAGGCAACCCCTCCGCCACGCGCGCCAGGCTGTCCGCCTCCTCCTGCGTCCCCACCCGCGGCGGGAACACAGGGCACACCTCGAACCTCCGCTCCTCCGTATTCTTCCTCAGGTTGAGCGCATGCGTGATGTCCATCAGCGCCGTCACTCCCTCCAGCGCCCGGATGCTGTCCCCCATCGCCCTCCAGTCGTTCATCTTCTCCAGACGGAAAAACTCCGGATCCCGAACTGCGAACACCATCACGTTCCCCTCCTGCCCGAACACCTCCCGGAAGCGTAAATACTCCACGTACGCGCTGTCCGTCTTCGGCAACAGGTCCGCGCTCTCATACGACATCTGGATGTGCCGCGCCTGGAATCCCATGAACGCCGTACACCCCAGGACGGTGGCGATCAACGCCACCCGGTAACGTAATATGACACTTGCGATTTTAGTCCACATACCCAAATTCTGAAACAAGGAGACAAATGTAAAAATAATCTCACGAATGCCGCGCGATTTTAGGATTGTTTTTATGCCTTTTTTCGTCCCTTGCCGTTTTTTTGGCGAAATTCGCCTCCATCGCCTCCGTGAGGTCCACCCCCGTCTGGTTCGCCAGGCAGGCGATGACCCACAGCACATCCCCCAGTTCCTCCGCCAGGTTATCCCTTTCCCCCTCCTTGAACGACTGCTCGCCATACCTTCTTGCCATCACCCTTGCCACCTCCCCCACCTCCTCCATCAGCACGGCGGTGTTCGTCAACTCGTCGAAATAGCGCACGCCGTACTCCTTGATCCAGGCGTCCACGCGCTCTTGAAGCTCCTTCAGTTCCATGCTCACACCCTGTTTTTCGAATCTATGATAATCGTCACCGGCCCGTCGTTCAGCAACTCCACCTGCATGTCCGCCCCGAACACCCCCGTCTCCACCGGTTTCCCCAGCTCCGAGGAGAGTGTCAGCGTGAACTCCTCGTACAGCCGCATCGAAATGTTCGGCTTCGCGGCATCCACATACGACGGGCGGTTCCCCTTCTTCGTCCGCGCCATGAGCGTAAACTGGCTCACTGCGAGGATGTCCCCTCCCGTCTCGAGGACGGAGCGGTTCATCACCCCTTCCTCGTCGTCAAAAATGCGGAGATTGCAGATTTTCGCGGAGAGCCATCCGATATCCTCCGACGTATCGTCCTCCTGAATCCCCACCAGTACCATCAGCCCGCCTCCGATGCGGGAATACGCCTCTCCTCCGATGCTCACGGAGGCATGGCGCACACGTTGAATCACTACTTTCATCCTGTTGTGTATTTATAGGTCGATAAATTTCTCCGGCTTCTTTTCGGGATGCCAAGGTAATACATTTTTTCCTTTCACGGACTAAATTTTCATATATCCGAAATATTTCCTACTTTTGTCGCGCAAGCAGGCTGAGTAGTTCAATGGATAGAACGGAAGTTTCCTAAACTTTAGATTCGGGTTCGATTCCCGGCTCGGCTACGATTTGAAGCACGACGGCAAGGGGAACGGTTTACGCTGTTCCCCTGTTTTTAATCTATACGGTTTTCTCAGTCGAATTGAATATAACCGGTTTATCCTTTGCTTTTCTTTTCCCATAAGGTAGATTTTTACTATCTTTGCCCAAATAACTCTAACATCCATCGGTCATGAGCGAAAGGAAATATCCCATCGGCATCCAGAATTTCGA
>CAJTSF010000029.1 GCA_910578985.1 uncultured Odoribacter sp. | reverse complement strand
AATTATTTTTCATAACTATTTTCGAGTACAAAGATACAAAATTTAATTCATATAATGTTTATATTTGAGATATTTTCTCAAATACAAACATACAATATCTATTATATTTGCTGATTCAAAAAAACAACATACTGAAAATCAATGAATAATCATTATTTTTGCATATAATCATGCGGATATGATTATGTGCAAAATTATCTAGAGCGGAAAAGTTGCTTAAACTTCTCTTATGCTGACAAAAAGAAAACAGAGAGATTCATCGCCAACATTCGACATTCTAAAGCTATAGGCAGTTTAGTTTAGAACTTGATTAAATATACAAAAACTAAACCTATATATTATACCTTTTTGTATTTCAGAAAAGACAATGAATTTAATTGCATTACAAGGGACAAACAAGGGAGATGCAACAAGAAGATGAGGGACAAATTTTATCCCTCAAATTTCTGCAGGGTTTTAAGTAGTTTTATTTCTTTTGGTATGCAAAATTCCCTATTGGCTGATTTAAAATAGTGTTCACTGAAGCAATACAGGAACTAAATTAGAATCCGAGAGACAAAGGGACAAATTTTGTCTCCGACATTTCAGTGTGGCTTTTCTGAAATGGTTTTATTGTTTTTCTTTCTTTTTGTATGCGTTTTTTTGTCCCCCGTTTGTCCCCCAAGGCTATTTTAGTACACAAAACTACATTGATAATCAATAGATTAAAAATATATAACACATATTGCATCGGCAAACAATCACCACCGCTTAATCTACATCACATTTCATCATCAAATCACTCACAACATATACTCCTCCTCACCCCTCAACGAAACTTTCGCTTATAATCGTTTCTATCTCATTCTTCATTCCGTCCTCGCACCGCGAGCAAATAAAAAATTCTCATTAAGCTAAAGTATCGCAAAAGATTTGCAACCTTTAGACGTACTTACACACCAGCCACCTTTGGCAGAATAGCTGGAGAACTAACAACAAAACAACACGAGTAGAAAACTATCCCCTTTCTCTCATACATTAAATCGAAAATTCATCATATCGCCGTCCTGCACAACATAATCCTTACCTTCAACAGACATCTTTCCAGCTTCCTTGCATTTGGTTTCGGAACCGTAATGGATGAAATCATCATACTTAATAACCTCTGCGCGAATAAATCCTTTTTCAAAATCGGAATGGATAATACCGGCAGTTTGGGGAGCTTTCATGCCTTTCCGAAAAGTCCATGCACGAACTTCTTTAGGTCCGGCAGTAAAATAAGTCTGCAAATTGAGCAAGTGATAAGCGGTACGAATCAATTTATTAACCCCTGCCTCCTTCAGACCCAAATCTTCAAGGAATATCTGTTTCTCCTCATAGGTCTCAAGTTCGGCAATATCCGCTTCAATTCCGGCACCGATAACAAGCACCTCTGCCTGTTCTCCCTTGACAGCTTCACGCACCGCATTGACATATTGATTACCACTGACAACAGAAGCTTCATCAACATTGCAGACATAAAGAATGGGTTTATTCGTGAGCAATTGCAAATCGCGGGCAACTTCCTGCTGCAATTCATCAAGCACAACAGTGCGCACTGACTGCCCCTTTTCAAGAGCATCCTTATACAGATGAAGCACTTCCACCAGACGTTTCGCATTGGCATCACCACCGGTCATCGCACGTTTTTCCTCTTTCTGCAAACGGATCTCGACAGTTTCAAGGTCTTTCAATTGCAATTCGGTATCAATAATTTCTTTATCGCGCACAGGATCCACACTTCCGTCCACATGAACAATATTATCGTCATCGAAACAACGCAAAACGTGGATAATAGCATCCGTCTCTCGGATATTGGAAAGAAATTTATTTCCCAAACCTTCCCCCTTGCTCGCTCCTTTAACCAAGCCCGCGATATCCACGATTTCAACGACTGCAGGTACCACATTCTGCGGTTGCACCAATTCGACGAGCTTATTTAAGCGCTCGTCCGGCACAGTAATCACGCCTACATTCGGTTCTATCGTACAGAAAGGGAAATTGGCAGACTGCGCCTTAGCGTTACTTAAGCAATTGAAAAGCGTAGACTTACCCACGTTGGGAAGACCTACTATACCACATTGTAAACCCATAATGATCCATTATTTTTATTTGGAGGCAAAAGTAGTATAAAAAATGAATTTTTGTTTCTATATTTGTCTTACTATTTTTCAACTTGTACAGAAGAGACAATATGAAATACCAAATTGACGATATAGACCGGAAAATCCTCTCCTATTTAGTGCAAAATGCACGGGTTCCTTTTTTGGAAATCGCGCGTGAATGCGGCATTTCCGGTGCCGCCATTCATCAGCGGGTAAAAAAAATGGAAGATTCGGGGATTATTGAAGGCTCGCGTTTTATTGTAAAACCCCGGGCATTAGGGTTTCAAATATGTGCATTTATCGGCGTGATGTTGGATAACGCACACCAATATAAAACCGTCATCAAGGAAATCAAAAAGATTCCTGAAGTCATAGAATGCCACTTCATCACCGGACACTACAATCTATTCCTGAAACTCCGTTGTAACAGCCACCAGCATTTAATGGACATCCTGATCAATACATTGCAGAATATTCCGGGAATCGCAAAAACGGAATCATTCATTTCATTGGAACAACTCATCGAAAAACAAATAGACATCTGTCCCGAATAAAAAATGCCTCCAATGGAGGCATTCATTTTATCCTATCGTCAATTTCTCCCCTCCTTCGTAATCCACCTTCAGCAAACGGTTCTTCACGGTATCCCCTTGAATAATCAGCTCCGACAGTTCATCTTCCAAATATTTCTGAATCGCACGTTTCAACGGACGTGCCCCATATTGCGGGTCATACCCTTTATCCGTCAAAAAATCTTTCGCCCGCTCCGACACTTCAAGACAACACCCTAACTCCGACAGGCGTCTCAACAATCCGCACAACTCTATATCCACAATCTTTCGCAATTGTTCCCTGTCCAAAGAATTGAACATAATCACATCATCCACACGATTCAGGAATTCCGGAGAAAAAGTATGCTTCAACGCCTTTTGTACCAGACTCTTCGCCAACCCCTCATCCTCATGGGCATCATCGGCATTAAATCCGATGCCCCGTCCGAAATCCTTCAACTGCCGGCTGCCAACATTCGAGGTCATGATAATAATGGTATTCTTGAAATCCACTTTCCGTCCGAGGCTGTCGGTCAATTGACCGTCATCCAGCAATTGGAGCAGGATATTATAGACATCCGTATGCGCCTTTTCTATCTCATCGAGCAACACCACCGAATAAGGTTTACGGCGTACACGCTCGGTCAATTGTCCCCCCTCTTCATAACCCACATATCCCGGAGGGGCACCCACCAAGCGCGAAACCGTATGCCGCTCCATATATTCGCTCATATCGATGCGTATCAACGCATCTTCCGAATCGAAAAGATAACGAGCCAACACTTTCGTCAGCTGGGTTTTTCCCACTCCCGTAGGACCTAAAAATATGAATGAACCGATAGGGCGGTTCGGGTCTTTCAAACCTGCTCGGCTACGGTGGATGGCTTTCACCACCTGGTCTATCGCTTCATCCTGCCCGATAATGCTATCTGCCAACTCTTCCCGCATCCGCAGCAACCGCGCACTCTCCGTCTGTGCCACACGCTTCACGGGCACCCCCGTCATCATGGCGACCACCTCCGCCACCTTCTCGCTGTCCACCACGACCCGATGCGCATCCATCTCCTTCTCCCAATCCGCTTTCGCACGATCTAATTTTTCCTGCATCTGCCGTTCCTCATCCCGCAAAGCCGCCGCCAACTCAAAATCCTGCACCGAAACGGCATCCCGCTTCTTTTGTTTGAGCTGTTCCACAGCCTGCTCCAACTCCTCTATCCCATTCGGCATCTCCACCTGACCGATATGCGCCCTTGCCCCTGCCTCGTCAAGGGCGTCAATCGCCTTGTCGGGCAGCGAACGGTCGGAAAGATAACGCATGGTAAGCTTCACGCACGCCTCGATGGCATCATCCGTATAACGCACATTATGATGATCCTCATAACGGGCTTTGATATGATGCAATATGGAAACCGTCTCCTCCATCGAAGGCGCTTCCACCAACACTTTCTGAAAACGGCGTTCCAACGCACCGTCCGACTCGATATGTTCCCGATATTCATCCAACGTCGTCGCCCCGATACACTGGATAGCCCCTCTTGCCAACGCAGGCTTCAACATATTGGCAGCATCCAGCGAACCGCCGGCATTCCCCGCACCGACCAACGTATGCAATTCATCAATAAACAAAATCACATTCTTATTCTTCGCCAAATCGTTCAACAGCAACTTCATTCGCTCCTCAAACTGTCCGCGAAACTTTGTGCCTGCCACCATCGAAGCAATATCCAGAGAAATTACACGTTTCCCGAACAACACGCACGGCACTTTCTTCTGCACAATACGTAATGCCAGTCCCTCTGCGATGGCGGATTTCCCGACCCCCGGTTCTCCGATCAACACGGGATTATTCTTCTTTCGGCGGATCAATATCTGCGCCAACCGTTCAATCTCCCGTTCTCTTCCGGCAATGGGATCCAACTCCCCGGCGGCAGCCTGTTTGGTAATATCCGTGCCGTACTGTTCCAACGCCAAGACCCCCGATTTACCGGGTAACTTCTTACGGAAAGGATTGTAAGGCAATCGGTCCAACAACTCTTCACCGAAACCGAAATCATCGTCATCATCCGAATCCGGCGCTTTCTCCCGCAGGATACGGTCTTCGAACATCTCATAGTCGATACCCACTTCGCCCAACAGCTTGGTGACAAAACAAGAACGGTTATGCAAAACCGCCAACACAAAGTGTTCCAAGGCTATCTTCTCATCCCCCACCCGCTGTGCCTCATCAGGCACCCGCTTCAAAGCCGCATTCGCCGACAAGGTCAATTCTATATTTTCAGGCAAATCCTCGCTATCCATCCGCTGTTTTGCCATCTTTTTCTCAAGTTTGTCTTTCGTGTCGTTATAAATCATCCCCAACTCGACCAACAACTGCACCGCCCACTCTTTCTCCATGGAAAGAAAAGCCAAAAACAAATGTTCCAACGACACTTTCATATTACCTAAACGCCTTGCCTCGGCTTTCGCCCGCTCCACAAGTTCGTCCAATTTCTCATTGCCTTTTATCTTCATAATCCCTATCGTTACTGGTTCAACAAACCGTAAAAATCCTCCTCCGAAATCACCCGTACCCCCAATTTATTCGCTTTCTGCAACTTGCTTCCGGCATTTCCCCCCGCCAACAGATACGACGTCTTGGCGGAAACCGAATCGCTCACCTTCCCCCCCGCATCCAATATCTTATCCTTGAAATACTCCCGCGGACGGCTTAACGTGCCCGTAATCACAAAGGTCAAACCGGCAAGGTTATCGCTCATCCCCTCCTTCTCCTTCAGTTCCGCCTCCACGCCGGCAGCAGTCAGCCGACGGACCACTTCGCGGTTCTCCTCCCTGGAAAACCAACGCAACAAACTGTTCGCCATCTGCTCCCCGACATCCTCGACCTCCGTCAATTGTTCGAACGTCGCTTCCATCAAGCGGTCGATATGCTTGAAATTCTTGGCTAAGTTCCGCGAAGCCGTTTCCCCGATATAGCGTATTCCCAAAGCGTATAACATGGCGGCAAAACCCGCCTGCTTCGAGCCTTCGATGCCTGCCAGCAGATTGTCCACCGACTTCTCCTGCAACCGGTACACTCCCAAGGTGTTCAACTTGCGCACCAATTTCTCATTCCGGGCAAAAAAGCGCACAACCGCCGCCGCCTCTTCCCTGCCGATGCCTACGGGAATCAGCTCCTCTTCCGAAGCTACGGACAATTCATAAATATAATCGAACCGGGTCGTCAGCAAATCCGAACGATGCCGGTCTATACCCGGAATGTTCAACGCATAAATCACCTCGTCCAACGGAATATTCTCCACCTCGCCCGCCTCCTTCAAACGTTCCACCATCGGGCTGAACGGCATCCGGAAATACTCCGCCACCCGGTCCACGGCATTCGCATCCCCCAACACCTCCGCCAACTCTTCCCGTCCGGCTTCCGAATAAGCCTTCAAGCTCCCGAAACGTTTCGCCACCGCCTCCGCCGTCCGCGAAGAGATATTCTTCATGCCGATTTCAAAAGCATAAATCACCTTGCCCAACGGGATACTCGTCATTTCAAAACTCTCCGGATAAATAATCTTCTCCAACCCGATTAACTGCTCCCGCATCTCCGGCAGGCGGTAAATATCCGCTACATTTGCTATCAGCCCCTTGCTCAACAGCAAATCAATCGTCTCCACTCCCATCCCCTCTATATCCATCGCCTTGCGGCTCACAAAATGTTCGATTTTTCCGGCAATCTGCGGCGGACAATGAGCCTCGTTCGGGCAGTAATGGTTTGCCTCGCCTTCCACCCGCACCAACTCCGTCCCGCACTCCGGACAGTGGGTGATAAACTCCACCGGCAACGCTCCCGCCTGCCGTGCCTCCCGGTTCACCCCGACAATCTTGGGGATAATCTCCCCTCCCTTCTCCACATACACCCGGTCATGCTCGTGCAAATCCAGCGAGGCGATAATATCGGCATTATGCAGCGAAGCCCTTTTCACCGTCGTCCCTGCCAGATGCACCGGCTCCAGGTTCGCCACCGGGGTAATGCTTCCCGTTCGCCCCACCTGATACGTCACCTCGATTAACGACGTCTCCGCCTGCTCCGCCTTAAACTTATAGGCAATCGCCCACCGCGGGGACTTCGCCGTATATCCCAGCAACTGCTGCATCCGGATATCGTTCACCTTGATGACAATCCCGTCGATAGGCACCGGCAGTCCGGCACGTTCCTTGTCCCACTGCGTGATGAAATCCCACACCTCCCCGATACTGCCGGCAACCCGGATATAGGGAGGGATATGGAACCCCCACTCTTTCGCTTTCATCAGATTCCCGTAGTGCGTATCCGCCGGCGTCTCTTCCCCCGGCAGATAATACAGGAAACAATCCAGCTGCCGTTTAGCTACCGCCGCCGAATTCTGCAATTTCAACGTCCCTGCCGCCGCATTCCGCGGATTGGCAAACAACGTCTCCCCCGCTTCCGCCTTCTCCTGGTTCAAACGGTTGAACACCTCGAAAGGCATCAATATCTCCCCCCGGATTTCAAACTCAGGCGGATAATCCCCGCGCAACTTCAAAGGTATCGTCCGGATGGTACGCACATTCGCCGTCACATCATCCCCCTTCACCCCGTCACCACGGGTCAAGGCACGCACCAACTCCCCATTCGCATAAGTCAGGCTGATGGACGTCCCGTCATACTTGAGTTCGCAAACATATTCCACCGCATCCCCCACCACCTTGCGCACCCGCGCGTCGAACTCCCGCAACTCCTCTTCGCTGTAAGTGTTCCCCAACGAAAGCATCGGATAGCGGTGCTCCACCTGCACAAACTCGCGGTTGATATCCTGCCCCACCCGCTGGGTTGGCGAATTGGGGTCGTACATCTCCGGGAAACGCCCCTCCAGCCCTTCCAATTCGTGCATCAGTTCGTCAAACTCACGGTCGGAAATCTCCGGGGCATTATCGATATAATACCGCGCATTATGATACTCCAAAATCCGGCGCAACTCTAAAATCCGCTCTTTCTCCATCCCCGAAAATCCATTCATTCATTTTAAATTAGCGCAAAGATAAAGAAATAAATAAAATTATCCCTAATTTCGTACACGCAAAATCATAAGCCAGCACACATGACCAAAAAAGCCGCCATTCTCGTCCTGCTGATTTTATCAACCGTCTATTGTTCAGCACAATTCGTTAGCTTCGGACAAGACCGCGCCTCCCTCCGCTGGAAACAGATTAAAACCGACCGCTTCCAAATCATCTACCCCGATTTCTTTGAAAAAAACGCCCAAAAGGCCGCCAACCTGTTCACCCGCCTGTACGACCACGCCAACACCCTGCAAGTCACTCCCCGGAAAATATCCGTCATCCTCCATGCCGACGGCGGCATCTCCAACGGCAACGTAGCGCTCGCCCCCCGAAAAAGCGAACTCTACACCATGCCCTCCCAAGACCCCGGAGACGACTGGCTCCAACACCTCTGTGTCCATGAATTCCGCCATGTCGTGCAATTCGACAAAACCACCCAGGGGCTCACCCGGGGGTTATACTACCTCTTCGGCGAACTCTTTCCCATTGCCGTCATCGGTATCTACCTGCCCATGTGGTTCATCGAGGGGGATGCCGTATGTTTCGAAACCTCCGTCGGGCACATCGGGCGGGGACGCTCGCCCGAATTTCTGAACGAGATGAAAGCGCAAATCGTCGAAAAAGGGCTTTACAACTATCATAAAGTCGTACTCGGCTCCCACAAAGACCACGTGCCCGGACGCTACCCCATGGGCTACTTCATCACAGCCAACACCCGCCTCCACTACGGTCCCGAACTCTGGGGCAAAGCCGTGGAACGCAGCGGACGGCGCCCCTTCGGCATCACGCCATTCAACAAAGGCCTCACCCTCTCCATCGGCAGCAAGCGGGACAGCCTTTGGAACACCCCCTCGTTCCGCACCCTTTTCACTGACCCCGACAGCCTCAAAAAAGCCAACACCTACCGCAACACGAAACGCACCCTCTACCAAGACAACCTCCACGAACTCTGCCAAATCTGGCTTCGGGAAATCGCCGGGCAAACCAACACTTTCGACACCATCTCCACCCGCAACAAATATTTCACCCACTACTACGCCCCCATTCCCCTCCCCGACCACTCCCTCCTCGCTTACAAAAAAGGCATACAGGAAACCGGAGCGTTCGTCCTCCTCCGCTCGGGGAAAGAAAAGATGCTCACCCGCACCGGCATAACAGACGACTGCCGGTTCGCCACCGACAACCGCCTCGTCGTCTGGAGCGAATACCGTCCCCACCTCCGCTGGCAGCAAGGAGGAAGAATGCGCCTCAGTTCCTACGACCTCCGGACCGGGAGATACCGTTCCAGGCGGGGCGCCAACAACCAATTCGCCCCCTTCAGGACAAGCGACGGATGGGGATACGTGGAGACCGACCGCTGCAACCGCTCCTTCATCGTCCTCGCCGACACCACCCTGCGGCACGAACGCTGGCGCATCGAAGCCGCCGAAGGCGAACACTTCATCCACCCCGCCTACCACGACGGGCACATCACCACAGTCGTCCAATCCCCGCAAGGGCTGCGCCTGGAATCCATCGACATCGCCACCCGCCGACGCACCCCCCTCACCCACAACCTCCATTACGAACTGGACAACCCATCCTACATCGGCGACACCCTCATATACCGCGCCTCCTACAACGGCAACAACGCCTTCTACCGCCTCACCCGGGACTCCTCCGAACTCCTGCTGGACAGCCGCTACGGCATCCGCTTCCCCTTCTACCATGCAGACTCCGACAGCCTCTACTTCTCCTTTTACACCTCCGACGGCTACAAACCCGGCGTCGCCGCACGCACCGACCTCACCCCGCGCCCCGCCGACTACCGCACCTACCCCCTCGCCGACAGCATCACCCGGCAGGAGCAATGGAACGCCCCCCTCACCTGCGACACCCTCTACCCGACCCGCCGGTACCGCCGCTTCCCCCACCTCTTCAACATCCACAGCTGGGCGCCCGTCTACGCCAACCTCAGTCCCATGAAATTCGACTTCGGAGCCACGGTTTACTCCCAAAACAAACTCAGCACCCTCTCCTTCACCGCAGGATTCGTCCGCCAGTCCGGGCGCTCTCACGGCAACTGGCTCCTCGACGCCACCTACAGCGGGCTATGGCCCGTCATCAGCATCCATTTTGAAAGCGGACGCGAAAACTACACCGACCTCGCCAACGCCTACCACCACCCCACAGGCACCCTCATCCCCTTATACCTTTCCCGCAAAGCCCGCCGCTCCTCCGCAGACCTCACCCTCCAATTCCCCCTCAACCTCTCCACCAAACAATACAACCGTTCCCTGGCGCCTTACCTCCGCTACAAAGTGGAAGGCATCCACTCCACACACGTCCGCAACGCTTACGCCATCCTCCGCACCAACCCCCTGACGCAACTCCTGCCCGTCATCCCCGGCGAATTCACCATACCTCATCCCAAGCGCCACTACCAACTCATGGAATACGGCATCACCTACAACAACCAAACCCGCCTCACCACCCAGGAAATCAATCCCCGCTGGGGGCAACGCCTTTCCGCTGGCTACACCCACACCCTCCGCCGCGGGCTTGACCTCGGCAGCCAATGGTGGACCTCCGCCCAACTCTACTTCCCCGGCATCCTGGTGAACCACTCCATCGCCTTCTACGGCGGCTTCCAGCACATCACCTGCAAAGCCCGCACCTACGGCAACAAAATAGCCTACCCCCGCGGCATCACGCTCGACGGCTACCAAATCACCACCTTCCGCAGCGCCTACCACCTTCCCCTCCTCTTCCCCGACTGGCACATCGGACCGGTGCTCTATTTCAAGCAGGTAAACGCCTGCGCCTTTTACGACCACGGCATCAACCGCACCCGCCAAGCCCGCACCCATTACTCCTCCTGCGGCATCGAACTCACCGCCGACACCCACCTCTTCCGCCTCACCTACCCCATCCTCTTCGGCATCCGCACCGGCTACCAGACCCAAACCCGCCGCCCCTTTGCCGAATTCCTCTTCTCCGTCGGGCTGAGCATATAGACTCCCTGTCCATGCCATCCGTTCTTCAAGACAAAGCACCACGACAGACTTTCCCTCCCTCTTCCTTGTCTAATTCAAAATAAATCCGTTCCTTTGCATTACATAACACCGAAAACCATGGCAAATTACATCCGTTTCGACTGGGCGATGAAACGCCTCCTCAGGGATAAAGCAAACTTTTCCGTGCTGGAAGGGTTGCTGACCACCTTGCTCAACGAGAAAATCACCATACGGAAACTCCTCGAAAGCGAAAGCAACCAGGAAAGCGAGTTCGACAAATACAACCGCGTCGATATCCTCGCCGAGGACTCCAAGGGCGCACTCATTCTATTCGAAATACAGAACAACAACGAGTACGCCTATTTCCAGCGCATGCTATTCGGCGTATCCAAACTGGTCACCGAATACATCAACCGGGGCGAGGGATACGAGCACATCCGGAAAATATACAGCGTCAACATCGTCTATTTCGCTCTGGGAAGCGGTTCCGACACCGTATATCATGGACAGACGGAGTTCCGAGGCATCCACACCAACGAACTGCTGCAACTTTCCCCTTTCCAACAGCAGACCTTCAAAGCGACGGCGGTCAGCCAACTGTATCCGGAATACTATATCCTCCGGGTCAATGACTTCAACAAATGGTCGAAAGTCCCCCTGGAGCAATGGATATATTTCCTCAACACCGGAGAAATCCCCGATGACGCCTCCGCTCCGGGACTTCCCGAAGCACGCGAACGCCTCCAGCTCGACCACCTCAGCAAAGACGAATTGAAAGCCTACTACCGCCATCTCGACAATGTCGTCATCCTGCGCGACAACATCTTCACCGAACGGGCGGAAGGAAGAGCCGAGGGGAGAGCGGAAGGAAGAATGGAAGGAAGAATGGAAGGACGCGCAGAAGGATTACTCGAAGGACGCGCAGAAGGATTACTCGAAAGTCGCACGGAAACCGCCCGCAAGATGCTTGCCGACGGGCTCCCCATTGACGTCATCCGCAAATACACCGAACTCTCGGAAGAGGAAATAAAAGGCCTGGAGATGTAACTAAGAAAGAGGCTGTGCCCGTAAGATACGCTTACGATACAGCCTCCATATCACGATGGGTGAAAAGGTTTCCTACTTCAATCCTTTCAACATTTTTTCGTACGACTGGCAATAATACTCCATGATAGGCATCGTTTTATCACCGATGGTCATGGTTCTGCCGGAAGTATCTTTTTTACCTTTCAACGCTTTTATACGTTCTTTCAGAAGAGTGGCAAACCTTTTGCGCTCTCCGGCATTTTCCCATCCCTGTCCGTTATTCTGTCCATAAAACAACGAACTGCATGCATAATGCACATCATCTTCCACCATGCGGCTGAAATAGCTATACGTCACCAAAGCGTCCAATAAGGACGACCACTCTTTCTTGGCGATTGTTCCGTACACCAAAACTGCGGCACGGATGCCTTCCGCTTCCGGCACCTTGCACTTTTTCATCAGGGCGTAATAGGCATCCAGGCCGGTACCATCGTACCCTACGATATCTCTGGCTTTCCGCTTCAGGAACTTCCGCGCGCCGGATTCCCACGCCTTCTCCAAGTGCAGGCCGGCATCCTCGCCGTAACGCTTCACCAATTCCGTCTTCCGCGCATAGACCGGACGGAACACGGCATAACCCGGTTTCGCATAGGAACGGAACAGCTTATACATATTCTCATCTGTCAGCACGGCGTCCGCCTTATCTTTCAGGAAATCGTCAGCTACGTCATGCAAGGTACCCGACATGGCGGCATCATCGAGTTGCGCCAGATAGTCGCGGATAAACTCCACGGAACGCTCACCCGCCGCATAGCGTTTGTGCATCTCCGTCAAGCCGCCTCCCTTCACGCCGTTCTCCGCAAACTCAATCAATTTGTCCGCCTCCAGATAACCGGCATGGCGGCTCAGCAACTCCCCCTTGGCATTCAGCACCAGCAGGGTGGGATAAGCGTTCACGTCATACTTTTTCCGCAACTCCACGCCTTCCCCCTTCTCCATGTCTATTTTCACGCACACAAAGCGGGGATTGAAATATTCGCCCACCTGCTCCAGCACGAACACCTGGGATGCCATCCGTTTGCAAGGACCGCACCAGCTCGTGTAGCAATCCATGAACACCAACTTGTTCTCCGCCTTGGCGGCTTGCAGCGCTTCGGCAAAACTGCCTTCGCGAAAGTGAATTTGTGCCGCAAGCGGCAGTACCATAACAATAACAGCAAATAATAAAAATACTTTCTTCATCTTGTCATTCGTTTTAATAGGGGAAAGTTGGAGCAGCCCAGTCGTATATAAACGCATAAAAATTAGGCTTATCACTGTCCATTGGAATGGCATAACATATCTTTTTCAGCGTGCCTGTCCCTGTAAACGTATGCTTCGGAGCTTCCGTTAATCGCCCTCCTTCTATTTTATACATTGCTACGGAGTATGCGTTCCCATTTTGTACCCCTACAACCAAATAGTCAAAATTAGATTCATAAAAAAGATTGGCCATATAGGCAATCGAACCTGCCGGCAGGGAAGGCATGTTTAGGGCTGTTTCTCCTTGTTCTATCATACTGTAACGGTACAATTGATTGTCTTTAATGGAGTAAATAAAGCTTCCTTGCAATCCTTGTCCTGCAATGATCTCTGCTTGGGCAAGACTTAAAGTATTGTCCAAATGGCGGACTTCAATGATAGCTCCCTTTTGCAAAAGTGCCAAATAACGTCCGTCATTCTCCACATCGAACAGATACCAAATGGTATTTTCTCCTGCATTCCAATTCCATCCGGAAGCAATTGCCGTAGCCTGCTCAAAAGGAATTTGTATTCCGGTATAACCATCTTTATACTCAATGGGATATCCATCAGTACGCGTCAGACAACGCTCACTTTCGCTCCAATAAGACAATTCTCGTCCGTTGAATGCCTGAACAATGCTACTACCTCCAGCTCCTTCGGCTGCTGCCAGTTTTCCAGTAGCATATTCACTGGAAAAAAAGCCTCCACCTAAGCCTTCGAAAGTGATTCCCTTGTTAGAAAAATAGTAATTGTTTTCACCTGTTGCCATGGCATAAGGGATTTCATCCTCCTCCATCGTGCTAAAATACAGACTACTGCGGTCAAACATGAGGGACATGTCCACCGTATTGTATAGCGCAAAATCATTCTTTCCATGCGCAACAAACAGACCGGTGGCATAAGTGGAAAGCAGTGTCGTCTGGTCGATATGGACTTTTCTGTACACCGCATTCATACCACGCGGTTTTCCGCTCAATGGTGCGCCATACTTTCGCTGCAGCATATCGTTCATAGTTTCTTTTTCGTGATAATTATAAAAGTCCAAATCACTATTCCCATCTGCCGTTTCTTTCAGCGCATAAAAACCATCAGAATAGGCAGACGTCACGTTTAAAGAAAATTCTACCAAACCGAAATACCCGGTTGCCTTGTGTGTTGCCTCGCAAATCACTGAATATCTACCGATTTTCAATTCCACCGGATAACTCAGTTTCTTCTCTTCTCCAATGACATTTTTCCGGTACTCGCTTTTTTCTCCGAACTGCCCGCCGTAGATATACCAGTGGAATGCCAATTCGTCATCCGAGTATCCTTGCACGGTCGGAGTAAGCTCCAAGGTTGTGCTGAAGGCTACAACTGACGTATCTTTTTGCGGCAACCCTTCCACCTTGATTTCGTGGGGGCGTTTGGCTTCGGTCGCCACGGTGCTGTCATCGTCAAAACAAGCGCTGAAACATGCCATCAGGCATAAACATAAAGGCAATATATATTTCTTCATATCCATTCTGTTTTATTCGTTTAATAACCATACGGGTCTATCGGTGTGAAATCCACTACCCCGCCACCATCTTCCGGCTTTTCTTTCCAAATCTCTCCAATCTCCGGATTGGACAAGCGCACGGCATTCTCTTCTGCCAATCGCTCGGCAAACCATTTGCCTAAATAAGTGATATAGGCATTATCTTTCGGCGCATAGAGACCGGGAAAATATTCGTAAAAAAGAGAAGCGATATATTCGTCATCCCAGGTCTTTCCCGTCCATTTAATCATCAATTCATGTTTTTGCGGTCCATAAGCACCGAAATACTGGTCAAGCATATACTTATCCCATCCGGCAGAACTCAGACGGTCGGAAATGATTAATTGGTACGTCGCAAACTCCGGATACCCGGCTTTGAAATACCCGTTGTCCCCGAATGTGATTTTCAATACGACATTCCCCTGTTGCAGTGAAGCGTCACGCAGAACCACGACCGGCACTTCCGCAACAGCCGATTCGCCTGGCACTTGATACAAGGCGGCTAATCCAGGCTCATCGAAAGCCACATAGTGCTTGCCGGCAACAGCGTTGATGACCCCTTGGGTCGTGTCTTCCATCTGCACCAAAGCAATAGGGCGGCTCTCTTTGGACAGTTTTCCCATGGTATTCACTTTCAACCAAACGGTGTCCCGCATCTGCCCTTCTTGGGCGTTGAGTTTAAACGAATAACTTCCCACGCCCATGCCCGGTCGCACGCCGGCAGTCGTCAAGTTATCCCCATAGTTGAAGTTCAACATACATTCCCCATCCGAAAATACGGGCAGGTCTTTTTCGCAGGCGGTTACCAACAATAGCAATCCTCCTGCATATAATAAATTCAATAGTTTCATAGCAATAGGTTTCATGGATTAAGGATTAAATTCCGTGTTTACACAACTCCAAAGTACATAGTCCTCCTCTGTGATGGGTTCATTGCACCACAACATGCTTGAAGCATGGAAGCGTTTGTAAGCGTAAAATATCTGACCTTCGGCAAAGAATTCCCGCCGATATTCCGGCATCAAAACATCCTGTCGGTTAGTTTGGGCACTAAACGCGTCTTCAATCAAGGCTACGCCACATCCACGCAAAAGGTAATCGTTGTACAAACGATTAGCCTCTTCCACATCGGTTGTGGTCTCGATGGCAATCAAATACATCTCAGCCATCCGCAACATCGGAATAATCTGATAAGCAACCTTCAACTCATCGCCCTTTTTATCATCCGGATAATAGTATTTTTTAATCGCGGCAAATCCCGCTTTACCATAGCTTTTCAGGTTTTTATTCCACCCTGCTGTATATCTCACGTCGGAATCCTTATTTTCCGGAAACAATTGGTTCAGACGGTCCAATTTAGTGAACAAATCACCGGGACGGGCATCAACATCGGCACCTCCGATGAGGATTTTGGCAACCGTTTTCACGTTATATTTGCTCAAATAGAAAAGACACTCATTCGGGCAACCGTTGTAACCACCCGTCCGATCCTCTTCTCCGGACAAGTCCATCACGGGCTTCCCGTCCGCATCAGTCGCATCAATGACCGCTTTGGCTGCCGCGTATGCCTGGGTCTTTTGTCCCAAATAGAGATAAACCCGCGCCTGCAATGCTTTTACCGCCCAATAGTTCAACCGCGATTGGCGGTATCCCATATATTGGTCTTCCAAATCAATATTAGCCGGATTGTTCAAACCCTCGAATGTATAACTGAAAACAGGGTCATTGTCTTTCAGCAAAGATTCCGCTTTTTCCAAATCCGCCAGCAGTTTCTTGCCGTAACTGGCAAAATCATACCGTACCGCCCGCTCATTGAATGCCGTTACTTCGGAATAGGGCAGGCTGACTTTCTCGCCCTTTCCGTTGGGCACTTCGCCAAACAGGCGCAGCACGTCCAATTGGCAATAAGCACGGATGGCATATGCCTCACCCAAAATCACCGACCGTGTCGCTTCATCAGGAAATGCGTCCCCGTTCGCTTCGGCATGGGCAATAATTTTATTCGCCTGCACGATGATATTGAACAGTTTGGAATAGATGAGCTGAATAGCTTTACGTGCGGGATCCTGCTCGTAATCATGTGTTTGTAAGTAGTAATCCGCCGACTGATTACCGTTAGAATTTCCTTCGATATACCACAAGGAGGCCAATGATTCGATATGGCTCATTGTCAGTTTCTGTCCGTAAGCGTCCTCATGCCCCATCGCCATATAGCATCCGGTCAAGGCCGCACAAAATCCACGATAAGAAGAGAACTGATCTTTCTCTTTTTGCTCCGTTTCGGGACGCACATCCAGCCAGTTGTTGCATGAAATGCACATACTTCCCAAAACCACATATAATAATATGAATCTGTATTTACTCATATCTTTCAAATTTAATCGGTTTATCAAAACAAGAACTTAATGCTTGCCTGCACGTTGCGGGCAAACGGGTAGTTGATGCCCCGCTCCATCTTCACGGTAGACCAGTGCCATAAATCGGAAATATTCACACCAAAGGTCACGGAGGCTGCATGCAGGCTTTTCTTCACCCAGTCGGTGTCCCACTTCCATTGCAGGCTGGCGGATTGTAGTTCCAATACCTTGTCGTCCATAACAAAACGGGAAGTCGCCCGGGTGGTATATTCGCTGTATCCTTTGAAGGCAACGACATCGCCCGGTTTCTGCCAACGCTCATACAAGGCCCTTGCATCCACATTCTGTCCCATCAGCGTGGTGCGTCCCACTTCCACCCGGTCGATGATGGTCTGATTGTACACCTTTCCTCCCCAATGGAAGCCCATCGAAAGGTTCACCGTCAAACCTTTCCACATGAACATCGTGCTGGCAATTCCTCGGTATCTCGGGTCGGATTGTCCGACATACACTTTGTCCGAAGCTTTCCAAATGTCGGTGCGGTTGCCGTTCTTGTCCAAAAATATCTCCCTGCCGTTACTCGGGTCGATGCCCAAAGAACGCACGACATAAATACCGTTCTGCGGACGGCCTTCATAAAACAGGTTCGATACATCCACATCTTCTTGCAGGTAAGCTTCGTTCTGAGTTTTTATGGCATCCGACAATTTGGAAACATAGTTCTTATTGTACGTCAATTGCCCGTTAATCATCCAATTGATATCCCGTTCTGCATCACGGATGACATACACGCTGGCAGAGGCTTCCCAACCTTTATTTTTCACCTCGCCGACATTGTCCACATAGGAAGAGAACCCCATGGAATGCGGCATATCCATGTTGGAAAGTAGGTTATTGGTCGTTTTGTTATACACATTGAATTCCCCCTTGAAGCGGCTGTTCCAAAGCCCGAATTCCACACCAAAGTTGAATTCATCTGTTTTCTGCCATGTCAGATACGGGTTGCCCAACCCTTGCAGTTCAGCCCCTGTCCAGTTCATATAATAGTTGTCTGTCAAGAATTTATAGAGCGTATTGGCACCGTTGGAGCCCTGCTGGGTTCCGGTTTGTCCATAAGAAGCTTTCAGACGGAGCACATTGGCAAAAAAACCTTCCATGAAATGCTCATTATGCAGGTTCCAGCCGATACCGGCACTCCAGAACGGCGCATATTTCTTTTCGCTTCCGAACGTGGAACTTCCGTCCACACGGGCTGAAAAATCCACGTAGTAACGGTTGTCATAAATATAGTTCACGTTTCCCGTAAGTCCCAGACGACGGGACTTGCTCTGTCCTCCGGTTGGTCCCTGGTCTTTGGCATATTGCCGGGCGGTAGCTAAGAAATTGACATTCTCCTCCGTGAAACCTTCCGCTGCAATGCTATAGGTCTGACTGCTTTTCCCTTCCAGTGCATAGTCCACGCCGACATACATCTGGTGTTTCTCGGCAAATGTTTTGGAATACGAAATCGTGATATTGCCGCTATATGTGTTGCTTCTGCCGGTAGTGTAGTCGTAGGTACCGCGGCGCAGGAAACCTTCGCCGGACTGGTAATACTCGTCATCGGTGAACGTTGAATGTTCGGCAGGCAAGAATTTGTCCGCCGTGTTGTCTGTGGCAGAAAGACCGACCTGTCCCCGGAGGATGAGGCCTGTAATCGGTTGCCATTCAATAGAAAAATTGTTGGTCAATGTCCGGTAGTCCACCTTGTCAAAGCTGTTCAACGTTGCATCATACAGCGGGTTTTGATAGCCAGTATAAGCTTTATGGAATCCATCAAACATCCGAATTAACTTGCCATTCTCGTCGTAAGGCGCATTATAAGGCTGCTGCTTCACGTAATCGCTGAAGTTGCCGTATTTACTCTCCTTGCTTTTGGTCACTCCATAGGAAGCATAATTCTTGAACGTAAAGTTCTTCACCTTGTACATCAATGTCAAAGAACCGTTGAACGCCTTACGATAAGAATCCTTCATGGCACCGCGGGTGTCTTTATAGCCAGCGGTAGCGCTCCAGCGGAACTCTTCACTACCGCCTTCCAAACGCAAGTTATAGTGTGAACCCACACCCGTACGCAGAGGTTTGCCTAACCAGTCGGTGTCCGTCCCGCCGGCAATCTCCCGCAAGCGCTTAGCATACGCCTCTTTGAACCAGACATCATTGCTCGCTGCAGATTCCTGCTTATACAGCCCCAAGTCCCACTCCAACTGCAATTTCTCCGCTGCATTCAGCATATCGTAGGAGGTCAGGTCTGGCACCTCGAAATCCATACCCACCTCGGCATTCACTCGCAGTTTGCCCACTTCAGGTTGTTTAGTGATTACCACAATAACGCCGTTGGAGCCTCTTGAACCGTAAATCGCCGTGGCAGCAGCGTCTTTCAGGATGTTGATGGATTCGATTTCTTCGTCGTTGTAGTCCATCAACCGTTCCAGGGAAATCTCAAAACCATCCAGAATAATCAGCGGCGTATTGACCGCATTGTTGGCACTTTGGTTATACTCCTCCACGCTCATCGGCAGGGAAGAATTACCCCGGATGTTGATTTGCGGCAAATTGTTCGGATTGCTTCCCGCCAGGTTATTGGCTGCCACATTGATGGAAACATCGATGTTTTTCAGGGTCTGCAACAAGTTTTGCCCCTTGAACACCTTCAAATCCTCCTTGGACACGGAGGTCACGGCACCCGTATAACTCTCCTTCGCCTTTTTGAAGATACCCGTCACCACCACTTCGTCCATCTCGGCAACGTCGTTCTTCATCACGATGTTCACTTCGATGTCCTTGGTCGCCGACAGCGAATACTCCTTGGTCTCCATACCCACCATGGAGAAAAGCAGGGTATGCTGTCCTTCCGGCAAAGCCATGGCATACTTGCCGTCGATGTCGGTGGAAGTGCCGAGAGTCGTCCCTTTGATCAAAATGGTGACTCCGGGAAGCGCCTCCCCCTTTTCATCCTTCACCACGCCGGTAAGCTTGAAAGTCTTCACCTCCTGCGGTGCCTGCACCTCCGGTTTCTCTTGGTGCTTCAACACAATCATGTTATTCACCAACTCCCACGCATACTCCCCGTCGAACAACTCGCGCAACACATTCTCCAACGCCTCGTTTTTCACCGAAACGGACACTTTCTGCCGTGTATCCAAATCCCGGTCGTTAAAGAAAAAATAAAGATTCGTCTGCCGTTCAAGCGCTTTCAGCACTTTCGACAGCTCCGCGTTCTCATACTCCAGCGACACTTTGAGCTGCTGGGAGTAAGTCTTGGCACTCACTTGTAAAAAGAAAGCCAACAGAAGAAAAAAGGTAACTTTCATACTACGCTGTAATTTTTGAAATAAATAACATGACGCAGCAACCTCCGATTGCTTTTTTTGCATAAATTTGGGAATTAAAATTAAACATGTCCGGATGCTACCAACATTCCGGGTAAATTACCACTCGCACCGGCAAACGCTACCAACGATTGCCGGTGTTTTCTTTATTTGGGCGTTATTACGACCTGGTTGTCTTTCCCTATCGTAAAACGTACATGAACCACTTTTTCAATGACTTGAAACAATTCTTCCGCCGACATCGCTTTGTTGATGACGCCCGTAAAGGTCATCCGACGCACCTCTTCCGAGAAGAAAACCGCCTGCACGCCGTACCAGCGGTACACCTGCCGCATGATTTCCTCCAAAGGCATCCGGCTGAAAACGAACAGCCCGTCTTTCCATCCGACGTACTCCCGCACATCCACCTCCTGCAACTTCATCCCCTGCTCCGACGCCACCGCCTGCACTCCCGGAGAAAGAACCGCATGACGCTTCCCGCTGCTGACCTCCACCTTCCCTTCGACCAGGGTTGTCGCCACCTGTTGCTTTTCAGGATAAGCATTCACATTGAAATGTGTCCCCAGCACCCGGACCTCCACCCCTCCCGCCACCACGGCAAAAGGACGGGTCTCATCCTTCGCCACCTCAAAATAAGCCTCCCCCTCCAGATACACTTTCCGCTCTCCGCCGGTAAACACTTCCGGATATTTCAACCGGCTGTCGGCATTCAGGTAGACCACCGTGCCGTCCTCCATCACCAGGCGGTATTCCGTCGCCACCGGCACATCCAGCACATTGTATTGGAGTTCCGTCGCCTGTTCCCCTCTCGACTCGTACGCCAATCCCCGGGAACTGTCCTGACGGATAGACACCGCCTCCGTCACCAGGAAATCACCCGTATGTTTACGATCCAACGCCACCCGTTCGCCCGATGCCAGCGTCAGCACGACGGCATTTTGCGGGCGCACATAAGCGGCAACCTCCTGCCGGCTCCCCTGCCAGCCGCTCCATAACAAATACCCTGCGGCAACACCCCACAGCGGCACCGTCACCGCCGCCGCATAACGCATCACCCGTCCCCATCTCCGGCGCTTCCCGTTCTTTACGATGCGCCGCTCCACCTGCGCCCACACCCTCTCCTCCTCCAACGGCGGCATCTCCGCCACCCGGAACATCCGCTCCACCACTTCCCTCACCTCCCCGTCACTCCCCGCCTCCTCCTCACCCTTCAACACCCGCCACACCTTCCGGAACAATTCTTCACTGTTTTCTTTTTTTCTATCCATTCTTTTTCGTATCTTCTGACGAATAGAATGCACTTGTAAGACATTTCAGGGTGAAAAAGAAAAAGATTTTTTTAGAAAAAATACCTCATCCCCGCTCACAGAGCCACATAAGGAGAGCCAGACACGCGCCTCCCGGGTGCTCCCGGAGATTGCTTTTCAATTTCCGATAGGCGATTTTCACTTGGGATTTGACAGTATTGACGGACAAGCCGAGTTCGGAAGCCGTAGCGGCATACCCCCACCCATCCACGACCGCCATCACGAATATCTTGCGGCAGGACTCCGGCAACGCCTCCACCATTTGCCGCACGGCTTGCAACCGGAACTCGAACTCCGCCTCGTCCTCGCTGTGCCGCGCCGTCCATTCCATTTCGCGGCGGATATCCTCCTCCCGCTCCCGGCGGATATGCTCATGCCGGAGGTGGTTCAACACATAATGCCGCACACAGGTATGCAGATAATTGCCCACAGACAAATCCGGACGGATATCCCGGCGGTGCTCCCATAAGTACAAGAAACTCTCCTGCACGGCATCCTCCGCCACGTCGGTGTCCGGACAAATTCCGAGGGCGGTCAGCTGCATGCTGCGCGCATACTCCCGGAAGAGACGCTCGAAAGCTTTCGTGTCGCCGGCAATGAAATCCCGTATGGTCTGCTGGTCCGCCATAAAATCAATAAAACCTCCTGGTTACTCGTCCGACAGGCTGAAATCCTTGTTCGCGAACAACTCGGCAAGCCCCGTAATCTGTTTCAAGCGCAACAGTTCATCCTTCTCCATACCGATGTTCTTGAGAATCCACTGGTCCGACATCCCTGCCTTCGTCAGTTCGGAGACAATATGCCCCATCAGTTCCACGTTATGCGTCCCCCGGGCGCGGTTGTGGCGGATGGTGGATGCCATGCGGTTGGAAATATCCTTCTGGATGACCGACACCGGCAACAACCCTTTCTCCCGCTCGTAAATCCGCCTCGAAGTCTTCAACACCAGATAGCGGTGATACCCGTCCACCAATTCGTATTTATCCACTTCCGGCAGATAATAGCACACGCAAGGCATCGTATAACCGTCCTCCCAGATGGAAAGTTCCAGCAACTGCATCTCCGGCGGAGCCACGATATTCGGGTTGTAATCGTTTGCCATCACTTTCTCCACAGGCACGGCAATCACCTTATACACGGGGCTTTCGTATTCAATCATAACAATCTCTTATATTTTTCCATGACCCGGGTCCGTTTCTCCTTCTCCAGCTTGGTGGGAGCGAAACCCATATATTTACAGGTATGGTCGTTTTTCAATATACAAATACAAATCCGCTTGAACGTCGGCAAATCCTTGAAATTGGGATCGTCGAAATCGTCCATATACTCCATGCGCACCGGCTTCTTGTCCGTCTTGTAATTGGTGTGGGGCATCACAATCACCGGTATTCCCGCATCCCTCAAGCGCTGGATGGTCTCCTCCGAAAGCACCCCGCCCTTGTCCCGCCAGAACTGCATGCTCACCGCCAGCTTATTCTGGTAGTTCTTCCGCGTGCTCTCCGGCAGCGTGTCCAGCAGGAAGGTCATATAAGACGCCCACGTGTACCCTTTCGGCAAGGTCACCTGCTGCCGCCACCCCACCGCCGTCGTATTCGCATACAGCGCCGTGAAATTCACCCCGTTCACCCGGTTCACCATCTTGCCCCACATGTCGGGGTCAATGGCACGGTAAAGGCTCAGGCCGGAACGGGCTTCCGAAATAAACGGGCTGGCGACCCGCTGCTTTTCCAGAGGAACGCCCGCCTGATAATACAAATCGTACAAACGGTTATAGGGCCACTTGAACTTGCCGTTCGCCACCCATATATCCGTCGTCAGCCAGTCGTATATCGGATAAGCGTTGTAAATCCCCGGATTCATGCGCCGCGCCCACTTCCAACCCCGGAAACGGAACGAATCCTTGTGGTTGATGGTGCGCCACCGGTTCAGGCTCTCCTGCGTGCGGATACCCACCATGCAACAGGTGCGCTTGGCATTCTTGCGGGCATGCAGCCAGCGGGCGAACGAACGCTGGAACTCGTAATCCAGCATGCGGCGGCTGAAAAAAGGGAAATCCTCCCGCACCCACGCACCCTCGGGCATCTCACGCACCCAATGCTCTTTCATCTCCTCGTCCCACGGACGCCAATAGCGCTGGTACATGGATGTGCAGGTCGCCACCTTGAACGGCACGCACACGCGATACACCTCCAGAATGTCCTGATTTTCTTTCAACACCTTGTCCACGAAACGGATGGTCTCGTGGTACTGCACCTCGTAATCCATGTGGAACACTCCCAGTTTCCGTCCCGGATAATGTTTGCGGAGATACTCGATGCACAAAAAGAGCAACACACTGCTGTCCTTCCCCCCCGAGAAAGACACGTACACATTGTCGAAATTCTTGAACACCATATCCAGGCGGACCTGAACCTGCTCGTACACATTCAGTTTTTGGGTTTTCGGCGCCGGAGCTCCATTCTTACGTACACTTTCCATGTTCTGATAACCTCAAATTTATGCTTCTTAAAGACGTCGATATCCCGCATCTGCACCACGGCCTGCACCCGGTACTCTTTACCGAAATACCCCAACACGCTCTTCAGCATGGCTATCAGGAATCCCGGATTCTCGTCGGCGATATAATAATTATTGATGACCGCCTGGTCGTTCTTCACCTCCACAGGCATAAACCCGAGCACCAGGTCCTCCTCCACCGCCACGAACCAAATGTAGTGCACAGAGGTCTTGAAAGGGTAATTATTATTCTGGCGTAACACGGCGGGATCCATCACCAAAGGACCAACCAACTGATACAACCGCTCTTCCGTTCCGCTAAGTTTTTCTATTTCCATCTCCCTTTTTCAGATTAATTGCATGCGCCAAAGATAAACAATAAAAAAATATATCCAATAAAGAAAAACCGTTCCTTTCGCAAAGAACGGTTTTTCTTCCTCAAAAAGGATAAAAAAAACATCAATTAATCATCTTCATCAACTCCTCCGCTTTCCGTTGCATAGCGGCGTCTCCGGACTTGCTCGCCAGGTTCTTCGCGATGGAGGCATACCGCTTCGCCACGTCGAAGAAACCGCACTTCTGGGAGATTTCCACATAATTGTAAATCGCCTCGAAATCCGTTTTCGACTCCACGGTCTTTCCCGCCCACAACTGGATGACCTTCAACCGCGAAACGTCCGTCATGATTTCCAGCGCCCCTTTCGTAATCTCCTTGATCATCGGACGATTCTCCGGAAAATAACGGAACAGCTTCCGCGCCTTGTAAAAATAGTCCTCCGCCTTCTTCTCCGCTTTCAGCTGGCGGATATAAAAATAATCGCTCACCACGTCGAAATGCGCATACCCGATTTCCTCGATCCGTTTCAACTGAGCCTCGTAGTCAGCCCTGTTACGGTCGTAAAACTTTTCCAGATGGGCAACGAACACATCGTCCAGTTTCTGGTAAACGTCGTCTTTCGAATAAAGCTCGATGAAACGGTCCTGATTCTTGAACAGGAACTTGAACTGCGGTGCGTTGATATCCGTCACGTAATCGCGCACGATTTCCCAATTGTACTCTTTATAATACTCCTCCTCCGGCTGTGTCTGGAAATAACGGTCCACCACCTCCTGTCCCGACTTTCCCTGCTTGTTCAACTCCTTCAGCAATGCCACCGTCACCTTCGCATCCGAGGGATTCTCCTTGAATGTCTTCATCAAATCGCTCAATCCGTCCGACGGATTTCCCACCGCCCATGCACGACAGGCACACCATAAAATAACCCCTGCCGTCAAAAAAAATCTACACTTCATGTTCAACCTATTGTTTTTTTGATTAACTTACGTCTATAAAACACGCAAAAGGGCAAAAAGGGTTATCCGAAAAATTTTTTTAACGCCGAAATTAACAGTATTTAGCCCACAGCCGCCCGAACGGCAAAAATTTCCTGCCGGGATGGATAAATATCCGCTATTCTCCCCGTACGGGAGCAGGAAATAAAGAACTGTCGATTAAAATTAAATAAAACCAACAGTCTCCCATTAACATTCGCTATTCGATTATCAAATCCCGTACCACCAAACACGGCTCGAACTGCCTCTCCGTGAAGACAATACGCACCGATTTCACCGGCATCGTGCACACCACGTCGATATCCCCGTCGATATCCAGCACGCCCGCCCGCAAAAAACGCTTCCCGTCATACGACAATTCCGCATACGCATGCGTGGCGATATAATGCGACGTCTGCCGCACACCCGTCTCAATCCGTATTTTCCGGCAATCCAGCGGCTCGTCGAAAATAAACGTCAGGCAGTCCCCGCGGTCCACCCGGCGGGCGCTCATGAAAATCGTCCCGTCGTCCCCGTCCGTCAGCGCGTTCTCCTTCGTCTTCGCATGCAGGGCGATATTCGTCTCCACACTCATCTTCGGATACAGCCGTTTCACCATCCCGTTGGCAATGCTTCCCCAGTGGGGCGTGAAAAACGTCCGGAAACGGTAACGCTCCGGCACCTCCGTCCGGATGGGAGCCTCATAGGGAGTCGAAAAACAGGTCGGCTCGCTCCCGTCCGCCGTATAACGCACCACTGCCCCCGCATAAGGCGCCTCCGCCCGCAACACCCCGTCCGCATAAGTCACCTCCGGGAACGGCACCCGGAAACGGATGCCCGCCTCATACAAACGTCGGTAATGCGTCCGCTCCAGCCTGGCGGCGAAATCCCCGAAATCCCGCTCTTCCTGCGGCGTCCACGCCACCTCCGCCACCGCACACAAGCGCGGGAACAGCTGATACTCCGCATACCACGCCGGCTTGTCCGCCATCTCTCCCCACAACGCCGCCTCCACGCCCAACACCCTCGAACGCTCCTCAGGCGTCAGGCTGTCCGGCACGAGCGGGTTAAACGCATACACCCTCTCCATCGGCAACAGCCCCGCCCAATAATGTCCCCGCTCCTTTTCCGTGCATGCCATATCCAGATAACAGCTTCCTCCCGGCATCATCACCACCGGCAACCCCTTGCGCGCCGCCTTGATTCCATGCTCGATTCCTATCCAGGAAAACACCGTCGTCCCCGCCGCCAGTTCCCCGCCGTCCATCATCTCGCTCCAGCCTCCCATCCGTTTCCCCACTCCGCGCACCAGGCTGTCCACCCGGGTAATGAAATAGTGCTGCAACTCCGCTGAATTCGACAACCCCTCCCGTTCCTTCACCGCCGCGCACCGGCGGCAATTCTCCCAGTACTCCTTGTTCACCTCATCCCCGCCGATATGGATATACGGGCACGGGAACAACTCCGCCACCTCCGCCAGGATATCCCCCAGCAACGCATACCCCCGCTCGCACCCCACACACCATGTATTCTGCGTCTCCCGGTGCTTCCCCTCCTCGATATACTCGCACTTCAATTCCGGAAACGCCGCATCGATTGCCCGGCTGTGCCCCGGCGCCTCGATTTCCGGCATCACCATGATATGCCGCTCCGCCGCATAGCGCACCACCTCCCGGATCTCCTCCTGCGTATAATATCCCCCGTAGCGGTGGTATCCCGAACCGTACACGGGCGGCACCTCTTCCCGAGGACCGCGCCACGCCGCCGTCTCCGTCAGTTCCGGATGCTTCTTGATTTCCACACGCCACCCCTCGTCGTCCGTCAGGTGCCAATGGAACACGTTCAACTTATACATCGCCATCCAATCCAGGCAACTCTTCACATAGTCCACCGTATAAAACTGCCGCGCCACATCCAGCATGAATCCCCTCCATCCGAACCGTGGCGCATCCTCCACCTCCACACACGGCACGCTCCACTCCGCTTCCCGCACCCCTGCCGCACACACCTCCGCCGGCAACAACTGCAACAGCGTCTGCACCCCGTAAAACAACCCCGCCGCCGTCGCCCCCTCTATCCGCACCCCATTCGGCGCCACCCGCAACCGGTATGCCTCCTTCCCCATCTTCCCCAGCCCCTTGTCCAGCCGTAGCACCACCGCCTTCTGT
>CAJTSF010000028.1 GCA_910578985.1 uncultured Odoribacter sp. | reverse complement strand
CTCCCTCGCCGCCGTCTGCCACACCCGCGCCTCCCCCGTCACCAGCCGCATCACCTTCCACACCCGCTGCACCTCCGCGAACCGCGCCGACTGCGCCCGCTCCCCCTCCGTCCGCTCCCGCCGCTTCCGCCGCCGCGACGCGCACGCCATCAACTGTCCGTCACGCATGTAATACGTCACCCCGCCCACCCTCAGCCGGCCGCCGGGGAGGATAACGGGAAGCATACAAGTAGCTTCTTCCTTCATAATTCAAAAATTACATGGTCCTTATTCCATTCTAATTCGCAAATGTAATACAAAAACAATCAAAACACAATATAAAAGCCATTTTTTACCGTGTACTTGCCGTATTGTTACCGCGTACTTGCAGCGTACATGTATTAGAATGGTATTAGCATCGCATTCTTTTCTCATAACGAATTAATAAGCATCCCGTGCGCTCCCCCGTTGCCGCCCGATGGCCACCCACCTGCCACCCGATGGCGTTTCCCCCGCACGGAGGCGCGGGGAGAAGTGGATTAAAGAATTTTTTCTGTAATATTTTGGGCGAATCCGAAAAAAAGTTTTGTTTGCTTCAGTGATTGAGTAGTAAACCGGCCTGACCACGGATGAGATCAGGCCGGCTGGGTTATTGTATACCAATACAATAACCGAATGTGAAGTTAGTCATTGTTGTTTTTGAATTTCAAAATTCCCTTTTCCATTTCAATGACATGCAATATCGCTTTTTCTTCTTCATCGGGAATATTTGATTGAACAACCATTGCGAATTGAGAGTTGTTTTTGATGATGGAAACAATAGCTGTTTTCTGATTATAAACCAATTTTATTTCATCAGGCGTGACAACAAATATGATTAATTTTGACAAATCCGTTCCATAGTGTTGCCCGAGAAATATTAAAATCTTGGTGGATGCAGATAGGTCTGCTTCCATATAGTATCCATTCGCTGAATATTGATTGAAAGGATATGCGTAGTGGTTTTCAGGGTTGCTCCATTTGACAATTCCGTCTGCATCTTTATAGGTAAAAATTAATTGATTGTTTTTGTAGAATTGGATGACATCGAAATCTCCCGGTTCGTTATCCCAGTTTTTGAATCGTCCGGTTTTGATGGAATAGGTGGTGTCGCTTATCGATGTGTAACCGATGCTATCTGTCGAGAACGGTAATGAGATCGAGTCTTCAGAGATGAATCGTTTATTGGGGATAATTACCCCGTTTTTATTTATGGTAAATATGGGTGTGCTTTCTTGAGGAGGCAATGGATAGTTGGAAGAAAGTAATTTCTGGATAGTTGTGGCGGATTTCCCGCTTTTAGCGGATAAATCCCCGGCGAAAAGGCAGAGGAGCAGGAGGGTGTAGATGATTGTTTTCATGTTGTTTTGAGTTTGGTTTAGTGAGTGAGTAGTAAGCCAACCTGACCACGGACGAAATCAGGCTGGCTTTGATTGGTTTACTTTTCTTCGACAGGTGCCTCATCCCCTTCCCACAGATTCTTGCTTCTGTCTGTGAGGTAGATTTTGGGATAAAGTTGAGGTTTGTACTTTATTTCTTTGATGAGTTCGAATTTACCGTTGTCATCTATTTTGTAGTGCATGTCGATTCGTTGGGCATTTATGCTTTTGAAATCGCTGAAAGCTGATATGGGAGGAGTGCTTTGCACTTTCAGCCAGGTTATGACAATTTCCTCATTGGAAGCGATGCGCCATTGCTTTATGAAAACCATCTTTTCATTCCACCAGGCAACTTCGGATTCGATGTAGTCGATAAATTTCCCGTCGCGGTAGGTGACTAAGACTTTTTTGGTGGATTCTGCAATGTCCATGTTTATTGCCACCAAAGTGTACTCTTTGCGTTGCAGTTCGAATTTCCGGAATATCGCGTAATTGATACTGGGGACTGCTGCTTTTTGTGTCAGTCCTAAATCATCATACACTTCCAAAGAGAAATGCTGATCTGTTCCATAGGAGAATCCGAAAGCCGGTTTGAAATAATCAATGCTTTTCACACAATCAAAAGGGATTGATGTGGAAGGAACTTCTTCCAGGCGATTTTTCATGTCTTCATCTGCAAATGCGATGAGGTGAAGAATCAGGCATAAAGGTAATAAGTAATGTTTCATGATTTTATGTTTTGGTTTAGTGAGCGAGTAGTGGAGCCAGCCTGACATGGACGAAATCAGGCTGGCTTGGGTATTTTCTTATTCTTCTATTGTGTTATAAGGTCCCTCAAATTTTAAAATTCCTTTGTCCAACAGAATCTTGAAAAATTTTGGTGTATAACATGGCGTATCAACATCAAGGTATTCAACGGGATAATCTTGCAGGTTCATGACAAAGGAGAGGTTTGCTTTGTCGTATTTTATGCTGCGAATCATGATTTCTTTGTTGAAAACCAACGTGGCTTCTCCTTTGTTTAGAATGACAATGGTCAGCAGTTCGGGTTGGCTGTTGTAGGGATAGCCGACGAATACGAGGGCTGTCGAACTGTCGGTAAGGGGAAGGGCTAAAAAATAGTCATTGGAAGCCAATGGTCTGACGTGTTTTTGCAGTTTGTCCCATCCATCGGATTGTTTAAGACTTAGAATGTTTTTGTTTTTGTATTCCACATCGATGCTTCGGTAATATCCTCCGTCGCCTTCTGTCCCTTGGTAGTTTGATAGTTTGACGGAGTAAGAATGTTCATTGTTTTTTGAGAAAATGGTAAAACTTTCAACGGGGTAGCTTTTGACGTCCTGGTATTCGAAATAGAATGGATTGATATATTCCGGTTTTGTGACAATTTCACCGTTGTCGTACTTGAATATTGCTTCGTTGGTCTGGGTAGGCAGCTTACAGGCGAATAGGCAAAGGAGCAGGAGAGTGTAGATGATTGTTTTCATGTTGTTTTGAGTTTGGTTTAGTGAGTGAGTAGTAAGCCGACCTGACCACGGACGAAATCAGGCTGGCTTTGATTGGTTTACTTTTCTTCGACAGGTGCCTCATCCCCTTCCCACAGATTCTTGCTTCTGTCTGTGAGGTAGGTTTTGGGATAAAGTTGAGGTTTGTACTTTATTTCTTTGATGAGTTCGAATTTACCGTTGTCATCTATTTTGTAGTGCATGTCGATTCGTTGGGCATTTATGCTTTTGAAATCGCTGAAAGCTGATATGGGAGGAGTGCTTTGCACTTTCAGCCAGGTTATGACAATTTCCTCATTGGAAGCGATGCGCCATTGCTTTATGAAAACCATCTTTTCATTCCACCAGGCAACTTCGGATTCGATGTAGTCGATAAATTTCCCGTCGCGGTAGGTGACTAAGACTTTTTTGGTGGATTCTGCAATGTCCATGTTTATTGCCACCAAAGTGTACTCTTTGCGTTGCAGTTCGAATTTCCGGAATATCGCGTAATTGATACTGGGGACTGCTGCTTTTTGTGTCAGTCCTAAATCATCATACACTTCCAAAGAGAAATGCTGATCTGTTCCATAGGGGAATCCGAAAGCCGGTTTGAAATAATCAATGCTTTTCACACAATCAAAAGGGATTGATGTGGAAGGAACTTCTTCCAGGCGATTTTTCATGTCTTCATCTGCAAATGCGATGAGGTGAAGAATCAGGCATAAAGGTAATAAGTAATGTTTCATAATATGTTTTGTTTTAAAATTAATTGTACTATCATGGAATGGGTTGTGGTATAGTTTCGTGTAAATTTTTATTATCGTTAGGGCGGACTTGACTAACGTCATATACTTTGTTGTTGGCTCCAGCCTTAGGATCTCTTAATGTGTAATTTGAAGAATCATAATAAAGACGATTTTCGATGATATCACAGCCTACAGAAGCTTGATTTCTTCCTGTGTCGATATATGTAAAATAATATTGTTTCTTGGTTATATCATAGCCTCTTCCTGCGATAATTATCCAATGGTCGGTTGTATGCTCATTAATTGGTCGCCCCAAAGTATGATTTACTCCTACAATAATTGGACGGTTTGCATCTAAATGGCGATTGATACAAGCAATAGCATTATCATATATGATTCTGTAATTTTTTGTATCAAAATATTCTAAAGAGCCATTTCTTTCAAACAGTAATTGATACACATTTGCAGAACTACCTGTTGGAATACCATAGTTTTTCATGATTGCAATAGCTGTTCTCATGCAATCATGTGTATGATTATACGGGACAAAGTATTCTTCGTTAGTTAAGTTTACGTTAGGTAGAACTCCTTGTCCACCATTCCCTCCTCCTGTACTGCTTCCGCCAGTGCCTCCGCCGCCGGTGCCTCCGCCGGGATAGGGGTTTGGGTCCGGATCCGGATAGTAGTAACACGTGCATTCCTGTATCTTTTGGTAACATCGTGTACACCTGGGACAGGTGCATTGATGTTCCCGGTTAAAACAGTAGAAACACTTGCTACAGATACATCCACCTTGCATGTGGCAATACGGGCAAGCGGTCACGATAACTTCGTCCAGGCAATGCGGACAATCTTTTTCATTCATGCCATGCGGGCATTTGTTGCCTCCTCCGCCAATCCATCCTTCGTCGAAGGTATAGGTGGATGCAGAGGTTTTCACGGCTTCGCTGAAACTGACGGTGGTATATTCCTGCGCCCAGCTTTCTTCGCCGTGTTCTTGCAATTGCCTCTTTTTCATGACTGCCAAGGTTCCGTTCATTTGTCCATCGGTGTATCCGAACGCTTTTACAAACTCACCTTCCAAAGTGGAGCAAAATACTTTGCCTGTAAAATCGCCGCCACCAAGATAGCGAAAATTTTCCACACTTTTCATCACATTTCTTCCGCCGACAATTGTGGGGATGATAGTTGCCACGAACATTTCCGTTTCTCCCGTGTTCCGTCTGGCTACAATCAGGCGGCGGGTGATGGGGAAAAGTTTGCGGAATACGACTTTTCCATTCCTGATGAATTTTTCCGATGTTTGGAGGATGCTGTTGGACTGGATGGGCACCTCAATCAGGCTGACTCCTTTATGCCCGCTTTGCATGGCTTTGTCCCATTCCGGCGTCAATTCGAGATGCGACAGAAGTTCCGACTGGCTTTTGGTTTCCGGAGAGAGCCGCAGTGGTGCCAGGTTGTCGGCATTCTGTTCAAAGTAGTGCCGTGCATCGGTAATGCCGAAATTGGCTAATGTTTCCGCTTCCGATGGATGCGGAAGTTCCAGTTCATAACTGCAACCGGATAGTAAAAAGGACAGGAAAGCCCCTAAAATCAATAGTTTTCGTTTCATTTCTTCATTTTTTAGTAATTAAATAATGATTTTCGAGAAGTTCATTTCATAGTCACACCTCCTTTCTTTGTTGTGCGTTTTCACCAGAATCGCATCTGGTCGTCCGTGTATGTAAAAATGCGTTCTTCTTTTCCTGCGGTGAGGTCTCTCAACCAGAGCAGGGCGTTGCCGGGGACGTCGTCGAAATCGACGAATCGCTGCCGGGCTTCCCGGATGCCCAGGGAGCACCAGCCGGTGCCGTCGTGGTAGAGGAGTTCGTACCAGTGTCCGCTCCACACGGCGTTTCCGTCGTTTCGCAACAGGCATTCGACTTTACCCAAAGCGACCTGACGTCCCATGTCGAAGTTCCATGTGCCTTGGCTGTCCGAGTGGGCGTAAGAGATGGGGTCGTCATCAAAGGCGGTTGTCTGCTCCCTGCCGGTGTCGGGGCGGACGACGTCGCCCTCGGGGGTGTACAGGAGGCATTCCCCGAAACTGAACGCCCGGGAGGCGCGGATGCGCCAGTAGCGGTATTTTTTGCCGGTGAGAACTTCTGCCGTGCTCCATTGTTCTTCTGAAATTTCCTGAAATATTCCGACTTGAACGGGATGGCGGAAGTCAGATGTGCGGGAGGCTTTCAGCACGGCTTGGCGGAATGATTGGTTGAGCCCGCCGATGGTGATTTTCTGGGGGTATTTGCGTGTGAGCCTCAATGGTTGCGACCGGAGGGAGTCTGGTTGCAGGAAATGGGGAGGCGTACCATGTTCCAAGATGAAAGGAGGGGCGATGGGGAGTGCCTCTTCATTCCGGTAGATGACCGGCAGGTAGACGGACTGGCATCCCATATCTTTGAAGACGAATTTCCCGTTGTGGCATTCCGCGCAGGCAACCGGTGTCCATTGCATCTGGTTGAAGACGCAGAGGTAGGCATGGGGCGAAGCGGTGGAGGTTGTCGGGGTGATTTCGACGTCCTGCACCCGGGTGTAGAGGGCGGTGACGTCCCGGTGGAACGGGTCTTTGAACAGTGGGGGTATGTATTCTCCTTTGGCGGCTGTCGGACGGGGATGGCGGGAATAGGTCCGGCGGTACACTTTCCCCATGGCATAGGCATTTATGCCTTTGGAGAGGTTTTCGGATATCGTGTCAGGGATGAGGATTGTCCAGCAGTGGGCTCCGTCCCGGTTGGAGAACGCGGGGTTGAAGTCCATGGCTGCGGGGTAGAGCAGCAGGCGGGAGCGCCAGAGGCGTGCCGTGTTCCAGGGATGGCAGCCTGCGATTTCATATCGGATTTCTTTGCCTTTGTAAAAGAGTGGGACGCTTTGTTCTCCATAGTAGGGTGGGGAGAGTTTGAATAGGGATGGGGAGGCGGATCGGGTTAAGGCATGCTTAGTGCCCAATCCGTGTGTGATTTGTTCGAAGAGGGAATCCTGCAAGCCGAAGAGCAGGCGTGGCCGTTCATCTCCGACTCGGTAGGGCAGCAGGTGTTCGCACACTTGTTCGAAAGAGAATTTTTTCAGCCAGGGGCGTTGGGCGATGCGACTGAAAGTCGAGTCGATGTGTGCGATCAGAAAGCAGCTGTCGAGGTTTTTAATGTCTTCATGCCAAATCAGCCCGTCGGTGCCGTCCGGTTGTCTGAAGAAGGCGTCGTGTAAGGTGGCGCGGAGCGCATATTCCCAACCTGCATACACGGAATCCACCCAATGGCGGTAGGCGTCCAGTTCCGTTCCTTCATACCAGCCGTGTCCGGGCATGTTTTCGATGAGGAAGCACGCCGCCCGGTATTTCAGGCTGTCTGCCGGATGGCGGGAGTAGTGGTGCAGCACTTGTTCCAGGTGGGGACGGTTGGTGCCGCTGAGGCGCAACGCCTCTTCTATGGGAGTGCGGGGAGCGCAGGCGCTTCCCAGCAGTATGGATAGTCCGAGGATGAAATGTTTGTTCATGTGCGTAAAGTTTATGGTGTGGATGAATGTCGGTTTAAAAAGAGTCTTGCCTGATGGCGATAGCGGAGGACGGAGGAATTGACTACTTTGACGGGCATGTCGAGCATGCGGGTTGCCTCTTCCGCGGCTTTTTCCGTGGCTCCGCTGTCCCGGAAGAGACAGAACAGGCGGTAGCGGGGGAGTATTCGGGCGGGCAGCATGGAGGCGGCAAGCCGGTATGCCTGTTCTGCCGCCGGGAGGTCGCCGCGTTGCCGGTGGCAGTCGCCCAGGTCGCACCATAGCCGGGAGGAGGGTTTGAGGCGGGATGCCTGCGACAGGACGGGGAGGGCGTCGTCGTAGTGTCGGCGGTTGTAGAGCATTTTTCCGTAGGTGAGCATGAAGTCGGGGTTGCCCCGTAGGCGGCGGGTATGGCGTGCCGCTTCGGGTGCTTCGAGAAGGGCGGGGCGGCGGGAGGCTTCCGCCAGGAAGCGGTCAGCGCTTTTGGCGGTGGCATATCCGGTGGCGGCGTATGCCGCGAAAGCGATGCCGATGCAGGCGAGAATACGACGGAGCGGAATGCCCGTTTGCCGGTCGATGGTGAATAGCGGGTGGCGGTCTTTGACCATGACTGCCAGCGAAAGGGTGGCTGTTGCCGTTATGGAAGCGGAAGAGAGGGGGTAGCCGAAGCATCCGAAGCAGAGGATTGCCAGCAGGATGTTGCCTGCGTGGCGGGATGTCCGGCGGGCATGGGAGGATTTGAGGAATGCCGCGACCAGTGTGCCGGCGAAGAGCGCCAGTCCGATAACCCCGGATTCGAAAGCCACCCGCAGGAATTCGTTGAAGGCGTAAACGTTTTCACCGGCAAGCAGGGACGCCGGGCTGCCGGGATGTGCCGCGAACCATGCCGCTTGCATGGGCATGTATTGCGCCTGCAAGGCTCCGTGGCCGCATAGAGGGGCGTCGGGAAGTCTTCCGGCGATGACCTGCCAGATGAGGAACCGTCCCTGTACGGAGTCGGGGCGGAGGGCATAGAGCCCATAGGCGGTAGCCCCGACGGCGGATGCCGCCGTGATGCAAAGGAGGATTCGGATGCCGGGGCGGAAAGTGCGGACGTTGAGCCGTGCCCGTATGTTTTTGCCTGCCTTGCTTGTCCATCCTGCCCGGCAGATTCCCGCCGCGAGTGCCACCCATGCCGCCCGGGAGCCGGAAAGGAGGATGGCGGCGAGCAGTAGTGCCATGCCTGCCGCCCACAGGATGTGGAGGGGGCGTGTCCGGGAGGCGTTATGCAAGGGAATGCCCGCCAGCAGCCTGCACACGCAGAATATGCCCCACAGGGCGGGATTGAAAAAGCCTCCGGTGGAGGGAAAGGAGGGGTGGTAGGAGGGCAGGAGTCCCTGCCACTGGCATACGCCCCATGCCGCCTGCCAGATGCCGGCGAGGAAGAGCAGGCGGAACAGGGAGGTTTCGGCACGGATATTCCGCGCGCAGAAATAGACGCACAGGCATCCCGCCGCCTGTATCGGTGTCCAGGCATTCGGGCAGGAAACTGACAGTATAAGCCGTCCGCTGTGCCAGAGCACGAATGCGGCAAACGACCGTCCGCCGCTTGAAAGCGGAAAGCATCCCGCCGCGTGACGCATCCGATGGCGTACAGGACCGCGGCGGTAATGGCGATGAATTCTACGGTTATGCCGGATAAGGCGAAATCAAAAGGGTAGATACGTTCCATTCCATAGTCGTATGTGATTAGTGATTTTTTCGTTCGCCATAAATTTATGGAATATGCGAATATTTACTTAATTGTATTGCATATTAATTCCATGCAATAATAAAGAATTTTTTCTGTAATAATTTGCGACAATCCGAAAAAAGGCATACATTTGGCATCGGATTTGTTGAAAGAATTATACGTCTAACAATAGAAATTATTACAGAATGAAAGTAACAGTCGTAGGTGCAGGAAATGTGGGCGCAACGTGTGCCAACTGCATTGCAGAAAAAGACATCGTGAACGAAGTGGTCCTCCTGGACATCAAAGAGGGTGTGTCGGAGGGAAAATCCCTCGATATGTGGCAGACCGCTCCGATTAATTTGTATGACACCCGCATCAAGGGAGTGACGAACGATTATTCGGCAACTGCCGGTTCCGAGGTGGTGGTGATTACCTCCGGGCTGCCGCGTAAGCCGGGGATGAGCCGCGATGATTTGATTTCCACGAATGCGGGAATCGTGAAGTCCGTGACGGAGAATGTGGTGAAATACTCTCCGGATGCGAAGATTATCATCGTTTCCAACCCGTTGGATGTGATGTGCTATTGTGCATACCTGGCTGCCAAGGTGGACTCTTCCAAGGTGTTCGGTATGGCAGGGGTGTTGGATACGGCACGCTACCGGGCTTTCCTGGCGGAGGAACTGAATGTGTCACCGAAGGATATCCAGGCGTTGCTGATGGGCGGACACGGAGATACGATGGTGCCGCTGCCCCGTTATACCTCGGTGGGTGGTATTCCCGTTACCGAGTTGATTGATACCGATAAGCTGCATGCCATCATCGAACGCACGAAAGTGGGCGGCGGTGAGTTGGTGAAGCTGATGGGTACTTCCGCATGGTATGCCCCGGGGGCTGCTGCCGCACAGATGGTGGAAGCCATCATCCGCGACCAGCGCCGTGTGTTCCCCGTGTGCGCGCTGTTGAGAGGCGAGTATGGCATGAAGGATATCTATCTGGGCGTTCCCGTGGTGTTGGGCAAGAACGGTATCGAGAAGATTATCGAAGTGAAGCTCGACAACGAGGAGAAAGAGTTGCTGGCAGCCTCTGCCAAAGCCGTTCGCTCGGTGATGGATGTGCTGGACAACATGAAGATGTTTTGATGAGAGTCCCCTGTTTTAGGGTGAAAATAGGAAAACCGTCCCGATTATTCGGGACGGTTTTCATATATTTGCACCGGCACATGGGTGCCGGCAGACGAATCGGACAGCAATATGAGAATGAAAAAGCACAGGAAGGCATGCCACTTTGCCCTGCGGCAGGGAGGGTTTGCATCTCCGTGGAACCGGACGGTTCCCTTGGAGTTGGTGGAACTGGAAGACAGCAGTTTCCACCTGTTGGTCAAGGTGGTGGCGGACGGCATGGAGGGAGAGATGATTATCGACACGGGGGCATCAGTGACAGTGTTGGATCGTAAGCTCTTCGCGGCGAAGGCGGTGGACGAAGGGGAAGAGGAGGTTCGGATGCAGTCGGGGAGCGTTACCGGACAGATTGAGGATGTGCAGTTGATACACCTTGACACCTTGCGCATCGGGGGACGGAAGTTGAAGAACGTCAAGATGGCGGGTATCGACCTGGATTATGTGAACGAAATGTACCGCAAGCACCTTTCCCGGCAGGTCATCGGACTGCTGGGAAGCGATTTTTGTGTGCGGTATGGGGTCTGCATCGATTATCGTAGGCGGGAGTTGAGGATGGGGAGATAAAAAAGAGAAAGGGCAAGGAAATGTTCCTGACCCCTGCCCTGAATGTTTTCACAACGGAATAATCCTTATTGTGATTTGCTACAATTAGTTTTGCAAAACTAAGAAAAATAAATGAGAGTTCATAGGATTTCTTAAAAAATATTTGTAGTTTTGAGAAAAAATCAAATCATAGGGTTATGGAAAAGAAAATATTGGGGCTGGACTTGGGGACGAATAGTATCGGTTGGGCGGTCATCAAGGCTGATGTGGATGAAAAAGGCAAGGAGCAATTGGAGGGAATAGAGGCTGCTGGGAGCCGGATTATCCCGATGGATGCAGCTCTGTTGGGGAATTTTGATAAAGGTAATTCTGTGTCGCAAACCAGTGAGAGGACTGCATTTCGAGGGATGCGTCGTTTGAGGGAGAGGCATTTGTTGAGGAGGGAGCGTTTGCATCGTGTGTTGGATGTATTGGGATTTCTGCCTGAACACTATGCCAACAGTTTGAATCGTTATGGAAAATTTTCTGCAAATGAGGAGTGCAAACTTCCTTGGGCAAGGCAGGAAGATGGAACGTATGAATTTCTGTTTCAAGATTCTTTTCATGAGATGCTGGCTGACTTTGCCCATCGTGCTCCCGAAGTTGTGGCAGAGGGGAAAAAGGTGCCTTATGATTGGACGTTGTATTTTTTGCGGAAAAAGGCTTTGACCCAGCCGATTCGCAAGGAGGAATTGGCATGGTTGCTGTTGCATTTCAATCAAAAGCGGGGATATTACCAACTTCGCGGAGAAGAGGAGGAAAAACCGTCCAAGCGGGAAGAATTTTGTGCGCTTGAAGTGGTCAGGGTAGAAGATTCAGGAGAAAAGAAAGGGAAAGAGACATGGTATAATATTTATTTGGAGGATGGAAGGATATATCGCCGTACATTCACCACTGCTCCGGATTGGGTAGGCAAAGTGAAAGAGTTTATCATAACTACCGATTTGGATAAAGACGGGATTCCTAAAAAGGATAAAGAGGGGAAAATAAAAGAGAGTTTCAGGGTTCCGAAGGAAGATGATTGGATACTTGTGAAGAAGAAAACCGAAGCGGATATTGACAAAAGCGGAGAGACTGTGGGTGAATATATTTATGATGCTTTGTTGCGGAATCCTGTCCAAAAAATCCGCGGGAAGTTGGTGGCTACCATTGAAAGGAAATATTATCGGGATGAACTTCGGCGAATTTTGGAAACTCAGATTGGATTTCATCCGGAGTTGCAGGATGAAGGGTGTTATCAGGCTTGCATACAAGAGCTTTATCCGAATAATGAGGTCCATCGCAATAACGTTGGCGGACGTGGTTTTGTTCATTTGTTTGTGGATGACATTATTTTTTATCAGCGTCCGTTGAAGAGTAAGAAGTCTCTTATAGCCGATTGTCCGTATGAGGAGAATACCTATGTCAATCAAGAAACGGGAGAGGTAAAGAGCGCCCCTATCAAGTGCATCCCCAAATCCCATCCCTTGTTTCAGGAATTCCGTTTGTGGCAGTTTATTTCCAATCTCAGGATTTATCAAAAGGACGGGGAACGCCCGGGAAGCGACAAGGAGATAACCGGGCAATTGTTGCAGACCTCGGAGGATTATGCCTGTTTGTTTGCATGGCTGAACGATAGAATGAAGATTGAGCAAAAGAGTTTGTTGAAGTATCCTGCATTTCATCTTGATGCAAAGAAGAATGGTTACAGATGGAACTATGTCGAGGACAAGAGTTATCCTTGTAACGAGACCCGTGCCCAAATGTTGAGTTTTTTGGGGAAAGCGCATGTCCCTGCCGATTTCCTGACGCGCGAAAAAGAAGAGGCGTTGTGGCACATATTGTATTCGGTGGAAGACAAGCGGGAAATAGAAAGGGCTCTTCAGAGGTTTGCCCGTAAAAATGGTTTAGGAAGTGAATTTGCGGAAGCATTGAAGAAATTTCCTCCTTTTGAGAAAGATTACGGTGCTTATTCAGCCAAAGCAATAAAGAAGTTGCTCCCTTTGATGCGGGCAGGTAAGTATTGGAATGAAGCGGAAATAGATGCAGAGACCCGGATGCGGATGGAGAGAATGATTTCCGGAGAGTATGATGAGGGTGTTAATGAACGGTTTCGGGAACAGGCGATGCGATTGAGGTCGGTTGAAGATTTCCATTCGTTGCCTGTCTGGTTGGCATGTTATATCGTTTATGGACGACATTCGGAAGCGAAGTCGATAGACAAATGGGAGATGCCCGGGGATATCGATTATTATTTGAAAGCGTTCAGACAACATTCTTTGCATAATCCGATTGTGGAGCAGGTGATTATGGAAACTTTGCGTACGGTTCGGGACATTTGGAAACAGGTGGGGCGTATCGATGAAATCCATGTGGAGCTTGGGCGGAAGATGAAGAATCCCAAAGAGCAGCGTGCTGCAATGACTCGGCAGATTTTGGAGAATGAGAATACGAATATACGGATTAAGGCCTTGCTTACGGAGTTCATGAATCCGGAGTTTGGGGTTGAGAATGTTCGACCGGGGTCTCCCAGCCAGCAGGAGATTTTGCGCATTTATGAAGAAGGGGTATTGAACAATGTGACTGAATTGCCGATAGAGATTGCCTCTATTTTAGAAAAGTTTCGGCAGGGCGATATAAAGAGGCATCCTTCTCGGGCTGAAGTATTGAAATATAGGTTGTGGCTGGAACAAAAATATATTTCTCCATATACGGGAGAGATGATTCCCTTGGGTAAATTGTTTACTCCCGCTTATGAAATAGAGCATGTTATTCCGCAGTCGCGTTATTTTGACGACTCATTCAGCAACAAGGTGATATGTGAATCGGAAGTGAATAAGTTGAAAAGCAATTGCTTGGGGTATGAGTTTATCAAAAAGCATCAGGGGGAAAAAGTGGAGCTCGGTTTTGGGAAGACGGTTGAGATTTTTTCCATTGAATCTTATGAACGTTTTGTGAAGGAGCATTACGGCAAGACAAAAGAGAAAATGAGGAAACTGCTCATGGAAGATATTCCCGAAAAATTCACTGCCCGGCAATCGAATGACAGCCGTTATATCAGTAGGGTTGTTACTGCTCTGCTTTCGAATGTCGTTCGGGAGGAGGGGGAAGCGGAGAGCGTGTCTAAGCATGTGGTTGTCTGTACAGGAGGGATTACGGACCGTTTGAAGAAAGATTGGGGACTCCATGATGTTTGGAACAAAATTATTCTGCCTCGTTTTATTCGTTTGAATAAAATGAAAGGTGATTCCCAGTTTACGGCTGTCAGTGCCAATGGGCATGACATTCCTACGGTGCCTTTGGATTTGCAGCGGGGTTTTTCTAAAAAACGAATAGACCATCGTCACCATGCGATGGATGCGATTGTGATTGCTTGTGTCAATCGTAGTATTGTGAATTATTTGAATAATTTGTCGGCAAACGAACAGGTAGGAATATCCCGTCGGGATTTACAAGCACTGCTTTGTGTGAAGAGTAAAACAGATCATAATGGGAATTACGAATGGTTGGTGAAAAAGCCCTGGGAAACTTTCACGCAAGATGCTTTGGTGGTGCTTCAAAATATCATTGTCAGTTTTAAGCAAAATCTGCGTGTGATTAATAAAACAACGAATCGTTACACGCATTATGAACAGGAAAAGAAAGTCTCTGCCCTTCAAACAAAAGGAACTAGTTGGGCGATTCGCAAACCGATGCACAAGGATACGGTTTTTGGTGAAGTGAATTTGCGTAGAATAAAATATATTCCTCTCAAAGAAGCCTTTAAGCGTCCCCAAGATGTGGTTGAAAAGGATTTGAAGAAAGAATTGTGTGCGATGGTGGAACGAGGGTGGAGTATAGAGCAGGCAAAGAAGCATTTTGAGGAAAACCGAGACGTTTGGCAGGATGTCAATTTCTCAAAAATTGCGATTTATTATTTTACCAAGGAGACAAAAGAACGGTATTTTGCAACTCGCAAGCTATTGGATACGACATACAATAGGAAGAAAATCGAGGAAGAAATCACAGATACAGGTATTCAAAAAATTCTGCTCCGCCATTTGGAAGCGAATGGTGATGATCCGGAATTGGCATTCTCTCCCGATGGGATTGAGGCGATGAACTGGAATATAAAGGAATTGAACGGAGGGAAAAACCATCAGCCTATTTATAGAGTGAGATGGTATGAGAAAGGGGACAAGTTTGCTGTCGGGCAAACGGGGAATAAAGGAGCTAAATTTGTGGAAGCAGCCCAGGGAACCAATCTGTTTTTTGCCATTTATGAAACGTCAGATGAGGATTCAACGAATAAGATTGCAGCAAAAAGGACTTACGCGACGATACCCTTGGCAACGGTTATTGAACGACAGAAAAAAGGATTGCCTGTCGCTCCCGAAAATGAAAACGGGGAGACTGCGAAATATATACTTTCGCCGAATGATTTAGTGTATTTGCCTACCTCAGAGGAGGTGAGCGATGGGAAGGTTTATTTCCCGATAGACAGGGGGCGGATATATAAAATGGTGTCAGCTAATGGGTCGCAATGTTTCTTTGTAAAATCTGAAGTTGCTAAAAGCATAGAAGATAAATTCGAATTTTCTTCTTTAAACAAAATGGAGCGTGCAGTCACAAAAGAAATGATAAAAGAAACCTGCCTCCCAATCAAAATAGACCGTTTGGGAAATTTGATACAAGTAGGGGATTTTAAACCGGAGAATTGAAGTCTGAAGCAACTGTTGCAAAAAATGCAATCATTCAGAGGGAAGGATTCGAAAGTGGAATGAAAAATAAACATTGGTACGATGATTAAGAAGACTCTTTATTTTGGAAATCCTGTTTACCTTTCTTTGAAGAACGGGCAATTGGTGATTAAATTGCCTGAGGTAGAAAAGAATGATACATTACTTGAAGCATTTAAGAAACAAGCTGAAGTAACCAGAGCGATTGAAGACATTGGCGTTGTGATTTTGGACAATAAGCAAATTACGATTACTTCGGGGACGATAGAGGCATTGTTGGCAAATAATTGTGCAGTCATTACTTGTGACAGTAAAAGCCTCCCTGTCGGTCTATTGTTACCTTTGTGTGGAAATACAACACAAAATGAACGCTTCCGTGAGCAGTTGGATGCCTCCTTGCCTTTGAAAAAACAGCTTTGGCAACAAACCGTTCAAGCTAAAATAAATAATCAGGCAACAGTTTTAAATAGTTGTACACATGAGGAGATAAAGTGTATGCGTGTTTGGGCAAATGATGTACGCAGCGGTGACCCGGATAATTTGGAAGCACGGGCGGCAGCATATTATTGGAAATGTTTGTTTGGGCATATCGATGGATTCACGCGAAAGAGGGACGGTGTGCCGCCTAATAATTTGTTGAATTACGGTTATGCAATCTTACGTGCCATTGTGGCAAGGGGATTGGTTACAAGTGGGTTATTGCCGACTTTAGGAATTCATCATCATAATCGTTACAATGCTTATTGTTTGGCGGATGATATTATGGAACCCTATCGTCCCTATGTGGACGAGCTTGTATTTCAGTTGGCAAGTACACAGGAAATTCCGCAAGATTTGACGAAAGAGCTGAAGGCTTCTTTGCTTTCGATTCCGACTTTGGATGTTGTTATGAATGGTCGGCGCAGCCCGTTGATGGTGGCAGTCGGACAAACAACGGCTTCTCTTTACAAATGCTTTTGTGGCGAAAGCCGCAAGATAGTTTATCCTGAACGCTGATGATAATATGGATCGTTTAAGTGAATATCGAATAATGTGGATACTTGTTTTTTTTGATTTGCCGACAGATACCAAGAAATACAAGAAAGCCTATGCCGATTTTCGCAAGAACTTACAACGGGACGGCTTTTCCATGTTTCAATTTTCTCTCTATATCCGGCATTGTGCAAGCATGGAGAACGCAGAAGTACATATTAAAAGGGTAAAATCTTTTTTACCTGAATTTGGAAAGGTCGGAATTATGTGTGTTACGGATAAACAATTTAGTAGCATTGAATTGTTTTATGGTCAAAAGCCACAACAACCCAATACTCCGGGTTTTCAATTGGAATTGTTTTGAAATAACAAATCCCGCTTTTAGGCGGGATTTGTTATAGAATCTTTGTCCTTTTTTTCTTTTCTATCTATTGCTGTAAATCTCTATATTTCAGTTTGTAATACAGATTGAGTTGTTGTCAATAGGTCAAAGATACTAATTTGTAAGCAAATCACAACCGCCTGGTGCACGCCCGCGCGCTCGCCATGCGTTGTTGTCAATAGGTCAAAGATACTAATTTGTAAGCAAATCACAACTAACTAATGTACCAGGTAATTTAAATATTGGTTGTTGTCAATAGGTCAAAGATACTAATTTGTAAGCAAATCACAACGCTTCAACGGTTTATCAGAACTCCCAGACGTTGTTGTCAATAGGTCAAAGATACTAATTTGTAAGCAAATCACAACGGATTTCCTCAGCACTCCACTTAATTCCAGTTGTTGTCAATAGGTCAAAGATACTAATTTGTAAGCAAATCACAACAGTAGTCGTGCCCAATAGAGTTATTATTACGTTGTTGTCAATAGGTCAAAGATACTAATTTGTAAGCAAATCACAACGTATCCCGTTATAAATTCCCTCTCTATCCTGTTGTTGTCAATAGGTCAAAGATACTAATTTGTAAGCAAATCACAACTGGAAGTAGTCAATCATGCGCTGCCGGCTTGTTGTTGTCAATAGGTCAAAGATATCAATTTGTAAGCAAATCACAACCAACCTCAAACTGATTAATAGCATTATCGACAATGGAGAATATTTTAGTCGTCTGTATCTTCATGGGCTACGTCCTCCCTTTTGTCAATAATCTCAATGTCGATTTTGGGGATTAAGTCTTTCCCGTCCTTTCCGGTTATCTCTGTCGTGTTTGGAATCTTTCCAAATATGCGCTCTGTAATATCGTTCAACGTCTTTACCTCTCCACGTCCTGAATCCTTGTAGAGTGCCCGCCATACATTCACAATCCAAATAGGCGTATTGTCGTCTTCTGCGATGCTGTTTATCTCTTTCTTGGTGCATTGCATCAGATAGGCGATGACGTCTTTGTACTCCTCATGTGAGATGTTGTATTTCTTTTTGGCGATAGTGTATAGCTTGGGCTTCCTGCCTCGGTTGGATGGCTGGTTGTCACTTGTGAAAAGTGTCTGCTTGCCTTTTTTATTTCCTTTCTCAAATTTTGCCATTTCTCGCCGTTTTCAATAATTATTCTTACCTTTGCGCTTGTAGGATGCACGGGTCGGAGAAAGGGTGGCCCCCGTCTGATGATGTTGTACGACATTGCTCTCCCTGATGGTACGCTCGGACTACCGCGCGTACTTTTTCTTTTCTATCTACTATGTTTATGCCTATGTATATTCCCATTGTCTGAAACAATTGTAATTCGTTTGACTGATAAGAGGTTGCATCTTCATAAAGATTTTTGCCTTATTTTACTAATGTGCTATACTTAATTTAGCTTGATTGCTGACATCCATGCAGTTGCAATGTAGGGGATACTCTATCGTATTACAAAATACATCTTGTGCCGTAAAAAGTTTACCATATTACCCTTTCCTCTTTGCTATACGCTCATAAGATGGAATATTGAATAATACACCATCAAGTATTGTGTATCCCTTCAATTCGGCTTCAACTTCTTCCTTGAGTTCTTCGAGTTCAGATGAAGTTAAATCACTTTCTATAAATCCATATTCCTGAAGTTTCTCTTTGATTTTCTTTTTTACAACTGATTTATCCATATTGCAATATTTTAGATAAAAATAGTGATTATCTTCTGTTGTTGCCAATATTTATCGTGTTCTATATGTTATGATAGACGAAAGATAACCCCATAAGCAGAGCATCTGTCGGAACTACAATCCGATTCTGTTGCTTATAGGATTCTATGATATGGCAAAGGTAGAAAAATGTACATTACGTTTGAATGGTTTGAAAGCAAAAATGTAAAGTTGTTTTCCGATAGGTCATGTTCCCAACTAATATTTTGCCCTTCCCGCTGTTTTTTACAAAAAATATTATACTTTTGCGCATTAATTGTGTACTTAGGGATAGAAAGAAATTTAGTTTATATCATAATTTATTAAAAAATGCAGAATAAAGGAGCAATTACATTACTTGCCGTAGCGTTGGCGTTGGTGAGTCTTTACCAGTTGTCTTTTACCTGGAAAACCAGTCGGGTGGAAAAAGCTGCGCAAGAGTATGCGCAAGGGGATCCGAACAAAGAAAAGGCGTATCTGGATTCGATTGCAAACCAAGAGATTTACAGCCTCGGGTTTGTGAAGTACACTTACAAAGAATGTAAGGAGTTGGAACTGAACTTGGGTTTGGACTTGCGGGGTGGTATGAACGTGACTATGGAGGTCGATGTAGCGGACGTGGTACGCAGTCTGGCAAACAACACCCAGGACCCCATATTCAACCAGGCGGTGCAGGAAGCCGTGCGGATGCGCACGACCAGCCCGAAGGACTTCGTGACCCTCTTCGGCGAGGCATTCGAGAAATTGGCGCCCAATGCCCAGTTGGCTTCTCCCGACTACTTCGGAACCGTGGAACTGAAAGACAAAATCAAAATCGGCGCCACCAATAAAGAAGTCCTCGACGTCGTACGTGAGGAGGCGGAAGGCGCCATCGACAACACCTTCAACATCCTGCGCACCCGTATCGACCGTTTCGGCGTGGCACAGCCCAACATCCGCAAAGCGGATATCTCGGGACGCATAGTCATCGAGCTTCCCGGCATCAAGGATGCCCAGCGTGTGCGCAAACTCCTCCAGGGAACCGCTGCCTTGGAATTCTTCGAGACCTTCGACAACGGCGACTTCTACCAATACCTCGCAGCTGCCAACAGCAAGGCTTTCGACATCCTCAAAGCCAGCGGCAAACTCGCTACGGATGAAAAAGAGGCAGCCACAACCGCCGGGAAAGAGAACGCCCAGAAAGCGGAAGGCAACAGCCTCATCGACAATATCGCCTCCCAGGATTCCTTGAACCAACTGCTCAACTCCGAATCCGAATTCAAGAAAAACAACCCCCTCTTTGCTGTCCTCTATCCCAATGTGGACCGCAGCGGGCAGGTCATTCCCAACGGATCCATCGTTGGTTACGCACGCGTGGCGGACACCAGCGAAGTCAATAAAATACTGGCTATGCCGCAGGTAAAAGCCGTATTGCCGCGCAACGCCCGGCTCCTGTGGGAGACCAAGGCGGACAAGATGAACGGGCTGGTACCCCTGCATGCCATCAAAATCACCACCCGCGACGGCAAAGCGCCGATGGACGGCGGGGCGGTCGTAAGCGCACGCCAGGACTACGAACACAACGGCAGCCGTCCCATCGTATCCATGACCATGAGCCCCGAAGGAGCCAAGACATGGGCGCGCCTCACCAAAGAAAACGTGGGCCACTGCATCGCCATCGTACTGGACGGATATATCTGTTCCTCTCCGAACGTCATGAATGAAATCCCCAACGGGCAGTCCCAGATCACCGGACAATTCGACGTCAAAGAGGCACTCGACCTGGCGAACATCCTCGAATCGGGTAAACTGCCCGCTCCGGCACGCATTATCGCCGACGAAATCGTAGGACCCTCCCTCGGTAGCGAATCCATCCGTTCCGGCATGTGGTCCTTCGTCATCGCATTCGCATTGGTGCTCATTTACATGCTTTTCTTCTACAGTCGCGGCGCCGGACTTGCTGCCGACGTGGCGCTGCTCACCAACCTCTTCTTCCTCTTCGGCGTGCTCGCATCCATCGGTGCCGTGCTCACCTTGCCGGGTATCGCCGGTATCGTCCTCACCATGGGTATGTCCGTCGATGCCAACGTACTGATTTATGAACGCATCCAGGAAGAACTCCGCAGCGGCAAAGGCTTGCGCCTCGCCATTAAGGAAGGCTACCGCCAGGCATACTCTGCCATCATCGACGGACAGGTGACCACATTGCTCACCGGTTTCATCCTCTACTACTTCGGGGAAGGACCCATCAAAGGTTTCGCGACCACATTGATCATCGGTATCTTCACCTCCCTCTTCACTGCCATCTTCATCACCCGTCTGATGCTTGAGCGGGCAGCCCGCAAGAACGAAAACGTGCGTTTCACCACTCCGTTCACTGCCAACTGGCTGCGCGACATCCACTTCCCCTTCCTGCAACGCCGGAAAGTGGGCTACATCGTATCGGGCGTCATCACCCTTGTCTGCATCGTATCCCTTTTCACCAAAGGACTGGACAAAGGCATCGACTTCGTCGGCGGTAGGACCTACACCGTCACTTTCGACCAGCCCGTCCAGGTGGAAGATATCGCTGAAAGCCTCGCCGCCGTTTACGGCAGCGCGCCCGAAGTCAAAACCTTCGGCGGCGACAACCAGGTGCGCATCACCACCAAATACCGCATCGCCGACGAAGGCGTCGAAGTCGATGACGAAGTCGAGGAACTCCTTTACGAAGGATTGAAGAAACACATCCCCGAAGGGACTTCCAAAGAGGTATTCCTCACCGACTACCGCCAGATGTCCCAGAAAGTCGGTCCCGCCGTGGCGGAGGACATCACCCGTGCCGCCATCTGGTCCGTGGTCTTTGCCCTCATCGTCATCTTCATGTACATCATGGTGCGCTTCTCCGAATGGCAATACGGTGCCGGAGCTGTGCTGGGACTCGCCCACAACACCATCGTCGTGCTCGGGCTCTTCTCCCTCCTCTCGGGATACCTGCCCTTCTCCCTTGAAATCGACCAGGCATTCATTGCCGCCATCCTCACCGTTGTGGGCTACTCCATCAACGACACCGTGGTTGTCTTCGACCGCATCCGCGAATACCATCGCCTCTATCCCAAGCGCGAAGACCAGGACACCACCAATGCGGCGTTGAACTCCACCTTGCGGCGCACCTTCAGCACCTCCCTCTCCACGCTGATCGTGCTGCTTGCCATCTTCATCTTCGGCGGCACCTCCATTAAAGGCTTCGTGTTCGCCCTCTTGATCGGTGTGATTGTGGGAACCTACTCCTCGCTCTTTGTCGCTACGCCTCTTTCTTACGACTTCCGCCGGAAGTTCGCCAAGAAAAAAGCCGTGGTGAAGAAATAACTACATGTTTCAATGTTTGAATTTATGCCCGGTCGCCAAAGGCGACCGGGCTTTTTTGTGCGGCAATGTTTTTTAGGAAATATATTCCTGTTTAATCGGCAGGAAAAACCTATCTTTGTCAGAGCAAACAATTTTGAAGCATGAGGATACCATATACAGCAAAACCCTTTATCAAATGGGTTGGAGGCAAAGGGCAGTTGTTGCCTGCGTTTGCTGCTTTGCTGCCGGAACATCTTGCCAGATGGGAGAACTTCACTTACATTGAACCATTTATTGGCGGTGGCGCGATGCTCTTTTTCATGTTACAGACTTATCCCAACATCGGACGGGCTGTCATCAACGATTTGAATCCGGATTTGATAAAGGCATACCGCATTGTCAAGGATTCTCCTGAACGTCTTATTCAGGCGTTGGCTGCCATTCAAAAGGAATATTTGAACATCACCGAGGAGGAGAAAAGAAAAGAGTTCTATCTGGAGGCGCGTAAGCGTTTCAACCATGGGAATTTGTCCGATGTGGACAATACGATGTACCTGATATTTTTAAACAAGACCTGTTTCAACGGCTTGTATCGGGTCAATTCCAAAGGAGAATTCAATGTCCCTTTCGGGAGGTATAAGAACCCCAGAATCTTTGACGAAGAGATAATTTATGTCGATAGCGAATTGTTGCAGAAAGTGGAAATACTTCATGGCGACTTCGAGCAGACCGAACGCTATGTATCAGAGAATACGTTCGTTTATTTCGACCCACCCTACCGTCCTCTGGATGCCACATCCAGTTTTAATTCCTATGCCAAGGAGAGTTTCGACGACCGGGAGCAGATACGTCTGAAAGAATATGCCGACCGCTTGTCCGCGAAGCGATGTTGGCTGATGTTGAGCAATTCGGACGGCAGGGGGCGCCATGCGGAAAACACTTTCTTTGATGACTTGTACAAGGACTACCTCATCGAACGGGTGTATGCCTCCCGTTCCGTGAATGTCAATCCCGAAAAGCGGGGACCTTTGACGGAATTATTGATCAGAAATTACGATAACACAAGATATGCACCAGCCACACACCGAAGAACACTTTCAGACATTTATCTCCCAATTGACAGAGACTAATGCCAATCTGGGATTTTTTACCGATTTCGATAAGATTACTGCCCGCGTAGAATCCATTTCCGTCCGACTCAATCAATTGAACTACTTAATCGGGAAAGAAGACCTCCCTGCGGCGGTCTACACACTGTGGCAGGAGAATCCCAAGGTGTTCAGTGTGTTGGACATTCTTATAGCCGTACGTACCTGCGAAAAGAAAAAAGTAATAGACAAAAACGGACGGATTCGACTTGTGGAAGATTTTTTTAAAACTCCCGAAGGCGTCATCGAATATATAGAAGAGACAGGACTGCGGGAAGTACTTCAAAATAAACGGGTGACCAATCTCGTTGATTATGTTTTCGGCGTAGAAACGGGCTTGGATACGAATGCCCGCAAAAACAGGAGCGGGCACATTATGGAGCGGCAAATCGCGGAACTCTTTCGAGCAGAGGGCATACCTTTCCGGCAAGAGGTCTATTCTACGGAATTTGAGGAGATGAAGTGCTTGGGGGAAGACTTGAAACGTTTCGATTTTGTGGTCACGACACCTCTCAAGACTTATTTGGTGGAGGTCAATTTCTATAGTGGCGGCGGTTCCAAATTGAATGAAGTTGCCCGTGCCTATTCGGAACTTGCTCCCAAAATCAATCGTCATCCCGCTTACGAGTTCGTGTGGATAACCGACGGGGTCGGTTGGAAATCGGCACGGGGCAAATTGGAAGAAGCCTACTATATGATCCCGAGACTCTATAACCTCACCACGGTTCGGGAATGGATAAACGGATTGAAAGTTGAACTATGCTGACCCCGTTTTATAGATCGGGAGATCGAGACTTTACCCTTTTGCACGGGGATTGCCGCTGGCTGTTGCCGCAATTCGATTTCAAGTTTGACATGATATTTGCCGACCCTCCTTATTTCCTTTCAAACGGGGGCCTCTCTCTCCAAAGCGGAAAAATCGTATGTGTGGACAAAGGTGATTGGGACAAAGGCGGAACTGCGGATCAGATAGACGCCTTTAATCGGGAATGGCTTAAACTATGCCGCGACAAACTGAAAGAGAACGGCACAATATGGATTAGCGGCACCCATCACAACATCTTTTCCGTGGCGAACCGATTGACAGAATTGGGCTATAAAATACTGAATGTCATTACCTGGGCAAAGACCAATCCGCCCCCCAACATATCCTGTCGTTACTTCACCTTTTCCACGGAGTTCGTGATTTGGGCAAGAAAATCACCCCAAGTTCCCCACTGTTACAACTACGATCTGATGAAACGAATCAATGGTGAGAAACAGATGACCGATGTGTGGCACCTGCCGGCAATTGCGCGTTGGGAAAAAACGTGTGGCAAACACCCCACCCAAAAACCGCTCTCTTTACTCGTCCGCGCCATTTTGGCTTCGACGGAGCAGGGGGCTTGGATACTCGACCCCTTCACCGGGAGCAGCACCACGGGCATTGCAGCCAATCTCCTCGGGCGGCGCTTCCTGGGGATAGACAAAGAGGAAACCTACCTGTCCATGAGTCGTGCGCGTAAAACGGAACTGGAGGATATTTCCATATTTGCCGGATGTCGGGAAAAAATCAAAGACCTTGCTTGTCTGGATAACCTGGACTGTTGCCGATTGCATGAAAGAAGCGCGAGTTACGACCTGCCTTTTTAACCTTGTTGTGTTGTACATGCAAAAACAATCCTCCCCCGGTACCCGGAGGAGGATAAACTGTCCTGCACCTCTCACCATCGCACCGGTTCCGGGAGGATAATCCCGTCGGAGGCGTCGGCGGGGGTGAAAGTGGCGGCGCGGTACTGCACGCACAGCATCACCAGCGGCTCCCGCCCGTTGTTGCGCACCGACCGCTTGCCGGCGGGGGCGACGCGCACCACGCTTCCTTCCGCCACGGGGAACACCTGTCCGTCCACCTGGAACTCCCCGACGCCCGCGAGGAAAAAATACAACTCTTCATGCTCCTTGTGCGTGTGCAGGAAGCCCGTTTCCTGCCCCGGGCGGAACACCTGGAACGAAAACTCCCCGCCTGTCGCGCCCACGGCAGCGCCGCCGAACACCTTGCCCGGGATTTTTACTTCCGGACCGAGTTCCAGCAGATACCCGCCCAGTTCACTCAACTTGCCCGCATCCGCGGCGCTGAAATTTTCCGCTGCCGCCACTTTTTTCATCTCTTTCATGACATCTTCGATTTTGGTTTATACTCTTGTTGTCGTTTCACGCTGCAAAGATACCCCTCCGTCGCCTCTCCGTCAAGAACTTACCTTTTCTTCCCATACTAACCTTTCCCTCGCTTTTGCATGCTGCCAGCGACTTGTCTGAATGTTAAATAATCCAAAACTTCTCGCTCTGTCGCTCATGCTATACTTTTGTTACTAACTTTGTCTTCGTAAGTAACCTCTCATCTGGAACCCATGCTCAAAAGCGAAGAAAAATACTCCCTCATTGAAATCTGCCCCATCCGAAACGTCGTAGCCCGCTTCGGCAACAAATGGTCGCTTCTCCTCATCCTGATTCTCAGCGAGCAGGAGGTCCTGCGTTTCAACGAACTCTGCCGCCTCATCCCCGACATCTCCTCCCGCGTCCTGTCCGCCACCCTCAAGAACCTTGAGGCCGACGGATTCCTCGCCCGTCGCGTCTACCCCGAAGTCCCCCCCAAAGTCGAATACCGCCTCACGCCCCTCGGGCAATCCCTCGTCCCCCTCATCGCGCAGCTCACCGCCTGGGCGCAGGCGAACATGCCCGCCATCCTCCGCCACCGCCGCGCATCCGCCTCCTGACCCCCACCTCCCCAAAAATCCCCCGCACCCTGCAAATATTGTCCTCCGCCCGCCCGAATCCCGTGGAAAATGTTTACCTTTGACGCTCAAAAAGCGAAACAAACACACGCATAACCATTAAAACCGGAAACTCGTCATGTTATACGACAACTACGCCATGCTCACCAAGCGCGAGCTCCTCATTCGCATCGTCCAGCTCCTCAAAGAAGACGAACTCATCACCAAACTCAAATACCTCCCCGTCGAAATGCGCCCCCGCAACAAACGCCCCGTGCGCTGCTGCATCCACAAAGACCGCTATATCCTCAAACACAAAATCATATCCATCCTCGGCTACGAAATCGCTGACGAGGAAATCGACCTCATACACCTCTCCGAGTTCGCCCGCATGGCGATGGCGAACAAAAACGCACGCGAGAACATCCTCTCCGTCGTCCACGAAGCCTGCAGCGCCTGCATCCAGGCGCAGTACACGGTCACCAACCTCTGCCGCGGCTGCGAAGGACGCCCCTGCGTCATGAACTGCCCCAAGCACGCCATCTCCTTCATCGGCGGCAAAGCCAACATCAGCAGCGTCGATTGCGTCAGCTGCGGGCTCTGCCAGAAAGTATGCCCCTACCACGCCATCGTCTACACCCCCGTCCCCTGTGAGGAAGCATGCCCCGTCAAAGCCATCAGCAAAGACGCCGAAGGGGTCGAACACATCGACAAAGAGAAGTGCATCTACTGCGGCAAATGTATGCAGGCATGCCCCTACGGAGCCATCATGGAACGCTCCAAAATCATCGACATCCATAAAACCCTCTCCAACCCCAAAAAGAAAATCATCGCCATCCCAGCCCCCGCCATCTACGGGCAATTCAACGCCACCCCCGGGCAGGTGCTGGCGGCCATCAAGCAAATCGGCTTCGACGACGTCATCGAGGTAGCCCTCGGTGCCGAAATCACTGCCGCCAACGAAGCCAAGGAACTTGAAGAAAAAATGCACGAAGGCCAGGCATTCATGACCACCTCCTGCTGTCCCGCCTACACCGGCTGGGTCGAGAAACACGCCCCCATGCTCAAACCCTTCGTCTCCGAAACCCGCAGCCCCATGGTCTACGCCGCGCGCTACGCCAAGGAAAAATACCCCGACGCCGAAGTCGTCTTCATCGGTCCCTGCCTTGCCAAACGCCACGAGGCCGACTCCGTTCCCGAGGTGGACTACGTCATGAGCTTCGAAGAACTCGGCGCCTTCATGACCGCCTACGACATCGACGTCGCCAACTGCAGCGAGAAAGAACTCTCCGCCGACGTCACCAAATACGGCCGCGGCTTCGCCCAGGCGGGCGGCGTACAGGCTGCCGTCGTTCATGCCATCGGCGACAAGTACACCAACGAACACATCGAGGGACTCGACAAAAAGAACCAGGCGCTCCTCAAGACCCTGCCCAAGAAGCCCGTCGCCCAATTCGTCGAAGTCATGGCGTGCGACGGCGGCTGCATCAACGGCCCCTGCTCCCTCGCCCCCCTCACCCTCGCCAAGAGGCAAATCAAAAAAGTAATCGAATAACAACACTTTAAAACGATAAAATCATCATGAAGTACACCGAACCACTCGACCGCCTCAGCTACAGCCTCGGGCTCAGCATCGCCGGCTCCCTGCTCTCTTCGGGCATCGCCGACATCAACGTACAGGCATTCGCCGCCGCTGTCACCGCCGCCTACGCCGGCACCACCCCCGACATCGCCCCCGACGAAGCCGAGCGCATCATCCAGGAACACCTCCGCGGAATCCAGGCACAGCAAGGCGCCGCCGCCAAGGCCGCCGGCGAGAAATTCCTCGCCGACAACGCCAAACAGGAAGACGTCACCACCCTACCCAGCGGCCTGCAGTATAAAATTATCACCCCCGCCGCCGGCGCCATCCCCGCCCTCAAAGACACCGTCCGCTGCCACTACGAAGGCCGCCTCATCGACGGCACCGTCTTCGACTCCTCCTACCGTCGCGGCACCCCCGCCGAATTCCCCGTCTCCGGCGTCATCGCCGGCTGGGTTGAGGCGCTCCAGATGATGCCCGTCGGCTCCAAATGGCAGCTCTACATCCCCTCCGCCCTCGCCTACGGCGAACACGGCGCGGGTTCATCCATCGGACCCAACGAGACCCTCATCTTCGACATCGAGCTCATCGGAATCCTTTAAAAAGAAACAATCAACATTCACATTTTAAACTAAACACATCATGAAAACCAAAAACTACCTCCTCGCCCTCGCGGCGGGAATCCTTGCCCTCGGCTGCCAATGCGGCTCCGTGAACTCCACCTCCGCCTCCCTTTCCAACGAAGCGGACACCGCCTCCTTCTACATCGGCTACCTCTTCGGCACCAACCTCCAGCGCATGGGCATGCGTGACGCCGACATGGCGGTCCTCGTCGCCGGCATGAACTCCGCCCTCCAGAAAAAGGACATCAAGGTGACCCCCCAGGAAATGGACATGTTCGTCGGCTCCTACCTCCAGCGCCTCGCCGCACGCCGTGCCGTGGATAACCTCGAGAAAGGCCGCAAATTCCTCGCCGACAACCTCAAGCGTTCCGGCGTCGATACCCTCACGGACGGCATCCAGTATGAAATCATCAAAGCCGGCACCGGCGCCAAACCCGCGGTGACCGATGTCGTGAAAGTACACTACCGCGGCACCCTCATCGACGGCACCGAATTCGACTCCTCCTACGCCCGCAACGAACCCGCGGAATTTCCCCTGAACCGCGTCATCCCGGGCTGGACCAAATCCCTCTCGATGATGCCCGTCGGCTCCAAATGGAAAATCTACATCCCCTCCGAGCAGGCTTACGGCCAGCGCGGCGGCGGCTCCATCGGACCCAACGAAACTTTGATTTTCGAGGTGGAACTGCTGGAAATCGTTGCTCCTGCAAAGTAACATCATCAGGTAGGACAGGCGTGACGCCTGTCGCCTTGAAGACCTTGCGGACTGGATTGTCCGGAGCGGGTGTTGAAAAACACCCGCTTTTTTTATGCCCGTATGCCACCGTTTGCGGCAGGAACCGCCCGGACGTCATGGAGATGTTTCCGAAGTGACTCCGTGGAGACTCCATAGAGACTGCCTGAAAAATATAAGTTATGGATAGGTTTCGTATAAGGTTCGTATAAGGCAGGTATATTTTCCATTAAAAAAAACAAGGTTGAATGATAGTTTTATCAAAATATAGTTTTATATTTGTCAGGGAGTCTCTATGGAGTCTCCACGGAGTTACGGTAGAGCCGCCCGGAACATCCGGAGAAGCCGCTCGGGTAACTCGTTGGAGTTGAACGGGAAACGGGACGGAATGGAAATGAAACAATATAAAAAGAGAAAGATATGGCAGTAGTGAAACCTTCGGCACTTGGAACACCCAGCGGCAGGCTGGGCAACATCGTGGTTTATGAAGTCAAGGGGCAGGTGCGGATGCGCCTGTTGCCGGCGGATTACAAGGATCCGAAAAGCCCCGCGCAGGTGGCGCAACGGGGAAGGGTGAAAGGGGTGGCGGCGTTGTACCGGAGCTTACAGTTCCCGTTGCGGGATTTCTGGAAGAAACTGGCGGAGGGAACGATGCTGAACGGATATAACCTTTTCCTGAAGGCGAACATCGCCAACGTGGCGGGGGACGGGAATGTGGCGGACTGGAAGAAGGTGGTGCTGTGCGACGGGACGTTGCGGTTGCCGGAGGGGGTGAAGGTGGAGGAGCGGGAAGGGGGAGAGGTGGTGGTGGAGTGGGATGCGCGGACGAAGGATTGGAGGGAGATGAAGGAGGTGATGCAGGTGGCAATCTACGGGTTGAGAAAGACGTGCAAGACGCTGCAGGTGTGGGTGGACGTCGTGGGAGGGGCGGAATGGCGGGAGGGGCGGATGGTTTGGAAAATGCCGGCGGAGGCGAGGGGGAAGTGCAGGGCATACGGCTTTTTCAGGGAACCCTACGGGGGAGCGGTGTCGCGGAGTTTTTATATCGGGGAGTTCGAGGGGAAGGAAGCGGGAGAGGGGAACGGAACGAAAGCGTAAGGGGATGAGGAGGTATGACGAGAGCGATATGGTGAGGCTTCTGGAGGAGGGGGACGAGGAGGTGATGAGGATGGTGTTCGGGAATTGGTACCGGGCGCTGTGCGCCCATGCGATGCGTTACGTGGCGGGGGCGGAGGATGCGGAGGATGTGGTGCAGGAGGTGCTGGTGTCGTTCTGGGAGGGATGGAAAGGGAGGAGGTTTGAGGGTTCGGTGGGGGCATACCTGTTCGGGGCGACGGGAAAGGCGGCGATGAAGCATGCGGAGCGGAACGGGAGGGTGTTCCTGCGGGATGTGGAGCGGATGGCGGAGGAGTTTTGGGAGGAGATGACGTTTGACGAGGAGGAGGCGGAGCGGTTGAGGGGGAGGTTGATGAGGGAGGTGGAGGCGTTGCCGGAGGGGGCGCGGAAGGTGTTCCGGGCGGTGGTGCTGGAGGAGTTGTCTTATAAGGAGGCGGCGGAGCAATTGGGGCTGTCGGTGCATACGGTGCATTCGCAGTATTCCCATGCGGTGAAACGGTTGCGGGAACGGCTGGGGGATTTGTTCACGGTGATGTTGTTGGCTATCTGAAATTTTTTTTTGATTTTGTTGCACCCATTTTGTTTGTATGTGGTATACCTCATAAAGACGTATACATTATATGGACGAAATGGGATTTTTGTGGTTGGGCGATTATGTCGCCGGACGTTTGACGAAGCGGGAACTGCGGGAGTTGCGGTGTTGGCTGGATGAAGAGGAGGGGCGGGCGGAGGAGTTCGCGTGTTGGGTGGAGTTGGTGCGGGCGGGGCGCGGGATGCGGGGGAGTGTGGGGGTGGAAGGGGAGGATGTGGAGTGCGGGGTGGAAGGCAGGGAGGTGGATGTGGAGCGGGGATGGGAGCGGTGGCGGGAGAGGTGTGCGGAGAGGAGGAGGGGGAGGAGGATGCGGCGGTGGGTGTCGGCAGCGGCAGGAGTGGTGGTGTTGGCGGGGG
>CAJTSF010000027.1 GCA_910578985.1 uncultured Odoribacter sp. | reverse complement strand
TGCTAAACTGGGAGAAAATTCTGCACCCGTATAATTGCATTGTCATTTACAACCAGGCAGGCAACAACTCGGCAGGCAAACAGTTCGGTTATTCCGCCTCCCTCTCCCGTCTGATTCAGTCGCTGAAAGGGAAACGCATCATTTTTTGCCATCCTGCCATCCCCTACGGGCTGGAAAAATATGCCGGACTGCCGTTGGACGCCATTCTCGTGTCCTATGAGCACCACTTGAGCGCGCAGCAATATGCCGCACAGGCGATTTTCGGAGGCATCGGCATCCACGGGCAACTCCCCGTCCGCATCAACGACGCCTACCCTGCCGGCAGAGGGATTATGACGAAAAAGAACCGTTTAGGCTATGAGTCCGCAGAGGTCAGCCGCATCGCACCAGCGACCTTCCCGCTCATTGACAGCCTTTGCGAGGAAGCTATCAGAATGGAGGCGACTCCCGGCTGCCAGGTGTTGTTGGCACAACAAGGGGAAATCATATACAACAAAGCGTTCGGTTACCATACTTACCATAAAAGGCAAGCGAACCACACCGACGACGTGTATGACATCGCCTCGGTGACCAAAATCCTGGCGACCCTCCCCGCCGTGATGAAACTATACGATGAAGGGAGAATCGCCCTGGACACACCGCTGAGCAATTACTACCGTGTCCTGCGGAATACGGACAAGGAGGAGATGACCGTACGGGAAGTGCTGTGCCACCACGCCGGATTGAAAACCTTCCTGCCTCTCTTGCCCGATGCCATCGACAAAGCCTCCATGCCGGGACCGCTGTTCAGCATCAAGCGGACACCGAGCAATACCCTCCGTCTGAAAGAACGGCTGTATGCCAATCCGAACTACAAATTCAAGGACAGTACGCTCGTCAATACTCCCCATACGGGATATCGGCGGATTGCCCCGGGCATTTATCTGTTTCCCGGATATCAGGATACCATTTTCAACCGCATCCTCTATTCGCCTCTGGCACCTGAAAAAACGTACGCATACAGCGACCTGGGATTCATCTTTCTCAAATATGCCGTGGAAGAGACTAGCGGAAAGTCCATCGAGTCCTATTGCCGGGAAAACTTTTTCCAAAAGTTAGGGATGTACCACACGGAATACGGAACCACAGGAAGCACTCCCAAAGACCGAATCATCCCCTCCGCAAGGGATGATCTGTACCGGAAAACGGAATTGAGGGGAACGGTGCACGACCCTACCGCCGCCCTGCTGGGAGGGGTTGCAGGGCATGCCGGCCTGTTTTCGACAGCGGAGGACATCGCCAAAATGCTCCAGATGTATCTCAACAAAGGAGAGTACGGCGGAGAACAATACCTGTCAGCCCATACCATCGACCTGTTTACCTGCCAGAACAATTGCTTTCAGAATAACCGCCGGGGACTGGGCTTCGACAAGCCGGAGGCCGACTCTACAAAAATCAGTCCGGTATGTTGCTTTACTCCCCTCACCAGCTACGGACACACCGGATTTACCGGTATCATGGCGTGGTGCGACCCGGAAAACGAACTCATCTACATCTTCATGTCCAACCGTACTTACCCCAACGAGTTCAATACCAAACTGACCGATGAGAATATTCGCACCAAAATTCAGGAAGCCATTTATTCGGGGCTGAACTTCCACTAATTACAGAAAAAATTCCGAATTTAAACACATTCTCTCTATAAAAACAACAGATTATTCAAAGAAAAAGAATAAATTTGCGGAATGGATTGAAAAAAGTAAACCAGTTATTAATAATTAGTAAAACAAATCATGAGTAATTTTTTCACTTCTTCAATCGGAAAAAAGGTCATAATGAGTTTATCGGGACTTTTTCTGATTTTGTTTCTATGCATTCACCTGAGTGTGAACTTGCTGTTACTTGTTGGTCCGGATGCGTTCAACGCAGGATGTGATTTCATGGCGCTGCCTTTCATCAAGGTTATCGAACCCGTTTTGGCGCTGGGCTTCCTCGTGCACATCATTTGGGCAAGTGTATTAACCATCCAGAACCGGAAAGCACGACCCGCGAAATACGCCAAGCGTTGCCAGTCGCAGAACTGCACCTGGTCTTCCCGGAACATGTATATTCTGGGCGCGCTGGTGTTGGCTTTTCTGGCATTGCACATCGCTACGGTTTGGTACAAGTTCAAATTCGGTGAGATTCATGACCATTACGAATTTGTCAGCGGATTTTTGGTACAACCGGTCTACGGAGTGATTTACATCATCGCCGCCATCCTCTTGGGGCTGCACCTGTCCCACGGGTTTTGGTCGGCATTCCAATCCATCGGCTTCTCCAACCAAATATGGAGAAAAAGGCTGGAGTACATAGCCTATTTCTTTGCCGTTGTTTTTGCCGTCGGTTTCAGCATCATTCCGGTATATTTCATGATATTCGGAAACTAATCCATCATCAAAGATTTTTAAATCATAAAATCGGAAATCATAAATCGTTTTACTATGTCAGTATTAGATTCTAAAATACCTGCCGGACCGTTAAAAGACAAATGGTCAAACCACAAAGCGCATATCGGCGTGGTTAGCCCGGCAAACAAGAAAAAATTGGATGTTATCATCGTAGGTACCGGATTGGCGGGAGGTTCTGCCGCAGCCAGTCTGGCGGAATTGGGTTACAACGTAACCGCGTTCTGTTATCAGGATTCTCCCCGTCGCGCTCACTCCATCGCCGCACAGGGAGGTATCAACGCCGCCAAGAACTATACGAACGATAACGACTCCGTATTCCGTCTGTTCTATGAAACCATCAAGGGCGGCGACTACCGTGCCCGGGAAGCCAACGTTTACCGTTTGGCAGAGGTGAGCAACGCCATCATCGACCAGTGCGTGGCACAAGGCGTACCCTTCGCTCGCGAGTACGGCGGTCTGTTGGCAAACCGCTCTTTCGGAGGAGCTTTGGTAAGCCGTACGTTCTACGCCCGCGGTCAGACCGGCCAGCAGTTGCTGCTGGGCTGCTACGGTGCCATGAACCGTCAGATTCAGGCGGGCAAAGTGAAAATGTATAACCGCCATGAAGTACTGGATGTCGTTGTGGTAGAAGGCAAAGCACGCGGCGTGATCGCCCGCGACTTAGTGACCGGAAAAATCGAACGCTTCGGTGCCCATGCCGTGGTATTGGCTACCGGAGGATACGGGAACGTATTTTTCCTTTCCACGAATGCGATGGGATGTAACGGTAGTGCGGCATGGCAGGCTTACAAGCGCGGTGCCATGTTCGGTAACCCCTGTTTCGTACAGATTCACCCGACCTGTATCCCGGTGCACGGCGACCAGCAGAGCAAACTGACTTTGATGTCGGAGTCCCTGCGTAACGACGGTCGTGTATGGGTACCCAAGAAAATCGAAGATGCCCAGGCATTGCAGGCGGGTACCAAACACCCGAACGATATTCCCGATGAAGACCGCGATTTCTACCTGGAGCGCCGTTATCCGGCATTCGGAAACCTGGTGCCCCGTGACGTAGCTTCCCGTGCCGCCAAAGAGAGATGCGACGCCGGCTTCGGCGTGAACAACACCGGCAAAGCGGTATTCCTCGATTTCAAATATGCAATCCAGCAATTGGGACGCGACACCATTGAGAAACGCTATGGTAACCTGTTCCAGATGTACGAGAAGATTACTGCCGTAGATCCGTACAACAACCCGATGATGATTTATCCGGCAATCCACTACTCCATGGGAGGTTTGTGGGTGGATTACAACCTGATGACCACTATCCCGGGATTGTATGCCATCGGCGAATGCAACTTCTCCGACCACGGAGCCAACCGTCTGGGAGCTTCTGCCTTGATGCAGGGACTGGCTGACGGATATTTCATCCTGCCGTACACTATCGGCGACTATCTGTCCAAAGAAATCCAAACTCCGAAAATCAACACGAACAGCAAGGAATTCGACGAGGCGGAAAAACATGTGACCGACCGTCTGCGCCAATTGTACGATATCAAAGGAAGCAAGTCTCCAGACCATTTCCATAAGGAGTTGGGACACATCATGTGGGAATATATCGGCATGGCACGCGAGAAAGCCGGCTTGGAGAAAGCCATTGAACTGATTGCCAAACTGAAAGGCGAGTTCTACAAGGATCTCCGTATTACAGGTGAGTTTACCGCTATGAACAACGAACTGGAAAAAGCCGCCCGTGTAGCAGACTTTATCGAGTTGGCAGACCTGATGGCACACGATGCCCTCAACCGTCACGAATCATGCGGCGGACACCTGCGCGTTGAATCCATGACCGGTGAAGGCGAAGCCCAGCGTGATGATGAACATTTCAAATATGTGTCCGTATGGGAATACAAAGGGGATGAACAAGCTCCCGAGTTGCACAAGGAAGTATTGGAATTTGAAAATGTCCAATTGACACAGCGTTCTTATAAATAATAGAAAAAACATTAGTTATGGCAGACAAAATACTAAAAGAACTGACTCTGAAAATTTGGCGCCAGAAGGATGCCAAATCAAAAGGCGAGTTTAAGACATATAAAGTTCACAATATCTCTACCGGCAGTTCATTTCTGGAAATGCTCGATATCCTGAATGAAGAATTGGTAGCGAAGAACGAGGAACCTGTGGCATTCGACCACGATTGCCGCGAAGGCATTTGCGGAACATGCAGTCTCTTCGTTGACGGACGTGCCCACGGCCCGGACGATGATGTTACGACATGCCAGCTGCACATGCGCCGTTTCGAAGACGGAGCGACCATCACCATCGAGCCGTGGAGATGCGGGGCATTCCCGGTCATCAAGGACTTGATTGTGGACCGCAAGGCTTACGACAAGATTCTTCAGGCAGGCGGGTACGTATCCGTAAACACCGGCGGTGTGCCTGATGGCAATGCCATCCCTATTCCGAACGCCCAGGCAGAGGAAGCCATGGATGCCGCAGCCTGCATCGGTTGCGGGGCTTGTGCGGCGACTTGCAAAAACTCTTCCGCCATGCTGTTCGTGGCTGCCAAAGTTTCCCAGTTGGCACTGCTCCCGCAAGGTAAAGTGGAAGCAGCCCGCCGTGCAAAAGCCATGGTTGCCAAAATGGATGAACTCGGCTTCGGAAACTGTACCAATACCGGCGCCTGCGAAATGGAATGTCCGAAGAGTATTTCCATTGAGCATATCGCACGCTTGAACCGGGAGTTCCTGAAAGCAAAACTGAAAGACTAATCCGGTCATTCGCCGTTTTCGATAAAAAATGCTATCTTCGCAGGTAGCATTTTTTTATTGCTTTTTCAATGCAACTGTTTTATCGAGAGAAAGGTCATCCCCATCAACCGCCCCTCATCATCCTGCACGGGCTATGGGGTGCTTCGGATAATTGGCTGACCGTTGCGGAGGCTCTATCCGGTTTCCACGTCATTTTACCGGATTTGCGTAACCACGGACAATCTCCTCATCATCCGGAACATACATATGCCGCCATGAGCGAGGATATCAGGGAATTCATCCGGCAACTCCAACTTCCCGAAAAGCCTGTCATAGTAGGGCACTCCATGGGAGGGAAGTGCCTCATGTACATGTTATTAAATCATCCGAACATCGCACGGAAAGCAGTTGTTATCGATATTGCCCCTAAAGCCTACGGAGAAGAAAATGCCCATTGGCATCGGAATATAGCGGAATTCCTAACCCATTTCCCTTTTCTTCCCGGAGAGTCGCGAGGTGCCGTCCATCATCGGATACGTGCTGCCATCCCAGATGAAGATACTTGCCAACTGCTGTTTAAAAATCTCCGGAAAGAAGAAAAACGGTTCGGCTGGCGTCTCCACGCAGAAGCTCTATCCCAAGCACTGCCCGGAGTGATGGCATGGAATGCGGAACTGCTCCCCTGCCCCGTCCAGGTTCTCTTTATTCGTGGCGAACGCTCCAGACACCTTACACCAGAAGACCAACCCTTCATTCGCAGCCTCTTCCCTCATGCGACTTTCACTACGATACCCAATGCCGGGCACCGGATTCATGCCGAACAACCCGATAACTTAGCGGAAATATTGAGAAAATGGGCCGAATAACCGTTTAGTACGACAATTAATTATACCTTTGTAATCTAACTTTAGATTTGAGCCCATGCTTTATCCATTAAAATTCAAACCCATATTGAAAGAAACCGTCTGGGGCGGCAAGCGTCTCGCCAACAAAGGCAATATCCAAAATCCGGATGCCACTATCGGCGAAAGTTGGGAGATTTCCGGCGTACAAGACAATCTTTCCGTTGTGTCGGAAGGCGCACTTGCGGACAATACCTTGGAGGAACTCATCGGAGTGTACATGGGCGATTTGGTCGGAGACCATGTTTATGATACGTTCGGCATAGAATTTCCCCTCCTCATCAAATACATCGATGCCCAACAGAACCTCTCCATTCAAGTACACCCTGATGATGCCATTGCCAAAGAGCGCCACCATGCCTACGGAAAAACAGAAATGTGGTATCTTATCGACGCCACTCCCGATGCCTCGCTTATTTTAGGTTTTCATAAGGACACCGACACGTCGGAATACCTCGCCCATCTCCAGAAAGGCACTCTTCCCGACTTGCTCCACACGCAACCTGTGCGCCGTGGAGATTGCTTTTTCATCCCTGCCGGAACTGTCCATGCCATCAATGCCGGATGTTTCATCGCGGAAATCCAGCAGACCTCGGACATCACCTACCGTCTGTTCGACTACAACCGCCTCGACCGTAACGGATTGCCACGGGAACTGCACACAGAACTTGCAACAGAGGTCATCAACTACCGCACTGAAGAACACCGTATTCCTTACCACAACCACCCGAATCACACAGAAGAATTAGTGGATTGCAAGTACTTTACCACCAATTATCTGAAGTTTAATCGGGAAATTGAAAAGGACTATATCGAATTGGATTCTTTTGTTGTTTATATGTGCCTGTCGGGACAGTTTACCCTGGTGTACGATATAGACCAAAGCGTCCATGTCAATGCCGGAGAAACAGTTCTTGTCCCCGCCTGCTTTAAAAGCATCTTCCTCATCCCCGATAAGGAGGCGGAAATACTGGAAATCTACATCTCCTAACTCCTTGGCTGTTCCATATCTTTAGACATACGGAGAGGCTTACCAATACAAACTTATGCGATTCGGTTCTTCTTATCCTTTTCTCTATTTACTGGCTGCTACCGTAGGAGGTATTTTAAGCAGTGCATATTTCAACTGCCCATGGTGGATTGTGCCGATATTGCTCATTCCAGCGATTGCAAGGCTACGGAAAATATCATGTGAAGCGGATCTCTATCTGTTGCTCGCTTTCTTCAGTTTGGGCAATAGCATTTCCCAATCGGAATCCGTCCATTTCGACGCCGAAAAAGTATGGCAAGTCCATGCCCGATGCGAAGAGGAATTGTCAGGCAGGAATTATATTTTGACCTGGGGCGGCGAACGAATTTTCCTGAACCGTTTTGATGCGGATACCCTTTATCGCATAGGAGATTCCCTTGCTTTCCATGCTAAGGTGCTCCCTCTCCAATTTCAAGATAACCCCCAAGAGTTCAGTTATGCACGTTACCTGGAACGACAAGGAGTCACGTATCGTTTTCAACCGACAGGTCCTATCGTAAAAACCGGACATTCGAAGAATTGGCGCTCTTTTTTCCGCGCTCGCCAAGTCGCCCTTTCGGAAAAAGCGGAACGCTTGACACAAGATACCATTTGCGCCGAGTTAATGAAAGCCATCGGCTTGGGACATAAATACGACATCCCCGGTGAAGTAAAGCAACTTTTCATTACTACAGGAACGATACATCTATTGGCAGTTTCAGGACTGCATGTGGGAATGATTTACGGATTGTTGGTATTTTTTCTGCGACGGTTCCGCTTGTTCAAGTCAAAAGCAAAATTGTACGTATTACCCTTACTTTGGGGGTATGCCTGCCTTACAGGACTATCCCCTTCTGTAGTACGTGCCTCCCTTATCCTTTCCATGATTACCGTGGGAAACGCATTTGAACGAGACAACCACCGCGTCAACTTGTTAGCTGCTTCCGCCTGTCTCATCCTATGGGCAAATCCTCGAGTGCTTTACTCTTTGAGTTTTCTACTCTCCTACAGTGCCTATGCCGGTCTCGTGGTAATTTATCCATTTCTGCTTCATCTTCCCGGGAAATTGCCCCGTATCCGAAGAAAGATTTATACCAGCATATGTGTCACAGTAGCTGCACAATTGCCCACCTTACCCTTCAGTGCCTATTTTTTCCATACTATCAATCTTAGTAGCCTCTTGTCCAATCTCATCGCAGTACCGATAGCCTCCTGTTTCTTGTATGCAACAACGGTTTTACTGACATTGCCAGAAAATATAAGCCGTTTCCTAATGCCGATATGCGAAGGATTAAGTTGGCTCCTGACAAAATACCTACACGCCGTATCTTCCATCATGCTAAACCTGCATGACCTTTACCCGACAGCAATAGAAACCATACTGTGGTATATCGTACTAAGCTGCATCATGAGTTATTGGCAGCTTCAGAAAAAGGTTTATTTTCATGCCACATGGCTATCTTTAGTCTTGCTTTTAGGATATTCTATTGGAGTCCAAAGATATTTGACAAGCCGAGAGGAAATCGTAATTTTTCACGCATACCGTAAATCCGCAATCCTTGTCAATGAAAAAGGTTATTGTTTCACTATCAAAAATACAAGCGGCATACCGGAAAAAGAACGTCCATACGTCTTGTACCATCATTTGCAGCCCCTACCGGAAGCAGCAGGAATATTGGGGCATGACTTACAATGGCTCCCTCCTTGCCTTTACTATGGCAAGGACACGATTTGGATACCCGACGGCAAACAGGAACTACCTTATGCAGGGAATATAGTAATTATTACAGAAGGAATATCACCACGGCAAGTATTCGGAAAAGAGTGTCGAAAATCTTATCCCCCACTCATTCTGTTAGACGGCTCCAATCATCCCTTGAATGTTGAAAATTGGCGAGCATTTTGTGCGGAACATCACCTCCTTTTTCGTTACACGGGAGAAACAGGCGCCATCCGTCTGCACAAAAAAAAGTAGAACAAGAAAACATCTCACTTATTTTTCTAATTTTGCCTGTTCAACTTTGAATATTGTACCATGAATATCGTTATTGCAGGGGCAGGATCAGTAGGAACCCATCTCGCTAAGATGTTGAGCCGCCAAGAGCATAACATCATGCTGATTGACACGAACCAGGAAAAATTAGAGGAGTTGGAAAGCCAACTGGACATCCTCTCAGTAGTCGCTTCGTGTACCTCTATCGGAGCGCTCAAAGACGCAGAGGTCGGGAAATGTGATTTATATATCGCCGTCAATCCACAAGAAGAGCTAAACATTACCTCTGCCATTCTTGCTAAAAAGTTGGGAGCCAAACAAACCATTGCCCGGGTAAATAACAGTGAATATCTTGAAACAGAACAGACGGAATATTTAAAATCCATCGGTATCGACTCTTTGATATATCCTGAACGACTGGCGGCAGAAGAAATCGTAGGATCGCTAAAACTGACCGGTTCGCGACAAATGCACGAATTTTCAGACGGCAGATTGCAATTATTGGGCATCAAGCTATGGGAAAACGCTCCTATCTTAAACCATACATTAATTAAGATGGCGGAAAAATACGGCGCCGACCAATTTCGGATTGTCGCCATCAAACGCCGGAACCACACTATTATCCCCCGAGGTAACGATGAATTGCAATACGGAGATTTGATTTTTGTAGTCACTCGTCCCGCTTTTATTTCGGAAGTGTTCGCTCTCTGTGGCAAAGAGCCTTTTGAAATCCGGAATATCGTCATTGTCGGAGCTTCGCGAATCGGAATTAAAGCAGCATCTTTATTGGAAAAAAACTATAACGTAAAAATCATTGAAAAAGACCGGGAAAAGTGCATCCAATTGGCTGACCGCTTGAAATCTACTTTAGTCATAAATGGAGACGGACGCGATTTGAACCTATTACGGGAAGAAGGTATTCGAAATATAGATGCTTTCATCAGCGTTACAGGTTCATCGGAGACCAACATACTCTCCTGCCTGTTGGCCAAAAAAATGGGGGTCAAGAAAAGCGTGGCGGAAGTGGAAAATATCGATTATATCGATTTGGCAGAAAACATCGGTATCGGGTCGCTCATCAACACCAAATTGATTGCCGCATCACACATCTACCGTTATACGATGAACGTAGATGTAAAACATTTGAAATTCCTGACTTTTTCAGAAGCGGAAGTATTTGAATTGGAAGCCAAGCCAGGAAGCAAAATCACCAAACATCTCCTCCGGGACATGAACTTTCCAGAAAATGCTACAGTAGGCGGTGTGTTTCGCGGCGAAGAAACCATTATTGCGAAAGGAGATGTACAAATACAACCAGGAGATAATGTCGTGATTTTTGCCCTCCAAAGTGCCATCAAACGGGTGATTAAATATTTTCAATAAACGCTATGATTAACTTTCGTTTTATCACCAACCTATTAGGGCGATTACTGTTGTTGGAAAGCGCTTTTCTCTTTTTGTGCATCATAGTGGCATTTATTTACAAAGGACCTGATCTTATGGCATTTGTCTATACAACTGCCATCACTTTAACCTCAGGAGGCGCCATTTGCCGGTTTGTAAAAATCAAAGATCGGGTACTGGCAAAAAAAGACGGATATTTCATGGTTACCACTGTATGGATCGTATTTTCACTTTTCGGATGTCTGCCTTATATTTGGGGAAATACTCTCCCTTCATTTACAGATGCTTTCTTTGAAACCATGTCCGGTTTTACAACAACCGGTTCTTCAGTCATCCCCGATATAGAATCGGTTCCCCATGCCACTCTTTTCTGGAGGTCGCTTACGCATTGGTTAGGAGGAGTCGGTATTATTATGCTCTTTATTGCAGTACTTCCCAGCCTAGGCATCGAAGGCCGTGACTTGTATGTGGCGGAAACTACCGGTCCCACACACAATAAAACATCATTTACTTTTACAGGATCAGCACGGAAAATATGGCTGCTGTACGTGATTCTAACCCTAATACAATCCGTATTGCTGTACGCAGGCGGCATGAATACATTCGACAGCATCTGTCACACCATGTCTACCATCTCCACTGGCGGCTTCTCCACCAAAGCCAATAGCATCGCCCATTGGAATTCTCCCTATATTCAATATGTAATTATTACTTTTATGTTCATTTCAGGTACAAATTTTGGATTACTATACGGAATTTTTCAAGGATACTGGCGCAAATTATATACAGATAATGAATTTCGATTTTATACAACGATAACTATAGTCGCCAGCATTATCATCGGTACCGGACTTTATTTCAGCGGTTGGGCAGACACAGAGAAAAGTTTTCGAGATGCGCTATTCCAAGTTGTCTCCATCATGACGACAACCGGTTTTGCTACCGTTGACTACCTGCAATGGTCACCTCTGTTAGGATTAATTCTATTTTTACTATTTTTCACCGGGGCCTGTGCCGGCTCCACAGCGGGTGGCTTTAAAATGATTCGCGTATACTTGCTGTTTAAAAATTCATTTACAGAACTAAAACGACTGATTCATCCGAACGGAGTCATTATGGTGAAATACAATCATAAAAGCGTACATCCGAATATCATGACCGGGGTTATGGGATTTGCTATTTTATATATCATCATATTTGTCCTTGGTAGTCTAGTCATGGCTTTATTTGCAGACGATATGCTAACAGCATGCAGTTCTGTGATATCCAGTATGAGCAATGTAGGTCCCGGATTCGGAAGCATCGGTCCGATGTACACTTATGCCCCGTTTAACGAGTTCGCTAAATTGTTTCTTTCTTTTTTGATGTTAGTGGGACGCTTGGAAATATTCACAGTAATGGTATTGTTTACCCCATCATTCTGGAAAAGATAAGCGGTTTAAAGCAATTCTCCTATTCCTTGCCGGATAATTTCAATGGAAGCTTGAGTACAATCTACCACAGTGGAAGCTACATTATGCCCATATCCTCCATGAATAACCAAATCCACCGTACTCTCATATTTTTCATGAATAAGTTCAGGATCTGTGATGTATTCCACCATTTCATCTTCCGCTTTCACTGAGGTTGTCAACAAAGGATTGCCCAATTCCTCAACTATCGTCTGGACAATAAAGTTGTCCGGAATACGAATACCGATAGTCTTCCGCCGATTCATCATAACATTGGGCAATTTATTCGTCGCCGGCAACACAAAAGTAAAAGGTCCGGGCAAGTTACGCTTCATGACTTTAAAGACTTCGTTGCTAACTTTGGCATAGGCAGCAATGTTAGAAAGGTCGCGGCAAATCATGGAGAAATTTGCCCTTTCCGGCTTAATCCCTTTCAACTGGCACACCCGCTGCACCGCTTTCACATGCATGATGTCACATCCGATAGCATAAACCGTGTCCGTCGGATAAATCACGACTCCGCCATCCCGCAATATATTTACAATTTTGAGGATATCCCGATGATTCGGGTTATCCTCATACAATTTTAGCAACATACGGAAAAATCAGCCGTTTACTTTCTTATAATCTTCCATGAATTTAGCCAAACCAATATCCGTAAGAGGATGGTTCAACAATCCTTTAATTGCAGACAAAGGACAAGTTGCTACGTCAGCACCTACCTCAATACATTGAATGATATGCTGTGTGGTACGAATGGATGCTGCCAGCACCTGAGTCTGGAAACCATAAAAACTATACATATCTACAATTTTACCTACCAATTCGATTCCGTCGCTGGTAATATCATCCAAACGTCCTACAAAAGGAGATACATAAGTCGCCCCAGCTTTAGCAGCAAGTAATGCCTGGCCCGGAGAAAATACCAATGTACAATTAGTGCGGATTCCTTTCCCGGTAAAATACTTAATAGCTTTGATACCGTCAGCAATGCAAGGAACTTTTACGACTATATTCGAATGCAACTTTGCCAACTCTTCTCCTTCTTTAATCATTCCTTCGTAATCAGTAGAAATCACCTCTGCACTCACATCTCCATCTACGATATTGCAGATATCCACATAGTGCTTTTTGCAATTTTCCACACCCTTAATACCTTCCTTTGCCATTAGAGAAGGATTGGTTGTCACACCATCAAGCACTCCCATTTCATTGGCTTCCCGAATCTGTGACAGATTAGCTGTGTCAATAAAAAACTTCATAATCTTATCTATTAATGTTCATAACTGTCTCTTGAAACAAAAGTAAACTATTCTATACAATAATGCTAATATCTTCTTCGAAATATTCCGACATTTACGCTTGAAAGAAATCCCCCAAAATATCCAGTACGATCGGCTTCAATCCACTAAAGAAAAATTCTACAGCAATCACCATAACAATCAAGCCCATTAAACGCATCATAACATTGTTTCCCGTCTCTCCAAGTAATTTAATAATGCGGGAAGAGCTACGAAGGATACAATACACGAGAACAATAACTACTACTACCGCCAACACCATCATCGTCTTCATCTCCCAATCTGCAGCCCTATTCCACATCACAATTGCATTAGTAATGGTTCCCGGACCACACAACATAGGAATGGCAAGTGGAGTAATAGAAATATCATTTACATAATTTTTGACTTCAGAATCCTTGACCTTTGTTTTAACTAATCGCGCCTGCAACATATCCATCCCCATAATCAAAAAAATAATTCCTCCAACTATTCGCAAACTATCAATCGAAATTCCAAAGAAGCGAAAAAGGAAGTCACCTGAAATAGCAAACATCATCATGATTAAAAAGGAAACCAATGAAGCACGAAGGGCTACTTTGCGACGTTCCACCTCATCCAATTCCATAGTCATTGTCATGAAAACAGGCATTGCTCCCAACGGATTCGTCAGCGTAAAAAAAGAAGTAAAACACAATAAACCAAACGTAAACAATTCATTCATATTTATATATTTTTAAATTATTCCACTATTAAAGCTTTCCAATATCCTGTAGCAACTCTTCCACAGTCATCGGTTTTGCCACAATATGATATTCGGCATCAACAAGAAACATAGTCGGAGTAGCATACAAATTATAATCGGATGCCACCTCGCTATCAAAACTTCCTGCAATGTAAGCATTAGTCCAATCCAACGCATAGCCTTTAGAAAAATCCAACCAATCTTCTTTTGTCTCATCAATAGAAATGCCGATAATCTTTATTTGTCGTTCAGCAAAAACACCCTCACTCACTAAAGTCGGTAAACGTTCCATCAACATTTGACAATGCCCGCATTTTGTATGCCAAAAAAGAATCAATTTATAAGGAGACATGTCACTATACAAATTCACTGGATTCCCTTCCAGATCATATACCGTAAAATCAGGCACCTGCTGACCTATCGCCATCTTCCGGTATCCTTCTAATCGCCGCTTGATGACATCTGTGGAACCTCCACACTGCTGCAAATAGTTCGATGAAACATGCGCCAACACCTCCTCCATCTGCATACTCTCAAAACCAGTAATCAAAAATTGCAATAAATGTTGCTGAATGACTGGATTTACATCCAACAACGGCACAATCTTATCCAATGCTTGAATGCAATTCGCCTCATTTTCCTGATGCATTGCACTCCGTGAAATAAACATCTGAAGGTATTGAAATATTTTATCCGTATATACACTAGTATAAAGTAATACCGTATCATTAAAGTCCACCAATTTCAAAAAATCGGCTTTGAATAATGAATCCCGCTGTTCCAAAGGTATTCCTCCATCCGTGACAGGAACTTTTTGATTTTTAATGATACGTCCTGCCAAGGTTTTCGGATAGGCAGCAAATGTTTTATCAATGACCCGCCCTCGCTGCACTTGAAATCTTCGATAATATTCTAAGGCTTTTTGATAAAACTCATCCTTATCGGGATAATTAAGTACAACCTGCTCCAACAAACCCAATTTACTATAAAATAATGCTTCCGATTTTAAAAATTCAAAATATATCCGATTTTCCTTTGACACAATAACCTCCACGCTTCCTACTGGATTTTTAAAATCGAGTTTCAGCTCAACCTCTTCGTTATTAAATATGAAATCAATATGTACCGGCTGTCCGCCTCCAAAACGTGTGTAATCCGACATGCCGAGGACACATCTCAACATTCCTGCAGGAATGCTGTCCGACACGTCAAACCGCACTCTCCCCTGCCCTGTTACCGTCGTACTGTCCACCACATACATATTTCCATTATACATTCTCAATAATATTGGACGGGCTCCTTCAGGAAGATTTTCTACGTTCAAAAGTATACGATAATCTTTTGCCATCCCTATCTCCGACATAAATATCAGGAGTACAAATAACCATTTTCTCATATGCATCTATTTTGTGGCGTACCCGCCAACCACATTTCAATATTCTTTACTACAATACCAAACCGGACACGGAAAGCCTCTCGAGTCGCATATCCCAAATGAGGCAACATCAGCAAGTTGGGAGCATTAAACAATTCATAACCTGCCGGCAAAGGCGGTTCCTGCTCATAAACATCCATTGCCGCCCCAGCAATAATACCTTTTCTTAAAGCTTCAAACAAATCATGCGAATTGACAATTGGTCCCCGAGACGTATTAATTAATATTGCATGAGGAGACATTTGCAAAAAATCCTCCATTTTCATAAAATCCCGCGTATTTTCATTCAAAGGAAGATGCACTGTAACAATGTCAGACTGAGATAACAACTCCGCTTTGTCCACCAATGTTACCCCCGGCACTTCTTTCCAACTTCGATTATACGCCAATACTTTACATCCAAATGCCTCCGCCAAACGCGCAACCCGCTGTCCAATAGCTCCCAAACCTATAATTCCTACTGTTTTCCCTCCTAATTCGCTTCCTAAAAAACCTTGCCTGCTTCCCAAAATACGAATAATGGAATCTCCCCCTACAATCTTGCGATATACAGCTATCATCATTCCAATGGCTAATTCTGCAACCGCCTGTGTAGAATACCCTGCCGCATTGCATACAACAATCCGACGGCGACGACATTCGTCCAAATCAACATGATCTACTCCGGTAAAAGCCACAGACAACATCTTCAATTTCGGACATTCCTTAAAAAAACCTTTTTGCAAAGGGATATTGCTAACCACCACAATTTCCGCTTTTCGGGCACGAGCTATCAATTCCTCTTCATCTTCCGTACGGTCAGGGAAATAACTTACACGATGCCCTTGCAACCTTAATCCTGCAACCGCCTCGTCAAATTGATTTTCACAAACACCCAACGATTCCAAAAATACGATGTTCATCGCTCGTTATGATTAAAAACATATTTCTATTTCAGCATGCGAAGGTAGAGAATGTTTTTGTCCGGAAAAACAACTTATGCTTTATTTTTTTCGTAAAAGCAAACAAAAACATAAATATAACACACTATGAACAGATCGAATTATATAAAAGAAATTGCTAATTCCGCCAAAATATGGGATATGGTCGTCATTGGAGGCGGAGCAACAGGATTAGGCACTGCAGTAGATGCTGCAACTCGGGGATACAGCGTCGCACTATTCGAAGCAGAAGATTTTGCAAAAGGAACCTCCAGTCGAAGTACCAAATTAGTACATGGTGGGGTGCGCTATCTTGCACAAGGCGATATCGGCTTGGTATTGGAAGCTCTTCATGAAAGAGGATTACTGAAAAAAAACGCCCCTCATTTGGTCAAAGACCAAGCTTTTCTCATCCCGAATTACAGCTATTGGGACAATTTTCTATATACGATTGGTCTGAACGTTTATGATTTGATGGCAGGTACCTTAAGTTTCGGACGTTCCAAATATTATTCTCCTTCAAAAACTCTCAGTAAATTACCAACCATCAAGGCAGAAGGACTAAAAGGAGGCGTACTGTACCATGACGGTCAATTTGATGATTCCCGTCTTGCCGTTAATTTGGCACAAACCTGCGCAGACCATGGAGGATGTCCGATGAACCACATCCAAGTAACTGGAATCTTGCATCATGCAACAGGAGAAGTGGCAGGAGTCAGAGTACGCGATTTGCTCTATGACAAGGAATATGAAGTCAAAGCCCGTTGCGTCATCAATGCCGGCGGTATTTTCGTAGATCACATTATGCAATTGGATAATCCATCTCACAAACACATGGTGCGTCCTAGTCAAGGAATTCACTTGGTGTTCGACAAATCCTTCCTGCAAAGTGATTATGCCCTCATGATTCCTAAAACGGACGATGGGCGTGTACTATTTGCTGTCCCTTGGCATAATAAGGTTGTAGTAGGCACCACCGACACTCTCCGCAATACGCCCGAAAAAGAGCCACAAGCGTTAGAAGAAGAAATAGAATTTATTTTACGGACTGCCGGACACTATATGTCTCGTCAACCGAAACGTAACGATGTCCTATCCGTCTTTGCCGGTTTACGTCCGCTTGCCGCCCCCAAAAAGGAAGGTAAGAGTACGAAAGAAATCTCACGTAGTCATAAAATATTTGTTTCCAATCATAAGTTAATTACTATTACCGGAGGCAAATGGACCACCTATAGAAAAATGGCAGAAGATACAATAAATAAAGCCATTGCACTACAGTTGTTGCCCAAACGGAAATGTATAACCAAACATCTGCACATTCACGGGTATCACCTCAATGCTGATTTGAACAATCATCTATACATTTACGGTTCAGATATGCCAGCTATCCTTGCTTTGCATGCCACTTCTCCCCAAATGGCGATGAAACTGCATCCCAGATACGATTATACTGTTGCTGAAGTCATTTGGGCCATACGTCATGAAATGGCATCGAATATAGAAGATGTCCTCGCTCGACGAGTCCGTATTCTTTTCTTGGACGCCCAGGCAGCTATTGAATGTGCACCCAAAGTGGCAAGTATCCTAGCCCGCGAACTGAAACATACCAAAGAATGGGAAGAAGAAGAAGTGAAAAAATTCTCCGCTTTGGCACTCCACTATCTATTGAATTAAAAATTACTACCTTTGCCTATCTTTCTTCAGAAGAAGGATAGTAAAGAAAATCGCTAATATGAAACTACCTGAAAGACATCGAAAAATTCTGGAAATATTAAAATCTAACGGCAATATTGCTGTAAATGAATTGAGTGAAATGCTCAAAGTATCTTCCGTCACTATTCGTAAAGATTTAGGGATACTTGAAGACCAACAGTTGCTTTTTCGTTCTCATGGCGGGGCACTCCCATTAGAACCTTACATTGCCAATCGTCATATTCAGGAAAAAATCAAAGTATTTCCTGAAGAAAAAAAACGCATTGGAGCCAAAGCCACGGAACTCTTAATTCCAGGTGACGCCATCATTATCGGCTCAGGAACGACTGTGCAAGCTTTTGCTCAATGTATCAATCCCAAATCCAGTTTGACAGTCGTTACTTCCGCCATGAATGTCGCTACAGCGCTTGTTCACCACCCTCAAATAGAAATTTTTCAACTCGGAGGTTTTGTTAGACACACATCCAATTCCGTCGTTGGAAACTATGCTGAAAGCATACTTACCAACTTTTCATGTAGCAAACTTTTTCTTGGAGTAGACGGCATAGACTTAAGATATGGATTTTCTACAACAAATGCTATGGAAGCTCAAATCAACCGTGCCATGCTCAAAGCAGCACAAGAAACAATCATTTTAGCAGACTCATCCAAATTCGGACGTCGCGGGTTCGGTAAAATATGTGATCTTGGCAGTGTAAGCCAAATCATTACCGACACAGGCGTATCTCATAAAACAATACAGGAATTGGAAAAACACGGTATCCTTGTAACAACCGTATAGTCACCATTACCACAATTATTCCTCGTAACGGACAATTGTTTGTTCACGATCAGGTCCAACAGAAACTATTTTTACCGGAATTCCTAATTCTTCCTCTAAAAAGTCCACATAAGCATTAAACTCTTCCGGAAATTCTTCTTCCGAAGTCATTCTCGTCATATCGGTCTTCCATCCGGGCAATTCAACATAAACAGGTTCAATTCCTTCGGTAATGTCAAACGGGAACTCTTCCGTTTCTTGACCGTTAATCCGATAAGCAATGCAAGCTTTTACCATATCAAACCCGTCAAGCACATCACTCTTCATCATAATCAGTTGAGTTACACCATTGACCATAATTGCGTATTTCAAAGCCACCAAATCAATCCACCCGCAACGACGCTTACGTCCAGTCACTGCACCATATTCATGTCCTAATGTACAAAGACGTTCACCTGTTTCATCAAACAGCTCGGTCGGAAAAGGGCCTGCCCCGACACGGGTACAATAAGCTTTGAAAATGCCAAATACTTCACCGATATTCTGTGGTGCAACCCCTAAACCCACACATGCCCCAGCACAAATCGTATTGGAAGACGTCACAAAAGGATAAGAACCAAAATCCACATCCAACATGGTTCCTTGTGCTCCTTCCGCCAATATGGATTTATCCTCTTTTAAAAGATAGTTGAGAAGATGTTCACTGTCAATCAAACGGAAACGCTTCAAATATTCCAACGCCTCAAACCATTCCTTTTCCAAATCGACAATGTCATAAGGATAATCCAATCCACACAAGATTGTTTCGTGCTTTGCTTTGGCTATTGCATATTTTTCATTGAAATTACACAATAGATCTCCTACTCGTAAACCATTACGACTCACCTTGTCAGTATAAGTTGGACCGATACCTTTACCTGTCGTACCAACCTTTGCAGCACCTTTAGCAGCCTCATAAGCTGCATCCAGCACGCGATGAGTCGGCATAATCAAGTGGGCTTTCTTGGAAATACATAACTGTTGTGTCAAATCATGACCGCTTGCTGCCAACGATTCTGCTTCCTGACGAAATAATATCGGATCTAATACGACTCCGTTACCGATAATATTTAGCTTCCCGCCCTGGAAAATACCGGAAGGAATGGAACGCAATACATACTTCTGTCCTGCAAACTCCAATGTGTGACCAGCATTGGGACCTCCTTGAAAACGAGTTACAACATCATACTTCGGAGTTAATACATCGACAACTTTCCCTTTCCCTTCATCCCCCCACTGCAAACCAAGCAAAACATCCACTTTCATTTGAATCTTTCATTTTATATTTTCAAACTCATGCAAAGGTAGGGGATTTTTCCTAAATATCAAGAAGCGCCAGAAACTTCTTCCAAACAAGATTCACACAATCCATACATTACTTTTCATCGTTTTCCACACGCACAACACTTTCGACTCCCTTTAATTCAGAAAGTTGAATCAATATTCGATTCAAATCATGTGTATGATGCACATACAAGTGAATGGTCCCCTCAAAAATACCATCATATACCTCAAAATGCACCAGGCGCATCGTTACTTCTTCTTTTACGGATATTAAAGACGTAATCTCACCTACAATTCCAGATGAATCAATTCCTTTGATTTTTATCACAGCCAAAAAAGACATCAATTTGTAACTGACCCACTTCACCGGTACAATCTTGTCACCAAAGCTCGACATTAATCGGATTGCCTCCGGACATGAACGCTTATGTACAGCAACTTTCGTACCTGCTATATTCATTCCAACGACATCATCGCCCGGAATAGGATTGCAACAAGGAGCTATGGAATATTCCAAATCGGCATTTGCCATTTTTTCCGTTTGGAATTTCTTTTTGTCATCACCCTCTTTACCATTCCATAAAAATTGGAGATTCCAATATTTAATAAATTTATTTTCCGGTCTCCGTTTCAAGATTTTTGCAAGCTCTTCTTGGGTAATCACGCCTTTTCCCAATTCCATGTACAAATCGTCCCGATTATTGATATGATAATGAAATAACACTTTGTTCAATGTTTCAGCAGTTGGTGGCAACCCCAAATCCTTTACTATGGATTCGTAAAGACTGATTCCTTTTCGCATCCATTCTCTACGTTCTTTTTTAAAAGCTGCATTAATATGTGTGCGTGCTTTAGCAGTTACGACAAAATTCAACCATTCTCGTTGTGGTTGCTGTTTCTCACTTGTAAGAATTTCTACTTGGTCACCACTGGAAAGTTTATGGCTCATCGGCTCCAATCTATGATTAACTTTTGCACCGATGCAGGAATTCCCGATTTCAGTATGTATGTCGTAGGCAAAGTCTAAAGCTGTCGCTCCTTTAGGTAAAGTACGCATGTATCCCTTGGGAGTAAATACACGGATTTCTTTTGTAAAAAGATTTAATTTAAACTCATCCAAAAACTCCAATGCAGTAGTATCCGATCGATCAAGCATTTCCTTTATACCTGCCAGCCATTGATCCAATTCCGAGTTTTCTCCATCGCTTTTATCTTTATATTTCCAATGAGCCGCCAATCCTTTTTCTGCAACCTCATCCATACGATGGGAACGAATCTGCACTTCGAACCAATGCCCTTCAGGTCCCATTACAGTCAAATGCAATGCCTCATATCCATTGGCTTTTGGGACACTTACCCAATCCCGAATACGCTCGGGTTTCGGTTTATAAACATCAGTAATCAACGAATAAATGTTCCAACATTGCCACTTTTCCGGTTGCCCTTCTTTCGGTTTAAATACAATGCGAACAGCCAATAAATCATATATTTCATCAAAACTGATATTCCGGCGTTGCATTTTCAACCACACGGAATAAACACTTTTAGTCCGCGCCGTGATAGTATATTCATAACCACTATCGCTCAGTTTTTGACGAATGGGACGAATAAAAGCTTCAAATAACTCCGAAAATTGATTTTCATAAGCGGCTATTTTTACAGCTATCACTTGATATTCTTCCGGATGTTCATACTTCATACTCAGATCTTCCAACTCGGTCTTAATGGCATGAAGTCCCATTCGATGCGCTAATGGTGCATATATATAAAGCGTTTCACTGGCTATTTTTACCTGTTTGTATTCAGGCATGGATTCCAAAGTCCGCATATTATGTAAGCGATCGGCAATTTTAATTAAAATCACTCGCACATCATCCGCTAAAGTAAGAATCATTTTGCGAAAACTTTCCGCCTGTTTACTACTATCGGATCCCATAACCCCACTGATTTTGGTCAAACCGTCCACAATAGCCGCTACTTTCGGACCGAAAAGCGCAGAAATATCCTCTACCGTATAATCTGTATCCTCCACCACATCATGCAATAAAGCCGAAATCACGGAAGTCGTTCCCAAGCCAATCTCTTTTGTCGCAATTTTCGCAACTGCCAATGGGTGCATGATATAAGGTTCTCCTGAGCGACGGCGTACACCTTCATGAGCTGCGTCAGCAAATTCAAAAGCTTTCTTGATTTTTTGTATATCTTCTTTAGGTGTATCTTTTCGCAGAGATTCCAGCAAATCTTCAAAACTTTCTTTTACCAGTTCATTCTCTGTCATATCTCAAGATTTTAATGAATCACATGGTTTAACATATCTGAACGTATCGGCAGTCAATCTCCTGCTCCATAAAAATACTACCCATATCATTGAAAAGTTCCACTTTATCAGTTGTATAATAATCAACGCAAGCTTCTCTCGCCAAATACTTTTCCAATTCCGGATGTCGTACTAAATAATCTTTTAAACGGTCTGCTACGATATGACCTTGACCTACAATTTTTACATATTCCGGCACCATTGAAGATATTAATGGTTTTAACAAAGGATAATGTGTACAGGCTAGTACGATGGTATCAATAGCCGGATCCGATAAAAAAAGTTCGTCCAAATATTTTTGGACAAAATATTTGGCTCCTTCTCCTGTCAATTCATTGTTTTCCACTAAAGGTACCCACATCGGACAAGACAATTGAGTTATATGATAACGCCCTTCTCCGTATAACTTATTGATCTCCATCGGATAAGATTTCGAAGCTACCGTTCCTCGCGTTGCCAATATTCCGATATGCCCGTTTGTCGAATAGGCAGACAATGCTTCTATACTCGGACGTATAACACCTAACACACGTTTTTCTGGATCTATTGTCGGCAAATCTACTTGCTGAATCGTACGCAATGCTTTAGCAGAAGCGGTATTGCATGCCAATATAACCAAACGACACCGCAATTCGAATAATTTTCGAACTGCTTCTATCGTATATTGATAGACCGTTTCAAAAGAACGCGCGCCATATGGCGCGCGCGCATTATCCCCTAAATAAATATAATGATATCCGGGTAACTCTTGAAGAATTTCTTTCAATATAGTCAATCCGCCATATCCGGAATCAAAAACTCCGATATATTCTTGTCGAGACACTTATTGTAAGCCCAATTTACGTTTCACTAATGGCAACACATCTTCTGTTTGATCGGCAAAATAAAGAATACCGCCTTGACTCAAATCAAAGATGTAGGTAAAACCATTTTCTTTACCAACCTCTTTAATTGCATTCATGGCTTTCTCCATAATCGGTTGCATCAATTCCGCTTGCGTCTTCTCTAAATTCTCCATTGCAATCTGTTGAAAACTCTGAATACGCTGTTGCAACTCCTGCAATTCTTGTTCTTTGGCAGCCCGGATAACATCGGACATCGTTTTTCCGTTCTTGGAATACTCTTCAAACTTTGCCTTGAACTGTTCCTGCATATTGGTCAATTCTCTTTCTATTTCACTTTGCTTCGCTTCCATCGTTTCACGTGCTTTAGCCATTTCCGGCATTGCCTGTATCAATTTCTGCGTTTCAATGTGTCCTAATTTTACTTGTGCCGAAACACCCATGGCACTACAAACAAATGCGATTACCGCAATCCATTTCATCATGTTTTTCATACTATTTTGGTTTTAATCTTGACTATTCGTCTTTTTTTATTGTATATCCTAATTTTCTTAACACAACATTACTCTTATCCAATTTGGGGTCAAAATAAATCACCGAGTTATCTGCGGAAACATCAATAATCATTCCAAAATTCCCTTCACGCGCCACCTCTTTAATCGCAGCGACAACTTCATCTTGCAAAGGTTTTACTAACTCTTCCCGTTTCGCAAAAAGCAAACCGCTTGAACCGAAATACCGTTCTTGCAGCACCCGGGCTTTATTTTCCCATGCTGCAATTTCCTCTTCCCGTCGTTCTCGCATCGTAACGGTTAGAAATACTTTATCCGCATTATATTTACTTTGCAAATTAGCTATTTCTATATAAATTTTATCTATCTCCGTCTGCAACTTCTGTGAATAAGCATTCAACTCTTCTTGGGCTCTCGCATACTCCGGTATATTATTCAAGATATATTCCAAATTAACGAAAGCATAACGCGTCATGCTCTGCCCGCATATATCAAAGAACAAACCACACAAAAATAATATAATAATACCTCTTTTCAAAATCAATTCATTAAAATTCCTGCCCTAAGACAAAATGGATTTGCGATCCGGCAGCACCGCTTCGTCCGGGTACTTTGTCGAAACCATATCCCCAATCGATCCCCAACAATCCGAACATCGGAAGGAATACTCGCAAACCGACACCTGCCGAACGATACAAGTTAAACGGCTCAAAATCTTTTATGTTATACCATGAATTACCTGCTTCTAAAAAAGCCAAAGCATAAATGGTTGCAGCCTGTGCCAAAGAAATCGGATACCGAATCTCCATCGTCAATTTAGTATACAAACTGGCATCAGAGGAATTAGGAGCCAAAAAACTCGAACCTGCATTCGTCAATGAACCGTTTTCATAACCGCGCAAACCCACATATTCACGTCCGTAAAGGCTATATCCAGACATTCCATCTCCTCCCATCTCAAAACCTTCAAACGGCGAACGCTTATGTCTATTGAAATGTCCCAAATAGCCATACTGGACTCCTGCATACAACACGAGTTTCTCCCGTTTATCAAGAGGCATGAATACCTTCCCTTGAAATTTCCATTTATGAAATTCAATCCATCGATATTTATCCTTATCCTTGATATTCGGACTAGAATAATCTCTGTTCGTAAACCAGGAATAAGGCGGCGTAAAAGTCAAACCCAAAGTAAAATCCGAACCCCGTCGGGTATAAAGCGGATTATCGATAGAACTGCGCCGCAACTGTACTGAGAAAGATAGATTGTTGGAATGACCTTCTTGAAGAATATAATAGGGCCAATTTTTCAACTTATAGCGCTGGTACGACATCTCCGTATACATGGTAAAATAGTCATCCGGCCAGGTGATACGTCTCCCTAAACCAACACTAACTCCGAAAGTAGTCATCAATTGGTCTGTATCGTATAAATCTTCCGGGCGGTTCGTATAGCCGGCATAGTATGACTTATAATAATTACGGGTATATCCTGTTTGTCTGGAATAATAAGCAGAAACACTCAATGAATTCGGGCGTTTACCTCCCAACCAAGGTTCTCTAAAGGAAACACTGAAAGAGGAATAATATTTTCCATTGGTCTGCGCTTTCAAGCTCAATGTCTGTCCATCCCCCTGAGGCAATGGGCGATAAGACTCCCAATTGAAAATGTTACGCATGGAGAAATTTGTAAAGGTCAAACCTACAGAGCCGATAATCATCCCAGCTCCCCATCCTCCGGAAATTTCTATCTTGTCATTTGCCTTTTCTTCCACACTATACTCGATATCCACCGTTCCTGCCTCCTGATTGTCATTAACTGGATTAGGAAGAATTTTTTCCGGATCGAAATGTCCTAAATTTGCCAATTCACGCACGCTTCGAATAATATCTTCACGACTGAACAATTCACCGGGATAGGTGTAAAGCTCTCGCCGAATCACATGCTCATGCGTTCGATCATTCCCTTTGATAATTACCCGGTCCACCCTGGCTTGTGGACCTTCTACCATACGGATTTCCACATTAATGGAATCGTTCCCGACAACCGTCTCGATCGGCATGGAACGATAAAATAAATACCCTTGATTCAAATAAAAATAATTTGCAACCGCATCGTCATCCGAATTCAAGCGCTCATCGAAATACTTTTTATTATAAACATCCCCTTTCTTAATATTCAACACACGCGACAAGGTCTCTGAGTCCACTACCGTATTGCCTACCCACGTTATGTCATTGTAAAAATACTTATTCCCTTCCTCCACTTCGATATAAATCTTCACCCGGTTCGGTGCAACCTGCACAACACTGTCTGACAAAATAGTCGCATCGCGATAGCCCAATTCATTATACTTGTCCAACAAATTATATTTATCTTCCTCATAATTATTCTCAATATATTTCGACGATTTAAAGAAATTCACCAACTTCTTTTCTTTCGTTTTTTTCATAGCACCTTTCAACTTGCCCGTCTTCACTTCCTCATTGCCATGAATAACCACCTCTCGAATCTTGATTTTACTCTTACGCTCCACAATGACATCCAAAATGACAAAATTAGGGCGTTCTGGATCATCCCGCTGCAATACCCTGATATCAATATTGTAATATCCTTTCTCCTTAAAATATTTTTCTACGATATGTTGTAAATTCGAAATCATATTATCCGTCACTTGCGTACCCGGCAACGGATTAATTTTCTCCTTGATTTTGTTTTCTTCCGACTTTTTAATACCGACATAATGGATACCGGACAATTTGTGCCGTTCCGTTAAATGCATAATTAAATACACTTTACCGTCTTCAATCCGATCCACGGCAATGGAAACATCCGAAAATAACCCTTGTCCATACAATCGTTTAATGGCTTTGGTCAGCACATCTCCCGGTATCTTCACCTCACTTCCCACCTGCAAACTAGCCAATTGAATCAAAGTGGCAGGGTCATATTGTTCCCCTAATCCCTGCACTTCCACTCCTCCTATCACATAAGTTTTAGGACTCGAATAAAACACCTCCGGCTGGCTACCTATTCCGGTCATCTGTGCAACAGACTGGAAAACAGCCATCCAAATCATCCCAAAACCAAGTATAATTCTTCTAATCATTCCATTACTTATTAACCACTTGTTCTCCTGTCATTCCAAAACGTCTTTCTCGGTTTTGGTAATTATGGATTGCCAAATATAAGTCTTCTTTTTGAAAATCGGGCCAAAATTTATCGAGAAAATAAAATTCCGTATAGGCGCATTGCCAAAGTAAAAAATTACTCAACCGATATTCTCCGCTGGTTCGCACCAATAAATCAGGATCTGGAATTCCGCCTGTCGTCAAATGCCCAGCAAAATCCGTCTCCGTTATATCTTCCATATTCAGTATACGCCCCTCTTTATAATCTCTTGCCAAACGTTTGGCAGCTTCCAAAATTTCCCAACGGGCACCATAACTTAAAGCCAGTATCAGATTCACTCCCCGATTGTCGGCAGTCTGCTCTATCAATCCCGACATTTTCCGCCACACCTCCTCTGGCAAGTCGGTCGTATGCCCGATAACTCTCACGCGCACATTCTGCCGCATCAATTCCGGTGTTTCCCTCACTATCGCCTCTGCCATCAACCCCATCAGAGCACGTACCTCTGCTTGAGGCCGATTCCAGTTTTCTATTGAAAAAGTATACAAAGTTAAATATTTCAATCCGATTTCTCCTGCAGCCTCTACCACCCGTTTCACCGTATTAACTCCCGCTTGATGTCCGTACTCTCGTCCCAATCCGCGTTGTTGCGCCCATCGGCCGTTTCCATCCATGATAATCGCCACGTGCTCAGGCAGTCCGGCTGCCACAATCTCTTCTTGTATTGTCATTCGTTATGTTATTAAAAATGACATACCGGATCCGATGAAAACCGGTAAGTCAAGGTCACACCGGCCACAAAAAACCAGTCTTTATTATAAATAAAATTTGTCTCGCCCGTCCCCCAAGCATCTGTCAAGCGGTCGATTTTATCCGTAAAAAGCTTTCGTGTTCCCCATTCAATTCCCCAAGAAAGTTGCCTGAATAGATTAAATTTCACACCTACTCCTGCTGGAATGGACACAAAAAACTTCTTATCAGCCCCCAAAGCCCCAACTCCCAAATACATATAGGGACTCCACCAAGAAGACTTTTTCGTTTTCCGCACTAAAAAACTGCGAAAATTAAACTCGCTCGACACCGATACATCCCATATATTGCGATGAAAACCATTCGAATAAACAATCGGTCCATTAGCCAACAACGGTTTGTCACGCACATCGATGTCCGAATATCCTGTATTCAATCGAAAAGCAAAACGGTCGTTCAAATTATAACGATAAAGTACCCCCATATACAAACGGCGGTTATTGAAATGTGTACGATTATATTCGCCGATATAATACCCCGAGCCTCCCATTACCCCAATTTCTGCCCCACGTTGGGAAAAAACAGACAAAGACAGGCATAACAAAGAAAATATCAAAATAACCGCTTTCATTTTTCAATCTCTGCCTCCAATCTTTCATTCCGTTCGTCTTTTCCCCATTTCAACTTATTTCGCAAAGTATCATAATAACAATGCCCCGGTATCTTGACGATATTTAATCGGGTGGCATGCTGTCGCACCGTCAAAACATGTTCATCCTCCATCTCCTGCACACGTGAATCCGTACTGAATACAAATTTACCCGAACGGCTCTCCACTTTCAATTCAAGTTCGACATCCGCCGGCAACACCAAAGGCCGCATACTCAAATTATGCGGGCAAATCGGCGTCAATATAATGTTATGGCACGCAGGACTGACAATCGGGCCCCCTCCGCTCAAAGAATATGCCGTTGAACCTGTCGGAGTTGCAATAATCAATCCGTCCGCCCAGTAAGTTGTCAGATAAACACCATTTACATAAGCATGAATATTTAACAATGAAGAGGTCGTTGCTTTCTGAATCCCCACCTCATTCAACGCATAATCAAATCCTTTTAACGGCATACCGTCCACCTCAACACTAAGCACCTCCCGCTGTTCTAATTCATATTGCCCACTTGAAAGACATGACACGGCTTCTTTAATCTCATCCGTCCGTACATTAGCTAAAAAGCCTAAACGCCCACAATTAATACCCAATATTGGGACTCCATACTCTCGGGCATAATCCACGGCGTCCAAAAAAGTCCCATCCCCACCGATACTCAATAAAACTGAAACCTCTTCCGAATGCAAAAATCTTCTTCCGAAAAAACCGTCAAAAGGCGGGGAACACTGATAACTCTGATATAAGAAAGCGGCAAAATTCGCTTCACAAATCACCTCTGCTTCACAAGCTTTCAGATGCTCCATCAAAGAACTGATAGCAGGCAAAGTCTCGTAACTAATATATTTCCCGTAAATGGCTACTCTCATAACGGGATGGTTCTATAAATTAAGAATATTCTTCAAATCCGAATTGTTACGACGCACAACAGAACGCTGAGTCGTTTGTCGTGACGATTCATTCATGGCTGGTCCGGCATAAAATTCTCCGTCTTTACGCCGCAAAATATAAGCATCCTTGAAACCACAATTCCGAGCCCTATTTAAAGCAACATTCGCCTCTTTCACGGTAGCAAACATACCGGAACAATACATATACCGATTCCTGTCAACCAAAAAGACATCAACATCCTGAATCTCTCGGAAAGTCGACGGATCATATACACGATCGGCAGACATCAACACAACAGTATAGCCTTTATCTGAAAAACCGACCTCATTCTCCCGGGGCTTATCCAACGTCCGAACTGCCGGCAAAGACTGTTCCTGCTTTTTCATACGTGCGGCACGATTGGCTTTTTCAAAATTCTTCAAACGGCGCAACAACAACTCGTCATCACTGATTTTATCTCCTCTGATATCCCCCTGTATCTTTTTCTCCTTGACATATTTATCCACGTTCATCACAAAAGCGTCATGAACCTCCCGTCGTACATACGGCAAATCTCGCTTAGCCAGTCCATCTTCCGGATATTCCCCGATAGTGTAACGGTAAACATTATCATAACCCAAATACACCTTCACATTGGTAAAATGCTCAAAAAAAGCCCGTGGCACCGGATTACGAAAAGCTCCGATTTGAATGGCATAACGATAATCCACCGCAAACAATTCCTCCTTGGGCACTTCCGCTTGCTCCTCAACCTGCGCCGGCGTTTCCACACGAACCAACGAACGTTTGGTCTCCCGAGGAACGGACAGCTTTTTCAAAGCAAACAAATAATCGTTATAACCCGTTCCTCCGCGATTGGACGAAACATATCCCTCCGTACAATCCGGTGTCCGGAAAACCAACGCAAAATCATCCATTGACGAATTAATGGGACGCCCCATATTTTCAGGTTCAGACCAACCGCCCGTCGGAAGCATTTTTGAAACAAACACATCCAAACCTCCTAAGCCGACATGTCCATTGGAAGCAAAATACAATTTCCCGTCTTTTGATACAAAAGGGAAAGACTCATCCAATTCCGTATTAATCGGTGCGCCAAGATTCCGAATCTCTCCACACTGCGCTCCATTTACCTCTGTCACATAAATATCCTTTCCGCCCAATCCGCCCGGCATATCAGATACGAAGAAAAGCAACGAATCCCGAAACAGGCAAGGATGTGCACACGAATAATCATCTGAATTGATATCCAACGCCTCAACTGTTCCCCATTTGCCTCCCTCCTCTTCCGCCGTCATCAACTTCAAGATACTCGTTCCATCCGGCTTTAAAATAGTTTCCGTATAATAAATCCGCCTGAAATCCGATGTAAAAGTCACAGCTCCGATATGATATTTCCCTGCCAGCTCTTTCGCAAAAGGCACCATTCGCCCACTGGTTCCATCTCCGGTAAATACAGCATTATAAAGTCGCGTCAATTTATATCCGCGGCTATCCGTCTGAGCCCCTTCTTCGTATCCCGGAGCTGCTAAAATCACATTCCTCCCTTTATAATAAGTCACACCGGACGAAAAACCTGCAAAATCCACCTTTGTCTTATTGGCGGAATAACGCGGCTTTTCCTGTGCCACCTGTCGGGCAAATTCACATGACTTTCGCACCTGTGCCACCACTTCTTCGGCAGCCCCTAAAGCTTCCGCTATATCAATCTGTTCCAAGGCCTCTTCATAATCTCCCGCCCGCTGCAAAGTAACGGCGTAAAAAACCAAATCCTCCGCACCCATCAAATCCGGATTTACCTTCTTATAGATCTGCCCCGCCCGCACCATATCGTTCAGATGGAAAAAGCAATTCGCCACCCGCATTCTCAAAACATTTGCCTGTTCCGAATCATCCTCATCCGAAAGCGCATTCATCTCTTTTTGATACAACGACAACGCATTCAGATA
>CAJTSF010000026.1 GCA_910578985.1 uncultured Odoribacter sp. | reverse complement strand
GAAAAAACATTTAAATATAAAAAAAGGAGATGTGCCTTAGTTTTGACACATCTCCCTTCTGAAAACCTCTTGTATAATCAGCTTTATTTTAATAATTCAGCTAATTTCCCTTGCAATTCTTCTCCGCGGATGCCGCGGGCGATAATCTTGCCTTCTTTGTCTAGAAGGATAATATGCGGAATGCTGGATAATCCGTACAACTTTGCTGCAGGGGTTGCCCATCCTTTTCCGTCAAACATCTGCGGCCACGGCATATTCAACTTTTTCAGGGAATCCATCCATGCCTTTCGGCTGCCGTCGAAGGATATGCCGACCACTTGCAAGCCGCGGTTTTTGTATTTGGCATAAGCGGCTTCTATATTCGGGATTTCCGCAATGCATCCCTTGCACCACGATGCCCAGAAATCGATCAGTACATATTTCCCTTTGCCGACATAATCCGAGAGTGCCACTTCCCGACCGTCGGGATCGAGCATCCGGAAATCGACGAACGGCTGTCCTACTGCCGTATTGCTCAAGGCACGGATACGTTCCTTGATTTGCACCACAATAGGAAGTTGTGCGGTCCGTTCGTTCGCACCGGCAAAAAGTTCCCGCTGCTTTTCCTCCGGCATGGCGACGGCACAAGTGTACAACTGCCTCCAGGCTCCGGGATTATTGATGTTGTCTTTCACAAAATGAAAGGTAATCCGGAAAACCTCTTCCCGGTATTGTGCCACCTGTTCGGTGAGGGATTTTTTCTGTTCATTCGTCAGTTTTCCCTCTGCCTTGGCGGCATAAAGAGCCCGGTTTGCTTTCCGTAGTTTGGCTTCTGGAGTCCGTTTCGCTTCGTTGAATTGCTGGAGTCGGTCATTGTCGGGAGTTCCGGACACCGAATTCCAGCCCTCGGTATCGGTATGCACGTTGATGGCGGCATTGTCAAGCGCGACCTCTATCCGGATATAATGCTTGCCTTCAATGGTGATGGTGCCTAATTCAGGCTGTCCGACATGACCTTCAAACCGGTATTTCCCGTTTGTCACCACAACCGTATCCTGTGGTTGGTCATTGATTTCCAGCACGGCTATCTCCCCTTCACATTCGGCTATGTCAATCGTACCGGTAATGCTGTATGACGCTTGGCGATCACACGCTGACAGCATCCATGCCGTCAGCGCTGTTATGATTAAAATTCTGTTTGTTGATATCATACTTAAAGATATTATTTCCAACCTGTATTTTGTTGCCATCCCATATTTTCCGCTTCTTGAGGATTGAAAGGCAATGCCCAGCGGGGATCATCGGGAGTGATGACCAGTTCGATCACGGAGTTGAGATCGCTCAAATCGGAGAGGACTTTACGTCGAATGGAGATACCGGCATTTTCCGCACCATTCAGGCGTTTGATATCAAAGAATCGCCAGATTCCGCCCATTTCCCGTTGACGCTCGTCCAACACCTCCTGCACGCTGCCGCCGATGTTGTCGGCTGAAGCGTCATTCATGAAACGGGTGCGACGCAAAGTCTTTAAAATCTCAGCAGCTTCTTCGGTTTGTCCGCTGCGTGCCAGGCATTCGGCTTTCGTTAAGTACATCTCCGCCGTTGTCATGCCGATGATTCCGTGTGTAGTCTCGTTAAAACGGCTATAAGTATGGAACCAAGCCGGTTTTAACCACTGCTGGTCCGCCCATTTGATGCAACATTCTATTTTTTTTCCATCTATCTCTAAAGTCTGAACGACTCCGTCTGCCCAGGCAAGTGGAGTGTAATTATTGTAGAAATGAATCCAGCGGGCATCGTTTTCTCGATCGAACAGGCTATAGAATGATTCGGAAATCGGTGCATGACCGCCATAATCCATGGAACTGATATTGGGCAGGAAGAGTTCTTCGTATTCAGGAATCAATTCCCCCCATCGATTGTTTATATCCGTCATCACCTGTGCCGTAATGCTCTTTTCAACCTTGCTGTCTGTCGGATCCAGAAAATGATATTCGGTGGAAGGATAGAGTTTATACAACGGGTCGTTTTTAAAGTCGACCAGTGTATGGTGCGCTTGTAATGCCGCCGATGCGTTTTGCAGTGCCGACTCGTAGTTGCCTCGGTACAGGTCTACACGTGCACGGAAAGCCTGTACGGTCGGGACTGTCGGCCGGAAATTGCGTTTGAAATCGAAGGAAGTCCGTCCCGCTTTCGTCAGTGCGGTTTCAGCCTGTTGCAGGTCTTCGTAGATACGGCTGAGCGTGTATCCCACGGTCTGGCGTTCGGGAATCCCCGTCGCTTCGGTATCCTCGCGGTAACCGATGCCGGGGGCATCCTCTGCCCATAGACCGAATTGCGTCAGGAGCATGAAATGGTAGTAGGCTCTTCCGAACCGGGCTTCTCCTTCCACTTGATGCCTGATGTTTTCTGTTGTCTGAACGACCTTGTCCATATTCTCCAATACGGTGTTGAACGTATAAATCCGATTGTAAGCAGGAGTCCACATGACGTTCATGGTAAATTGATCTTCGAGTTTATCTTCATTCCATTGATATATCTCATAAGCACTTGAAAGAGATGTCTGATAGCCGACAAACCAAAACTGGGGATCGAACTCCACGGCATCGCCCAACAACAACTGGTGATACATGAATGGTTCTACAGACCCATAGCTGAAATCATCCGGATACGATAAGTAATACAAGTCGGGGCTGCCCGTCATGCCGTACAGTTGGTCCATGTGATAGATATAGGCGCTGCCCGATTTGTTAGGCGTTTCATCCAAAAAATTGCTGCATGAGCCAAAGAAGCCGATGGTTCCCAGCAAGAATATGATAAAAAATAGATTGCATTTCATATATTCAGATATTAATCGTTGTTTTTACCAATTTTTAAAATTCAGTTTTAGCCCGAAAGTGAACGTAGGCATCGGTTTGATATTTCCGATGGTATAATCCGGGTCCATTTCTCCGTTTTTGCTCCAGATTAATCCCAGGTTGCTTGCCTGTGCATAGACATTCACGCGTTGGAACACGCTTTGCTTGGAAAGCAGACGTTCCGGCAGGTCGTAGCCCAAGTAGATGTCATTCATTCGGATATGGGCTCCCTTGATGTAGCTTTCGGCAAAACTGCTGCTGATATTTCGGACATACGTGGAATAGATGGGACGGTAAACCTCATAATTGGCATCATTGAACAGAGGCATGGCCGAATAAGCCGTCTGATTCGCATACCCTTCGTCATAAATTTGGAACGATTTGTCTAACTGTTTAGAGAAAGAGGCGTCGGTTATACTGATACCGATAGCATCTCTACGGGGAACATAGTAACCGAATTTACCGGTAATCATGAACGACAGGGTCAGACCCTTCCAGGTAAATTGATTGGAAAAGCTCAGATTGCTCGTGGGGGTCGTGTTGCCCAGGTAATATATCCAGTTGTTGTCTGTCAATGTCTCTCCAGCCAGGCGGGATATTTTGTCCAAATTATGGGAAGTGACACGGTCGACAACGATATCCTGCGTACCGTCTTTCCCTTGGAGGATGATGAAACCTTCCGGGGTATAGCCTGCCGCTCTCAGAATACGCAATCCGCCGATGGGATAACCTTCGACATAGCTGTTGGATCCTGTACCATAGCTGGTCAGTAGATTGAATTTTTTCACCTCATTGTGATTGTACGCGTAATTCAGGGTTCCCTGCCATTTCAAATCGCCTGCGATGCGCAGGTTTGAACCGAGGGACAATTCGACGCCCCGGTTGAGCACCTCCGCATTATTGAAGGTCGCCTTGTCTACACCCTGGGAAATGACAGGAACGGTTGCGTTGGAAAGCACATCGTAGGAATATTTGTTGTAAAACTCGATGCTTCCGGAAAGTTTATGTCCGAAGAATGCGGCGTCTAATCCGACGTTCCAAGTGCGTGATTTCTCCCAGGTCAGTGTGGAATTTCCTCTTGCCGAAACGGCATTGTATGCCTCATTGGCGGTATAGGTGATGTTTCCCGGATAAACTGCCAGCGTGGTCACGCTGGATGTGCCCTTTTTGCCTGCTGCTACGCCGGCGATACCGTAGGACACACGCAATTTCAGCAGATCCGCCCAGGAGACTTTCTCCATGAATTTTTCATGGGATAGCAGCCAGCTGGCGCCAACCGACCAGAACGGCGAGAACTTGTCGCGTTGTGTCTTGGATTGGAAATTGGAGGCGTCCGTGCGGAAACTGCCCGTCACGGAATATTTCTCATCAAAGGTATAGGAAGCATTCGCATACACCGAGAAGAAGCGGTCCTCTATGTTTTGCAGGTTGCCCAAGGCAGCATAAGGTAGGCGGGTGCTTTTGCCGAATATGTCCTGATAATAGGTGACATAGTCGGGTGTCGCCTGCACTGAGTTTGTGTATTTATTGAAGCCGTAACGGGTGATTTCCGGCGTCATCTCGGTGGAAGCGGAAATAATTTCCGTGCCGGCCAGTACCGTCAGATTGTGCCTTTCGGTGGAAAGCGTGTAGTCCGCTTGTCCGCGCAGGTTATAGCTTTCGTAGATATTGCCTTTATCCGTAAAGATGCCGCCGGCAGGGAAATAGGAAATGTATTTGCCTGTCTCTTCGTTCAGTGTTGAGTAGGTGTTGTACAGGTTGCGCACGAAAAATGACTCCACATCGTGAAAATCATGATTCTTGAACCGCTGCCATTCATATTGTCCTTTTGCGTTCAGATTCAGACCCCAGGTCGTCGAGTAGTTGAAACCTCCCTGTACGCGGTAATTCATCGTATTCGACGTGTTGTCATTAAATGCACGATCCTGGGCAGGATTGTACAGCCAGCTGGCCGGAGTTTTGCCTTGGTATTCGGAACGCAGGATCGGTTCGTAAACGGTCTCGGAAGTCGGGACATGAAGATAGGCGCCGTTGTCGTCCACCAGTCGGCTCCACGGGCTAATATATTTTTTGAGGGCGGAAATATCCGTTCCGTTCTTCTCTTGTTTGGAGAAAACGGTGTTCAGGCTGAGATCGAAAGAGAGGTTTTTGGTCAGTTTGGCACTGCTGGTCAGATTCAGCAACACTCGTTGGTTGCCGTTGCCTTCTTGGAATCCTTTCTCTTTGTTATAGGAGGCGGAAAACGAATAATTCAGCCGTTCCGTCATGCCGCGCAAAGCGACGTTATACTGGCTGCGCAGGGCGTGGCGGAAAATGTAGTCGTTCAGGTCGTCTTTCCATATCCCGCGGCGTCCCAATTCGATTAAACGGGTTTTTTCTGTCTCATATTCGGCGGCGCTCATGTTTCCTTTCCCGTCTCGTTCGAAAAGCATGGCATAAGGAGCCGACATGAATTTGACTCTTTGGGTAAGAGTCTGATAAGGATCTTGGTTGCCGACTAGATTAATCGGTGAATATTTATGCCACAACTCCAGATAACGGAACTGGTTCTCGGCGGAAGCCATGTTGAACAGGTAGTCCAGGTCTACCCGCGAGCTGACCGCCCAGCTGGCGTCGGCGGAGATGTCCAGTTTGTTGCCCGCCTTGCCTCTTTTGGTGGTGATGACAATCACGCCGTTGGCGGCACGCGCTCCGTAAATGGAGGTTGCGGCGGCATCCTTCAGCACGGTGATGCTCTCCACGTCGTTGGGGTTGATGGTGGAAAACGGGTCATTGTCGTCCGTGTAGCCGCTGATGGGGAATCCGTCCACCACAATCAGCGGGTCGCTGTCCGTCTGGTCGTCCTGAAGTGTGCCTTTGCCGCGAATCAAGAAACGGGTGGTTCCCTCTACCGGCGAACTCTGTACCGTGAGTCCCGGCACCAGTCCGTTCAGTGCGGTGGAGATATTGGCAGTGGGCTTTTGCTCCAGTGTCTGCGCGTTCACAATGGAATAGGCCCCCGTGGCACGCTCCTTGGAGATGGTTTGATAACCTGTCACAACCACCTCATCCATTTGTGCCACATCCTCTTGCATGCTGACGTTAATTTCCGTCCTCCCATTGACAGGAATTTCTTGTGTTTTCATCCCGATAAAGGAAAAAAGCAAAGTCGCTTGGATGCTGCCGGGCAAGGTCAATTCATACTTCCCCTCATTGTCGGAAACCACTCCCACCGTCGTTCCCTTCAACAACACCGTCACCCCCGGCAGCGGCTGCTTGTTTTTGTCTGTCACTTTTCCGCGGATGACAATCTTTTCTTGCGGCATCTCTGGTGCCGTGAACTTCGGCGAGACGATGACCGTCCGGTCCTCGATGCGGAACCATAGCCCGGTGCCTTCCAGGCAGGTCGCCATGACCTCTTCCAGTTCCGCGTCCTTCACGTCGATGGACACCTTCCCTGCGGAGCGCAGCTCTGTGTTGCTGTACAGGAACTTGTACCCCGTGTGGCGGGTGATTTCGCGGAACACCTCCGATAAAGTTTTGTTATTCACTTTCAAGTCCAGTTGGACTTGAGCCGATGTGCGTGCCGACACAGTGGTCAAGCCGGCACACAATAGCATGAAAACCAATGCTTTCATTTTGCTTGAGATTTTTTTGACGACACAGGATGTGCCTCTGATGGTAAAGTCACACTTTTTTTTCATATTTTTGTGAACTTAATGATTAATACTTTGCCGTCTGCACTACGGCTGTTAATTGTTATCAAGGGAGGAAGATGCTGCACTCATCTTCCTTTTTTATTTTTCCCGGTACACCGTAATCACATCCTTTTCCTGCACGAATCGGATGTAAGTCACCAGTTCCAGTTTTTCCAGCACTTTGTCTAAATGTTCATATTTCGGCAAATCCCCGGTAAACCGCAATTCCCTCGCGGATTCGTTCCGGATGAAGAACGTCACGTTATACCACCGTTCCAGTTGGTACAGCACCTCCTCCAGCGAGTAGTCCTCGAACACGAAACGCTGGTTGCGCCATGCCGTATAATTGCTCACGTCCACCTCCCGCACCTCCACCTGCCCGTCCCGGCTCCGGGAGAGCTGTTGCCCGGGCGCCAGCACATGCTCCTGCTGTCCCGCCCGCACCTTCACTTTCCCCTCCACCAGAGTCGTCCGGGCTTTCCCTTCCCGGTAGGCGCACACGTTGAACGTCGTGCCCAGCACCCGGATATTCATCCCCTCGGTCTTCACGATAAAAGGATGCTCCGCATCCGGTGCCACCTCGAAATAGGCCTCTCCCATGAGCTGCACCTCGCGGGTTTTGCCGTTGAATGCCACCGGGTACCGCAATTCCGATTGCGCGTTCAGGCTTACCCGCGTTCCGTCCTCCAGCACAATCGTATATTCGCCTCCCCGAGGGGTGCTCACGCGGTTGTACACCGGCGCTTCCGTGCCCGCTTGCGACGAATAGTTCAGTTCATGGGTTTGGATATGGATTTCCGACGATGCCTCTTGCACCCGGGAAGGCACGCTGTCTCCCAGCACGATTTGCCGTCCGTCCGCCAGTGTCAGGGTGGCTGCCGATTTGCCCGGTGCGATTTGCTGCACCGTGGGGAACACCTGTTCCGTCGCGGGCTCTTCCCGATGGAACAGGGCGAGGGCGATGCCCGCCGCCAAGCAGACACCCGCCGCCACGGCGCTCCACCGCTTGATGCTTCTGCGGCGTTCCAGCCGTGCTTTGCGGGTAAGGAACCGCCGGTATCCCTTTTCCACCTCGAACAGGCGGTGCTCCGCTTGCCGCTCCTCCCAATACCCCTCCTGCCGGCAGGCATCGAACAGGCGCCGGTGCTCCTCGCTCTCCGACAGCCACGCCTCCAGCAGTGCGCGCTCTTCCTCGTCGGCGCCGCCTTGAAGCGTCTTGTAAATGATTTCTCCGATGCGGAATGAAGATGTCATGCCTCTCCTTTTTTAAGGTTCTTTTCGCATAGAACAACATGGGAAAGGAAAAGTGTCACAAAAAAGAGAATATTTTTTACCTTTGTCCGCATCACCAAGCAAAAAACAAGTGGAACAGCAGGAACCGAAGTGGTTACAACAGCTTTGCCGGGGTGAGGAGGAGGGCTATCGGGTTTTCTTCGAGGAATACTATCAGGTCCTCGGGGTATTTGCCATGAAATACGTGAAAGAAAAGGAGGCGGCCGAGGACATCGTCCAGGACGTCATCCTGGAACTGTACAGCCGTCGCCTCCGCTTCGACAGCGTGCTTGCCTTGAAATCCTGGCTCTTCACTTCCGTCAAGAACAAGTGCGTCAATCACATCCGCCACCTCCGTTCCCGCGAACGCTATCTCCGGGATATCGGCGCCCGGGAGGAGGGCGAGTTTTTTTTGGACCGCATCATCGAGGAAGAAATCTACTTCCTGCTGAAAAAAGCCGTATGCGGGTTGGCGGACCCCGTGCGTCGCATTTACGAGTTGAGCCTCAAGGGGCATTCCAATGAGGAAATCGCCGTCCTGCTCGACCTGACCCTCGATTCCGTCAAGTCCTACAAAAAGCGCGGCAAGCAGATTCTACGCGAACGACTCAAAGGATTGATGGGTATGCTCTCGGTTGGCACATTTTTTGTATAATCTTTCACAAAATTTTCATTCGTGAAACCTCGCCGCTACGGCGAGCGTAAAGAAGGAAAAAATGTAAACAAGATAGGATGATTGAATCATGAATGCAGGAACCATGAAAAAGGATTTTTTACTGCTTGCCCTTTTGTTGTGGGGGACGGGCTTCCTCTGGGGGCAGGGGACGATGAGCCTGGAGGAATGCCGGAAACTGGCGATAGAGAACAACAGGAAACTGCAGATGGCGGACATGCAGGTGCTCGCCGCGCAGGAAAAGAAACGCGAGGCATTCACCAAATACCTCCCCGGCATCGATGCCATGGGCGTGTATATGCGGAACCAGAAGGAAATCAACCTGCTCGAACACGACGCCTATCTGCCCGTCGGGACCATCGGGCAGGACGGGAAGTGGACGATGCGACCCGACCAGGTGATGATAGGGCCCGACGGCAAGCCGGTGATGAACAACGGTACCCCCGTGCCCAAGGACTACGCCCTGCTGCCGAAGGACGCCATGACGGTGGACGACCGCAATACGGCGCTCGTGCAGGTGGGGCTGACGCAACCGATATACATGGGCGGTAAAATCCGCGCCTACAACCAGCTCGCCGGACTCGCCGAGAAACTCGCCGAGAGCGGCAGGGCGATGGAACTGGAGGCGCTCATCGAGAAGACCGACGAGGCGTATTGGCAGATTGTTTCCCTTGCCAACCGCAAAGGGCTGGCGGTGAAATACGTCGAGACCCTCAGGAAGTTCGCCGGCGATATGGAATCCCTGCACCGCAACGGGATGGCGACCAAAGGCGACATGCTCTCCGTGAAGGTGCGCCTGAACCAGGCGGAAATGACGCTTCTGCGCGTGGAGGACGGTTTGAGCCTCTCCCGCATGGCATTGAACCAGATATGCGGGCTGCCCGTGGACACCCTCTTCACCCTGAAGGAGGAGATGCTCGAAACGCAGGTGGGCGAGGCGCTCCCCGCGTTGGATATGGAACAGGTGTACGCCAACCGGCCCGAAATCAGCAGTCTCGCGCTGGCGACCGACATCTACAAACGCAAGGAGCGCATCGCCCGTTCGGAATACCTGCCCACCGTGGCGCTCACGGCAAACTACCTGGCGATGACTCCCTCTTTCTTTAAAGGCATCAGCACCAAGTTCGACGGCATGTGGAACGTCGGCATCGGCGTCAAGGCGCCCATTTTCCACTGGGGGGCTTCACGCAAGAGTGTCCGCAGCGCCCGCGCCGAAACCGAAATGCAGCGACTCAAGCTGGAGGAGGTGAAGGAGATGGTGGAATTGCAGGTGAACCAGGCGCGTTTCAAGATGCACGAGGCGAAGCGCAAACTGGAGGTCGCGGCGGACAACCTTTCCAAGGCGGACGAGAACCTGAAGTATGCCGACCTCGGTTTCCGCGAGGGAGCCGTCCCCGTCTCCAACGTCCTCGAGGCGCAGACCGCCTGGCTATCCGCCCATACGGATGTGCTGGATGCACGCATCGAATGGAAGTTGTGCGAGGTCTACCTGAAAAAGGCGTACGGCGTGTTGAGGAATTTTTAATGTTTCGGAATCAATAAAAATGAACGATATGGAAAAGAGTAATGGTAAAGTGATGTTATTCACAGGCTTATTGGCGTTGGTGGTCTTAGTGGCGATATTCGGTTTTATCTTCCGCCGCACCGCCACCGAGTATATACAGGGTGAAGCGGAAGCGGAGGAAGTGCGCATCTCCGGCAAGGTGCCCGGGCGCATCGAGCGCTTCCTTTTCAACGAAGGCGAGCGGGTGAGCCGGGGCGACACCGTGGCGATTCTCGACACGCCCGAGGTGCTGGCGAAATACAGCCAGGCGGAGGCTGCCGAGGCGGCTGCCCGCGCCCTGAACGAGAAAGCCGACCGCGGCACCCGTTCCGAACAGATTACAATGGCATACCAGACCTGGCAGAAGGCAAAGGCTGCCGCAGAAGTGGCGAAAAAGACCTACGACCGCGTCGCCAAGCTCTTCGCCGACGAGGTGCTCCCCGCCCAGAAACTGGATGAGGCGGAAGCCAACTACAAAGCGATGGCTGCCACCGAGCAGGCGGCGAAAGCCCAGTACGACATGGCGCGCAACGGAGCCCAGCAGGAGGACAAGATGGCTGCCGAGGCACAGCTCGACCGTGCGCGCGGAGCCGTTGCCGAAGTGCGCGCCTACATGAAAGAGGCATACCTCATCTCCCCCATCGACGGAGAAGTCTCCGAGCGCTACCCGAAAGTGGGCGAACTGGTCGGCACCGGTTCCCCCGTGATGGACATCCTCGACCTGTCGCAGATGTGGGTATCTTTCCAGGTGCGTGAGGACAAACTCGGCGATTTCAGCGTCGGCAAGACTTTCACCGCCTTCATCCCCGCCCTCGGCGACAAGGAGGTCACCCTCAAGGTCACCCACATGAAGGATATGGGCGCTTACGCCGCCTGGCGTGCCACCAAGACCACCGGACAGTACGACATGAAGACCTTCCGCGTCAAGGCGGTGCCCGTGAAGCCCGTCGAAGGGCTGCGCCCCGGCATGAGCGTCGTGAAAGCCATCGGTAAATAACCCCCAAACCCCGCCGTTATGAAAGAACAAGGACTATGGGCGGTCATGCGGAGGGAGCTGCGCCGGCTCGCTTCCCGCAGGATATATCTCTTCATGATACTCCTCGCGCCCGCCTTCTGTTTCCTCTTTTTCGCAGACCTCCTCAAACAGGGGTTGCCCATGAACCTGCCCATCGCCGTCGTGGATGAGGACAACTCTTCCATGTCGCGACAGCTGGTGCGTTCCCTGGACGCCATCCCCCAGACGGACGTCGCCCTGCGTACCTCCCTCTTTGCCGAGGCGCGCGAGGCATTGCAGCAGGCGCGCGTGTACGGCATCTTCCATATCCCCGAAGGGTTCAAGGCGGAGGTGTCCGCCGGCAAGACGCCTGTCCTGTCGTTCTACACCAACGACACCTACCTCCTCCCCGGTTCCCTTGCCTACAAGGACATGCGCCTCCAGTCCGCCCTCATGAACGGCGCCGTGCAGCAGACCCTCCTCCTGGCGAAAGGCGAGGGCGGTCCGCAACTCCAGGCGAAACTCATGCCCGTGGCGCTCGAGACCAACCCCCTCAACAACCCCTGGATCAGTTACTCCATTTACCTTGCCAACATCCTCATGCCCGCATTCGTCTTCATGTTCGCCATGTTCACCGCGGCATTCAGCATCTCCGACGAGGAGAAGCGGGGCACGGCGGGCGAATGGCTTTCCCTCTCCCGCGGTTCCATCGGCACCGCCCTCCTCGGCAAACTCCTCCCCCAGACCATCGCCTTCTGCGCCACGGGACTGCTTTACCTCTCCCTCCTCTACGGCTACCAGCGCTTCCCCATGAACGGCGGATTCGCTCCCGTATTCCTCGCCATGGTGCTCCTCGTGCTCTCTGCCCAGGGCTTTGCCGTCTTCGTCTCCGGCGTGACGAGGCAGAGCCGCATCGTCCTCAGCGCCTGCGCCCTGTGGGGGGTGCTCTCCTTCTCCATCAGTGGCTTCACCTACCCCGCCCCCGCCATGCCGGAGTTGATGTACTGGGGTTCCAACCTCTTCCCCATGCGCCACTATTACCTCCTCTACGTGGACCAGGCGCTCAACGGCATTCCCCTCGCCTACTCCTGGAGCTCCTATGCCGCCCTGGCGCTCTTCGCCCTGCTGCCCTTGTGCGTGGCGTGGCGGCTGAAAAAAAGAATCATTAACCAATCACCGGCGACATGAAAGACGTATTCAACATATTCCGGCGGGAGTTCTACACCGTCTTCCGCGACCACGGGGTATTGACCTTTTTCATCCTCCTTACCCTTGCCTACCCCCTCGTCTACACCTACATCTACAGCAACGAAGTCGTGCGCGAGGTGCCCGTGGCGGTCGTCGATCGTTCCGCCACCCCCGACAGCCGTGAATTCGTGCGCGAATGGGACGCCTCCCCCGGCGTGAAAGTCGTGGCGCATTGCACCGACCTCGAAGAGGCGAAGCGCCTCATGTGGAGCAAAGAAATCTACGGCATCCTCGACATCCCCGCCGACTATGCCCGCGACATCCGCCGCGGCGACCAGGCGCATGTCGGGCTCTACTGCGACATGGGTGCCCTCCTCAACTACAAGACCCTCCTCCAGGCAGCCAGTGACGTCTCCCTCCTCGTCGGCAAGCGCATCCAGGTGCAGTCCCTCCCCTACGCTTCCCGCATCCGTCAAGAGATAAGCGCGTCGCCCGTCCGCGTCGAAGAGGTCAAAATGTTTAACCCCGCAGGCGGCTTCGCATCCTTCATCATCCCCGCCGTCCTCGTCCTCGTCATCCAGCAATCCCTCCTGCTCGGCGCCGGCATGATTGCCGGCACCGCCCGCGAACGCAGCCCCCGCGGCTCGATGGTGCCCGACATCCCCCTCTACCGCCGCCCCTGGGCGATTGTCCTCGGCAAGGGGTGTGCTTACCTGTCGGTCTACCTTGTGATGGCATACTGGATTTTCTTCGTCGTGCCCCGCATCTTCCGCCTCACGCAAATCGCCCGCCCCGCCGACCTGATGATTTTCCTCTTCCCCTTCCTCCTCGCGTGCGTCTTTTTCGCCCTCGCTTGCTCTTTTGTCAGCAAGGAACGGGAATATCCCTTCCTGTTGTTCGTCTTCACCTCCGTGCCCCTGATGTTCATTTCCGGCATCTCCTGGCCCAAGGAGGGCATCGCCTCCTACTGGCTGGCGCTTGCCAAGGTATTCCCCTCCACCCACGGCATCGACGGTTTCGTGAAAATCAACAACATGGGCGCCACCCTCCACGAGGTGCTTCCCGAATACACGGCGCTCTGGCTTCTGGCAGCCCTTTATTTCACCCTCGCCTGCCTCCTCTACCGCCGGGAAATACGGAGAAGGGATAATGCAAAGGGCAAAAATCTATAGAGGGATTTACTGAACTTTGATGGTCCCTCTATAGTTTTATTTTTTTTGCGACGATATTTCTGATTAGGGTCGTTTCCATAATCTCTTGTGCCGTTCCCGGCACTGGGCAAAAGTGTCTTATATCTTCTTATAGGAATGGTTATTGCAAATTCCCTGTTTGTAGCGGGATTGCTCCCGGCAAGTTCTTGAGATAAGTTATTTAAAAGTTGTCTATGAATTATCTAAAATATATATCAAAGATATGCGATGATATAAATAATATAAGAAAATTTTTTATTTTATAAAACTATTGATTAATTTTGCTCGCTCTCTCGCTCGTGGCAAACGCCCGGTTTCTTCGCAAGAGGGTATGGTTGAATGTAAAAACGGAACGTTATGGCAATATTGGAAAAGTCCTTTATCGGAAAGGTGAAAGGGAAGTTGGGCGATATGGTGATTTACGAGGCGGGCGGGCAGATACGGGTGCGTATGAAGCCGGCCGGGTACACTGACCGTAAAAGTCCGAAGCAGTTGGCGCACCGGGCGAAGGTAAAGGGGGTGTCGGCTCTGTATCATGAAATGGATGCGCAGATTGTGAAATATTGGAAGGAATTGACGCGGGGAACGGCGATGAATGGGTATAACCTCTTCTTGAGTCGGAATGTCGGGAATCTGGACGGAGAGGGGAAGGTGGTGGATTATGCGAAGGTGGTGGTGTGCCAGGGGGACCTGACGGTGCCGTCGTGGGCAAAGGCGGAGGAGAAAACGCCGGGGGTGCTGGAGGTGTCGTGGGACAAGGATGCGCCGGGGGAGTATGAGTACAATGATTATTTGCAGATGGTGGTGTATTGCGATTGGGGAAAGCAGGAATGGGGGTTCGAGGTGGATGATTTCCACGGGGCGCAACGCCAGGACGGACGTGCGGAGTGGCGCTTCCCGGAGGGGGTGAAAGGGGAGGTGCATGTGTACGGGTTCTTTAAGGGGAAGTATTCCGAGGGGATTTCGGAGAGTTTTTATTTTGGGCGGTTTGAGATGTAGTAGGCATGCTTCCCCATTTTGTCACAGATGCTGTATCCTGTCGCGGTAGGCTTTCAATTCCTTTTCAGGGAAGGATGCGATAGCCTTGTCAAATTCGGCGAGGAGAGTTGCCTTGTCATTCGGTAACGCTCCGGTTATCGGCACTGTATTGGAAACGTGGTGACCGAGTAAGCTGGTTTTTATGGTCAGCCGTTCTATAAGCGTCCGCATCTCCACAAGCCGTTCAATCTCCGGTTCTTCTTCGTATGTCCCATTAATCACTTCCTGATATAATTGCGATTCGGGGAATATCGTCAGCGATACAATATTGATGATGCAGGGATGAAGGCGGTTCAACACATCGGCGGTCACAGTTGCGCTTGCTATCCCGTTGCCTTTCCCTCCGAGTCCGTTGAGGTAAAATACATTGTATCGTATTCCTGCCTCATCGAGTTTTGACAGCTGTTCGAGAATGTCAGCAGCATGGTAGCCTTTGTTCATCCGGTCGAGTGTCGGATCATGGGCAGTCTCGATTCCGATATTGATGCTGTCGAGTTTTAGGTGGTGGAGATTTTTCAATTCCTCCACCGATTTGGGCGTGATGTCGGTCACGCGGGCAAACATTCCAAAAGATACCATGTGAGGCAGATGTTTGCGGAGCAATAATGCCACGTCCATAAGTTTATTATAGCTCAATGCGAAGGGGTTTGCGCCGGTGAGATAGACACGTCGGGCGTGTGGCTGCCATTGGCGTATGACTTTCAAATCTTCCTCGACTTCCGACAGAGGCGACATACGGAACGGTGTTCCGTGATATAGGCTGCAAAACTTGCATTTGTGCCATGTGCAGCCGGAGGTGAGTTGGAGGAGCTGGGAGTTGGCTTCGTATGGCGGTCGCCATACCTGACCGGAGAAATGGAGTTGCGGATATATCATATCTCAATTATTTTTAGTAATTTTGTGATGCAAAATTGGATGATAATCGGTGATAAATCAATAACTTACCCGATGGTTTGAACCTTACCGGAAGGTTTGTTTTGCACAAAACTAACAAGTTCCGACGTCAAGAAAATGGCAAAAAAATTGGACTATGAATATTGCAGGGCTGCTCCCATGCTTGAATGGATGGGCAACAAATGGTTTTTGGTGGTGCTTCTGAAAGTTTCGGAGAATGAGCCTGTGCGGTTCAACGAGCTTTACCGGACAATCCCGTCCATATCAGAGAAGGTCCTCTCGCAAGTCCTGCGCCAGTTATGCACCGACGGGATTCTCGACCGCCAGCTCTATCCCGATGTACCTCCGAGAGTCGAATATTCGGTCTCGGATTTCGGCAAGACGTTGTTGCCTATTGTCCAAAGCCTTATAGATTGGGGGCGCGAGAATTTTGACACAATAATGAAGAACCGACAACGTACGGTAACGTGAATTTTTCGGTTTATATGGCATCGGGCGGCGATTATGCGGTGGCGGATTCGATGAGGACGGAACCGGAGACACGGGAAGAGGTCTTTGTTACTGAGCAAAAAGTAGGGAAGCGGACGATGATTTCATTTTTTTACGTACCTTTGTGATATAAATCGTAAATGAAGAAGTTATGGGTACGAATTTGATACACTTCGATTGGGCGATGAAGCGGTTGCTTCGGGACAAGAGTAATTATGTGGTGCTGGAGGGTTTTTTATCCACGCTGCTGGAGGAGGACATCCGTATCTGTAAGTTCTTGGAAAGTGAGTCGAATCAGGCGGATGCTTTGGATAAGTTTAATCGGGCGGATATCTTGGTGGAGGATACGAAGGGGGAATTGCTGATTATCGAGGTGCAGAACAACCGCGAACTGGATTATTTTCACCGGATGCTTTACGGGGTGTCGAAGACGGTGTCGGAGTACATCGGTCTGGGGGATGCCTATAGTAAAATCCGGAAGGTGTATTCCATCAATATTGTGTATTTTGATTTGGGACAGGGGAAGGATTATGTGTATCACGGAAAGACTTTTTTCCGTGGGCTGCATGATCCGGAAGATATTTTGCATTTATCGGTGCGGCAGCAGGAGTTGTTCGTGGGGAAGGAGGCGGGGGACCTTTTTCCGGAATATTATGTGCTTCGGGTGAATGAGTTCGACCGGATGGCGAGTACTCCGTTAGATGAATGGATTCAGTTTTTGAAGACGGGAGAAATCGACAAGGGGGCGACTGCCAAAGGGTTGCCTGAGGCGCGCGAGCGTTTGCGGGTGGATGCGTTGAGCACAGAGGAGAAGCAGGCGTATTACCGGGAGATGGAGGCACTCCGTTACCAGAAGAGCGTGATAGAGACCGGGAGAATCGAGGGGAAGGAGGAGGGAAGAGCAGAAGGGAGGGAAGAGGGAAGAATGGAGGGGAGAATGGAAGGAAGATTAGAGGGAAGATTAGAAGGAAGATTAGAGGGGAGGTTAGAGGGGAAAATGGAAGGAAAATTGGAAGAGCAGTTAAGGATTGCCCGTAATATGAAGAGTGCGGGGATAGCGGCGGATGCGATTGCTGCGGTGACGGGTTTGCCGATGGATGAGGTGGAAAAACTTTAAAAAGGTATGGCATGCCGGTATCTGACGCGACCATTTGTCTGTTGATGAAGCAGCGGGACAGGAAGGGGATGGAGGGATTATATGAGGTGTACTACAAGCCGTTGGTGGTGTGGGCGGATACTTTTATTCATGATGTGGGGCTGGCGGAGGATTTGGTGCAGGAGTTTTTTATCAAGTTGTGGGAAAAGGGGATGTTGGAGGGGGTGGAGCCGGAGCGGCTGAAGAATTATTTATATGTCGGTGTCCGCAACCGGGCGTTGAACAGCCTGGACAAGAACGACCCGTTGCGGTGGGTGGGAGAGAAGGCGATTCCGACGGCGGTGTGGGAGGAGTATGACGAGGTGAAGGATCAGTTGGAGGAGAGAGTGAGGGCCGCGGTGGAGAGATTGCCGGAGAAAAGCCGGGAGATTGTGAAGTGCGTGTATTGGGAGGATATGAAGTATAAGGAGGTGGCTGAAAGGTTCGGCGTCTCTTTGGCGACGGTCAAGACGTTGCTGGTGAATTCATTGAAAGCTTTGAGGAAGGATACGTCCATTCGTTTGGATGTCCTTTTGTTTTTCCTGCTGAAAAAAAAGTAGGATTTCATTCAACCGTTTTTCATTTCTTGCTGTCTTAATCTTGTAAGTAAGATAGCAAAAATGATGGATAACGGAAAGAAAAATCAGGTATTATTTGATTATTTGTCCGGTTTGCTTTCTCCGGAGGAGATGGACGGGGTGGAGCGTTGGCTGGAGGAGTGCGGGGAGAACCGGGCGTATTTCGCGGCGTTCCGGCAGGATTTTCTGTCGATGCGGTGGGGGTTGCGCGTGGGGTTGGTGAAGGGGACGTTCCGGGAGGTGGAACGGAGAAGGAGACTGCGGGTGTTCGGCAGGGTACTGATGCGGGTGGCGATGGTGGCGTGTGTGTTGGGAGCGGGATTGATGTTGTATGTCCACCGGGGAAGCGGAGCGGGGGATGCGGCAGGGACGGAGGAGATTGTGCCGGGAGGAATGCAGGCGGTGCTGGTGTTGTCTTCCGGGAAACGGGTGGTGTTGGACGGGAGCGAGCGGCAGCTGACGGAGGCGAACGGGGCGGCGGTTTATGTGGATGCGGAGGGGGCGGTGAGGTATGCCGGAAGTGAGGCGGCAAAGGATGAGGTGCTGTATAATGTGATGACCACTCCGCGGGGCGGTGAGTATGCGATTGTACTGGAGGACAGTACGAAAGTGTATTTGAATGCGGGGACGGAGTTGCGTTATCCGGTGTATTTTTCGGGAAGGCGGAGGGAGGTTTATTTGAAGGGGGAGGCTTATTTCGAGGTTGCCCGGAATGAGGAGAGGCCTTTTGTGGTGCATGCGGGAGGGGCGGATGTGACGGTTTACGGAACTTGTTTCAATGTGGACAGTTATGCTCCGGATCGGGTGGAGACGGTGCTGGTGGAGGGTCAGGTGGGAATGTCGGACGGACTGGAAGAGGTGCGGCTGGCACCCGGACAGAAGGGGACCGTGACGGCAGCGGCAGGCGGCTCGGGAATACGAGTGGAAGAGGTGGATGTGTATGCTTATGTGGCGTGGAAGGACGGGAATTTCGTGTTTGACGACGAGCGGTTGGAGGAGATTATGGAGGAGTTGGGGCGTTGGTATGACGTGGAGGTGTTTTATGCGCGGGAGGGGGTGAAGGAGGAACGTTTGTCGGGGGATATGAGGCGTTATAAGGATGTCCGTTCGCTGTTGTATTATTTCGAGCGGATTTCGGAGGTGCGTTTTGAGATAAAAGGAAGAACGATTATTGTAAAATAAGTGTATTGTCAAATTTTAATTGCTAAAGTATGAAAATGAAAACGGTGAAGCTATTTGCGTTTTTCATGCTGGTTTTCGTTCTGGGAGTGAATGCCCGAAGTTATTCACAGAACCAGGTGGTGACGCTGAACCTGCATGAGAGCAGTGTGCGGACTTTGTTCAAGGAGATCCGTAAACAGACCGGTGTGCGTTTCGTATTTAACGAAAGGCATGTCGGCGAATTGCCTGTCATTGATGTGCAGGCGAAGGAGAGACGCGTGTCGGAGGTGCTGGAGGAGGTATTCGAAGGGAGCGGGTTGGAGTGCCGGTATGAGGGGGGAGTGATTTTTGTCGTGCCGAAACAGGAGATGAGCACCTCCGAGGATGTGAAGAGCGTGACGGTGAAGGGGAAAGTGACGGACAAGCAGGGCGCGTTGCCGGGGGTGACGGTGTTGTTGAAGGGAACGACGGTGGGCGTTGTGACCGACGGGAACGGGGAGTTCCAGGTGGAGGTGCCCGGGAACGGAGAGGTGGTGCTGGTGTTTTCGTTCGTGGGGATGAAGACGCAGGAGGTGAGATATACGGGACAGGAGTCGGTGAGGGTGGTGATGGAGGAGGATGCGCAGGAGATGGATGAGGTGGTGGTAAACGGTTATTTTACCCGCAAGAAAGAGAGTTTCACCGGTGTGTCCAAGACTTTTTCAGGGGAAGAGTTGCGGACGATTTCCACGGGAAATGTTTTGAATACGTTGTCTGTTTTGGATCCCTCTTTTACCAAGATTGTGAACAATGAAATGGGTAGTGACCCGAATACGATTCCCGATTTCGAGATTCGCGGTTCGAGCAGTTTGAAAAACGAATATTCCGGTAATCCGAATATGCCGACTTTTATGATGGATGGTTTCGAAGTGTCGGCACAGAAGGTGTTCGACTTAGATCCTTCGAGAATCCGATTCATAACGATATTGAAAGATGCTGCCGCTACGGCTATTTACGGTTCGCGTGCCGCCAATGGTGTGGTTATCATAGAGACCGTTGTCCCGAAAGCAGGCAAATTGCAATTGTCTTATAACGGAAGTGTCAATTTCGAGGTGGCGGACCTTTCCGATTATGATTTGATGAATGCGGAGGAAAAGTTGGAGTATGAGTTGCGGGCAGGATTGTATGCTCCGTCTTCCAGACCGGGGTGGACGGATGATAATTTGAATGCTTATAATCAAAAGCTGGAATTGGTGAAAATGGGAAATGATGTGAATTGGTTGGCTATTCCCGTGAAAGAGGTCGGTGTCGGACACAAACATTCCATCACGGCAGAAGGCGGGAATGAAGTGTTCCGTTATGCGTTTGACCTTTACTATTCCAATAAGGCAGGCGTAATGAAAGGTTCTAAACGTGACAATTACGGGGGAGGCATCCGGTTGCAGTACAATTTGAAAAATCTGAAGTTTACGAATTACACTTCTTTCGACCATTTGAAATCCGTAAATTCTCCTTATGGAAATTTCAGTTCTTATCTGAGCTATAATCCATATTACAATCCTTATGATGAAAATGGTAATGTCAAACGGGTTTTGTATGAGTATCGTTATTATGATTTGGGGTATCATACCAAGCAGATGGAGAATGAGTTGTATAATGCCGTATTGCCTTCCAAAGACCAAACGACCGGCAATAGTTTTTTGAATAATTTTGCTATGGAGTATGATATTATCCAAGGCTTGAAATTGAAAGCCAACTTGTCTTTGAGTGTGGATAACGGCAAGTCGGACGTTTATAAATCGTTCCAACATACCGATTTTATCGATAAAGAGCAGAAGGGAAGTTATGACTTGAAGAATACCAATACTTTTAGTTATGACATCAATGTTATATTGAGTTACTTCAAGACTTTCAATAAACATTTGTTGAATGCGGGTTTTGTGTATAATTTGCGGGAGACGCAATATGATATGTCGGGTATGTATGTTCTGGGTTTCCCGAACGCCAATATGGATCATGTATCCATCGGTGCGGGATTCCAAGAAGGTTCGAGACCGAGTGGCAGTTTCGACGTTACCCGCCTGGTCGGATTTGTCGGTAATCTGAGCTATACTTTCGATAATCGCTTTTTGTTTGATGCTTCCGTACGCGGGGACGGTTCTTCCTTATACGGCTCCCATAAGCGTTGGGGGACTTTTGGGTCGGTCGGTATCGGATACAATCTTCATAATGAAAAGTTCATGAAGCGGCAGTCGGTTATTAATCTGTTGAAGCTCCGCGCCTCTATCGGTACGACTGGAGGTCAGAATTTTAATCCTTACCAATCCATGGCGATGTATTCGTATAATGATTCGCGCCTTGACGGGATTTCCTACAGCGGTTATATCGGAGCTATATTGAAAGCTTTCGGTAATAAGAATTTGAGATGGCAGAAAGTGGAAAAACGGAATATAGGGTTGGATTTTGAGTTGTTCAGAAGTCGCTTGACCGGTTCTTTCAACCTTTATCAGGATATATCGAAAGATGTACTGGTGGATGTTTCTTTGGCACCTTCTTTGGGATTCTCGTCTTATAAGGAGAATTTGGGTGAGGTAAAAAACAGCGGTATCGAATTGTCTTTGAAAGGCACTTTGGTCAATGATGTGAAGCGGGGCATAAAATGGGATGTATTGTTTAATCTGGCCCATAATAAGAATGAAGTGATGAAAATCAACCAGGCATTGACTGCTTTCAATGACAAACAAGATGCTGACGTGAAGAATAAACCCATGGTGCGTTATCAGGAGGGATTGTCGCAGAATACGATTTGGGTGAATGAATCGTTGGGAATCGATCCTGCGACCGGAGAAGAAATCTTTTTGGACAGGAAAGGCAACAAAGTGAATGTTTGGGATGCCCGCAATTATAAGCCGTGGGGTTCTACCGATCCGAAAGTGTACGGGACTTTCGGAACGATGCTGGTCGTCGGCAATTGGGAGTTCAATGCTCATTTTTACTATAAATGCGGAGGATATTTATACAATCAAACGCTGGTGGACAAGGTGGAGAATGTAAATCCGAATGAGAATGGAGACCGGCGGATTCTGTACGACCGGTGGAGTAAGCCGGGAGATGTCGCCAAATTCAAGAAAGTAAGCGATGTTTCGGTGACGAATCCGACTTCCCGTTTTGTGGAGAAAGAGAACCAGCTTCAGTTGCAATCCCTTTCTTTGAGTTACGATTTCCGAGGGAAGCACCTGCAGAATTGGGGGATTCAGCGATTGAAATTGTCGGCTATCGGAAATGATATTTTCACGTCATCTACGGTTCGCATGGAACGCGGTACGGTTTATCCATATGCACGTACTTTTTCGTTGGCAGCACAATTAACTTTTTAAATGTTTTGTATGATGAAAACAATAGGAAAAAATATATGGATTGCTTTATTGCTGATGAGTTTGTCGGCTTGCAATAATTGGCTGGATGTTTCGCCTAAAACGGAGCTGAAAGCAGAGGATATGTTTGCTACCGAAGCCGGTTTCCGGGATGCTCTGATCGGAGTGTATTCCCTGATGTGCAGGGATGTCGCTTACGGGCGTGATATGACTTACGGATATATGGATGTATTGGCTCAATATTACTCCAGTCCTTTAAAGACGACCACTTCCGGTTATCCCCACAATTTTAAAAATGCGGCGGAATATAAATATACGGAGGAAAACGAGGAAGAGCGGATTTTATCCATTTGGGAAAATTATTATGCAGCCATTGCCAATATCAATCATGCATTGGATTTTATAGACCGTGATTTGTCGGTGTTTTCTTCACCGGTGGTGCATGATGTGTATAAAGGGGAATTTTTGGCACTCAGAGGTTTGTTGCATTTCGACGTGTTGCGCCTGTTTGCGTCTTCTCCGGTGATGAACCATCATACCGGAATGGATGCAGTTGCGATTCCTTATGTAGAAATTTATACCCATGTGGCGCAGCCGCAATTGACGGTAAAAGAGGTGTTGGATAAAGTGGTAAAGGATTTGTCGGCAGCCAAGGTGTTGATGCAGGGAAAAGAGGAATTTGACGAAGAGGATGCTTCGTTGCCAATGTATAATCGGGGACAGCGGATGAATTATTATGCTGTGACATCGGCACTTGCCCGTGTATATCTGTATAGTGGCGATTCGGGCAAGGCATTGGCGGAGGTGAAAGAGGTTATCGGAGAACCGGAGGGCGAGAAACCGACGGAGTACCGATTGGCATCTACAGCTGCAACTGCAACGGACCCGATGTTCTCTACGGAATTGATATTTACGTTGGATGTACAGAAGTTGAAAGATATGAGTGAGGGTTATTTTATGGAATCCTCTTCCAGTAGCATATTGGGTATGTCGAACAATGGGAAAAAGAATATATACAACTCTTCGGGACTTGATTCTGAATTCCGGGGGTCATGGTTGTCGAATTTGACAGACGGCGCTTCATGGACTTTAGCCAAATTTAAAGACATGAAGTATGTTCCTTTATTTAAAATTTCGGAATTGTATCTGATTGCTGCCGAGTGTGCGGGAGGAGAGACAGGGATGGCTTATTTGAATGAGTTGCGGATTCATCGAGGGTTGAATCGCCTCATTTCTTCCGAAGAGTTGGACAATCATATTTATCAAGAATACCGGCGTGAATTTATCGGGGAAGGCCAATTGTTTTTCTTCTATAAACGGAAAGGTTTCGAGGTAATCGGGGCGGAAGACAATATCGCTATTCCCGATGCAGAGAAAGTGTATAATTTGCCGATACCTTTATCGGAAAAAGAATTTGGAAACATAAAACAATGATTGATTATGAAAGCAATATGTTTGATTTCTGCGGTTGCCCTATGGATGCTTTGTGGTTGCCGCGAAAATGAAAGACTGATATATGACCATAAAATGCATGATATTTATTATTCCGATGTTACGGAAACAAGGGATAGTATGTATGTGTCTTTGTTGGCAGCGGAGGAGAATTTAGTTGCGGAGGTAAAAATCAGTATGTTGGGTAATGTTTTGTCGGAGCCTCGCAGGTTTAAAGCGGAAGTTGTGGAAGATCGTACGGATGCCATTGAAGGGGTTCATTATCAGAAGTTACCCGAGTATTATGAATTTCCTGCCGGAGAGTTTTCCTATGCCATGCCCGTCGTTTTGTTGAAGGGAGCCCCCGGGCTTACGGAAAAACCGGTGACCTTGACGTTACGGTTGGTGGAAACGGAGGAATTGGGGGTGGCATACGCAGACCGGGCGGAAATTCGTTTGCAAATTGCCGATATGCTGCGAAAGCCGGAAGGAGATGGGTATTATGGTAATATGACCGTTTTTAAAAAATTATTCGGTGAATATTCCAGAACCAAACATTTGATGATTATCGAAATGGTAGGTCATGATTTTTGGGATCATCCAGAATATTCGCCTAATGATCTTTATTATCAAGAGGCGTATTATACACCTTATGCCCGGAGATTGTACAAGATCATTACGAGTTCGACGATATTGGACGAGAATGGAAAAGTGATGCAGGGGTGGATGGTGCCTTAATAGATAAACGTTTAAATGAATGAATTATGAAAAATATAAAATGTTTGAGTTTATTGTTTTTCCTTCTTTTCTTATTAGGTTGTGTTGATGATGATTCCAGGTATGGAGACATAGAAATCGACGAAATAACGATTGAAGGAATAGAGGAGTATAGGGAAATCGAGTTCGGCGGAAGATTGACGATTACTCCGACGGTGAAGACCAAGTTCGGAGAGAAATCGGATTTGTCATATGTGTGGTATAAATACAATCAGAAACAAGTCGTAGCCGACACGTTGTCATTTGAGAAAAATCTGGATGTGACGATTGCCGATGCGCTGCCGGGAGATGAAATCACGCTGAGTTTTAAGGTGATTGACAATCGGACAGGAGTATATCAATTGCATAATTCCAAATTTAAGACAGTCGGGGTATATGCCGGCGGAACATTGATGTTGTGCCGAAATGACGGGCAATACGATTTGTCGATGTTGAAAAAAGACGGCGTTACTTTTTATGAAAATATTTATTCGTTGGCGAATAATGGGGAGAAGTTAGGCGATAAATCGAAGCGTCTCTTTTTGACGCATAGTTATGCCAAAAATCCTTTGGCTACCAAAGCGGTCATTGTTGCTTGCGATGATCACTCCGGGGGAGTATATCTGGACCCGGATGCATTGATACGCAAGAATTATATGCGGGAGAAGTTCATGTTCCATACGGACGAAGAGTTGCCGGGAGACTTAGTGATAACAGGTGTATGTAATGGGCAGAGTACGGAATATATGATTGTAAATGGTAAAGTGCACGGACGCACTTTTAGCGGTTCCGAAGCGATAAATTGGGAGTCGGAATACGTGATACTGTCTGAACCGTCCGATTATGAAATGGCTCCTTTTGTGACTCAACCTTTTGATAATGACAATTGGGGAGGTCCGTATTATGGGAATCCGATTTTTTATGACAACCTGCACGGTCGTTTTATGATTAATGAAACTGGAGGTTATTTTAGTTTCTTGGGGGGAAAACTTAACGATTTTTCTCAATTTAATCCGAACCATATAGGTGAAAACATACATTTGGTTGCGACCGGTTGTGTTGAAGATAATTTAAATAAGGCTTGGGCGTTGTTAAAGAATACAGAGACCGGGGAATATTTGCTGATAAAATATGAAATTGTCATGGATGAAAAGTGGAATAATGGTTTTATATCTTCTTTTAAACAAACGTTGTCCTCCGGCAGTTGTCCAGGAATGTATGGTGCTGAAACTTTTGTACCTGGGAATAAATATGCCATCTCAACATCGAATATGTGGGAACAACATGTAGAAGGCTTATCCAATATTTGTTTTTACCTATCCGGTAATAAAGTATATGCTTTTAATACGCAAAGTTATTCGGAGGGAGTAATTATAGACGGTGATAAAGAAGGATATACGATTACCGGTCTGGATTGTACGGAGGTTCCTTCGCCAACGGCAGAGAAACCGGATGCTACCAGAATACAACTTACCTTGTGTGTACAAGACAGGGGGGTGACGGACAAACAAGGTGGAATAGCCGTGTACCAGTTAAACCAAATTGGCGGGCTTTCTGCCCGGAAATTATATGCGAAAGCCGGATTTTGCGACGAAGTTGTCTGTACGATAGAAAAACAGGATTGATAAAACATACGAATGTCATGATTGGTATGGCTTGCCTTGATGGCAGCCTGCCAATTGGATAAAAGGTGGCAAGTTTTCTTTTGTGCTGAAAGAGAGGCAGCCTCAGATGTTGTTTTTGGGTTTTGGTCAGGGAGAAGACGGACGCATTTTTGCTGACTGCATCAAAGGAATTCCTCATATTATTTTGGTCGGACCAGATGGAAAAATATTGGCAAAAGATATGCGTCACGAGGAATTGACTGTTGTGCTTGCAAAATTTATGTGTAAAAGGGCTGACTGACATTGAATTGTCGGGCAGCCCTTGCTTTTTTGCGTTTATTGGGATGTGGGTATCTAACTTTTCCATAACTTTACAGACGGAAAAGAAGATAAACCCGGGAGAACCAGAATGAATACCAATTCCAAAACGTATTTCGAACGTTTGTACGAGGAGTATTACCTGCGTGCGGTGTTTTTTGCACAACAGTATTTGAATGACCGGGAAGAGGCAGAGGATGTGGCGCAGGATGTTTTTATGACGCTTTGGGAGCGGCAGGAGCGGATACGCGAGGATGGGAGTGTGCAGGCGTTTATTTTGACCATGGTGAAGAACCGGTGTCTGAATGTGTTAAGAAAACGGATTGCGGGGCAGAAGTATTCGGATTATCTGGAGGCGCGGGAGGCGATGGCGAATTATGCGGCATTGGCGGATGACGGGTTTAGCCGGTTGAATATGGAAGAGATGGAGCGTTTGGTGAGGGAGGGATTGGAGGAGGCGGGGAAACGGACGCAGGAGATTTTCCGAATGAGCCGCGACCGGCAGATGACTTACGGGGAGATAGCACGGGATATGGGGCTTTCGGAAAAGGCTGTGGAATATCATATGACCAAGGCGTTGGGAGTGTTGCGGGAGAAGTTGAAGGATTATTTGCCGTTGGTATTATTTTTGTTCGGGGATTTAGGGTAGAGGTGCGGTTGTGTGTATTGCATGTGTAAAATGACGATTATGGATGAACGGGAATTGATTCGATATATTGCGGGAGAAGGGACTCCGGAGGAGCGGGCAAAGGTGTTGGACTGGGTGGAGGAGTCACAGGAACACCGGAAACGGTTTAACGGATTGAAGAACGCCTGGGTGATGGCGCATTTGCCGCAGGGGCGTGCGTCGAGGCGGAATGTGCCCTGGCGGGAAGAGCGGCGAAGCGGCGGATGGCGGAGTATGTGGGTGGGATACGGGGTTGCGGCTTCGTTGGTGTTGTTGCTGGCTTTCGGGTTGTGGGAATGGGAAAAACAGCATGAGGCGGATATCGCTTTCTTGGAGGGGCAGGAGATGGCGCGGATGGTGTACCGGACGGACAAAGGGGTGAAGGGGAAGGTGACTTTGCCGGACGGGAGTACGGTGTGGCTCAATTCGGACAGCGAATTGGAGTGCCCGAGCCGTTTTTCGGGAGATACGCGGGAAATCGTGTTTTCGGGGGAAGGTTTTTTCGATGTGGTGAAGAATGCGGAGCGGCCTATGGTTATCCGGTTGGAGAACGGATTGCGTGTGGTGGTAAGGGGAACGACATTCAATCTGGCTTCTTACCGGGATGACGATTATGTGACGGCGTTGCTGGTGGAGGGGAATATTACGGTGCAGCGGGAGCAGGACGGGAAACGGGAAGAGGTCCGGGTGCGCCCCAATGAGCGGGTGCGCATCCTGAAGCGGGAAGAGCAGTCGGCAACGGTGAACGTTCCTGCGGTGACGTTCCCGATTTTGGGATGGAAGGAGGGATGGCTGGTGTTTGACGAGACGCCGATGGACGAGGTCGTGAAGAAACTGGAACGGTGGCACGGGATACATTTGGAGGTGGGGGATGAGGAGTTGTTGAAGCGGCGCTTTACCGCACGTTTCCATGAGGAATCGATACAGCAGATTTTGGAGATGATGGAGCAGGTGGCGCTGTTGAGATATCGGTGGGCGGGTGATACGGCGCATTTGTATATGTACTGACAAACGGATAGATTTTACTATTTTTAAGAAAAAATGAACGATGCCTGTTTAGGGTATCGTTTTCTTTGTGTGTAAATAATCTGTATAAAATAATAAATTTAAATTTATATGAAACACGTTGTATCAACTTTTTCAGAGGGGCAAGGCATTCACTTACGGAGGTGTTTGTCTTTGTTCGTGTTTTTGGTGATGCTGGGAAGCAGCCTGTATGCTCAGGCATCGACCATCACGATTCACGCCAAAAATCAAACGCTCAAGGATGTTTTAGCCGATTTGGAGAATCAGAGCGGGCATTCGTTCATTTATTCTTCGAGCACGATTAATGTGGCTCAGAAGGTGAATCTGGAATGCGACGGAATGTCTTTGAATCAGGTGCTCGACCGTTTGGCTGCGATTGCAAACCTGACTTATTCGGTTTCAAATCGGCAGATTATGCTGGCGCCGGCAGATGCGAAGGCTTCGAAAGCATCTCAAGGCAGGGCGGTGCAAAGCGATTCGAAAGAGGGACAGCTGGTGAAGGGGCATGTGTCGGATGAGAACGGGGAACCGATTATCGGTGCCAGTGTGTTTTTCAAAGGCACGACGGTGGGCGTAGCGACGGACATCGACGGTAATTTCACATTGCGGACGACGGCGGAAGGGCAGACGCTGGTGGCTTCGTTCATCGGGTATATGAATGTGGAGATGAAGATTAGCGCCAATCAAGATACCTATAATTTTGTGTTGAAGCCGGAGTCGAAGATGATCGAGGAGGTTATCGTGACAGGTTACCAGACGATTTCCAAGGAGCGTGCGACGGGTTCTTTCTCGATTGTCTCCCCCAAAGATATGGAAGGGAAGTTGCAGACGAATATCATGGACCGGTTGGAGGGACAGGTGGCAGGTTTGACTTCAAACCGTGGGGATATCCAGATTCGCGGCGTATCGACGTTGAACGGAGACAAGACGCCGTTGTATGTGGTGGACGGTATCCCGTTCGAGGGAGAGCCCGGAACGAAAACCACTCCGTTGGATGTGTTGAATCCTTCCGACATTGTCAATATCACTATTTTGAAAGATGCGACGGCAGCTTCTATCTACGGAGCGCGTTCCGCCAACGGTGTGATTGTCATCACTACCCGTAGCGGTTCGACGGGCAAGCCGCGTGTCAGCTACAACGGAAGCATTAAGTTGCAGGGACTGCCCGACCGGGATTATACGAATAAGATGTCCAGTTCGGAGTTGGTGGATTTCCAGAAGATGTTGATTCGGACTTTCCCCAATGTAAACCGTTATGATGCCAATAGATGGCAGAATGATGTGCAGCTGCTCTTGCTGGACTGGCGTGACGGTAAATTAAGCGAAGAGCAGCTTGAAAAGGAATTGATTCCTTACCGTACGCATGACCGGTATGACCAGGTTATCGAAGAGTTTCTGCGCAAACGGCAGATTACGCACCAGCACAACCTGTCGTTCAACGGAGGTTCGGAGATTTACCGGTATAATTTTTCGGTGAACTATACCGGAACCGCTCCCCACGAAAGGGAACAAATCAAGCACCGCATCGGTTTCAATATCAAGAATACATTTAATCTGACCAAGTGGCTGACCCTCGATGCAGGTATTATCGGAAGTAACAAGTCTGAAGATTACGACAACGGGGTGTTGGGCATGAGTCTCTTGAATGCAGGTATCGCTTCTTATTACATGTTGCGTGACGATGCCGGTAATCCGCTTCAGATGTACGGCGAAAAATCGCAGGCGGAAATCGACCGTTTGAAGAGCGTCGGATTGATGGATGAAACTTATGTTCCCGTGAATGAAATGGCTAATCGCCACTACACTGCCAAGAGTCGTTACCTGAACCTGAATTTCGGGGCTTCTCTCAAAATCATCGACGGACTGACCGTGGATTTGCGTTACCAGACGGAAAGCACAACCGGATATACGAAACAATACGATACCAAGAATGCACGGGATGTGAAAAAGATGATTAACGACGCTGCTGTATTGAAGGAGGACGGGACTTTAAAATACAATATCCCGTTAGGCGGACAGATCGTGCAGACGAATACGGACAACAATTCCTACACCATGCGTGCCCAGGTGAACTACAACAAGACCTTTGCCGAGAGACACGACCTGCAGGTGTTGGTCGGAACGGAACGCCGGAAAGTGGTGACTTCTTCGAACGGTTTCTACCGTTTGGGCTATGATGACCAGACTCTGGCATACAGCGAAATCAACGCATTGGACTTGAATCAGCGCATTACCGGAACACAAGCCATTAACGGTGGCTTTTCATTCAGTAACAAGACACCGAAGTTCTCCTTTGTGGATAACCGCTATGTGTCGTTTTACGGAAATGCCTCCTATACGTTGGACAGCCGTTTGACGGTGAACGGAAGTATCCGTATCGACCAATCCAATCTTTTCGGAACCGACCCGAAATATCAGTACAAGCCTTTGTGGTCTGTGGGTGCGCACTATGTGCTGTTCGAAAATATCGACAATTGGCTGGACCGTTTGGTGATAAGAGCGACTTACGGTATCAACGGTAATGTTTCCAAGAAAAACGGTCCTTACCTGATAGCTGCCGCAACTAATAATAATTATTACACCAATGAGAGTTCTTTCTACATCAAAAGTCCCGCGAATCCTTCCTTGCGTTGGGAAAAGACGAAAGTGACGAACATCGCGGTGGATTTCAGTTTCTTCCAGAACAGACTGAGCGGTTCGTTCGAGTTCTACAACAAGAAGAGTAGCGACCTGCTCGGCGACTTCTCCACCGACCCGACTTTGGGATGGAGCTCCATGATGATGAACTTTGCCAGCCTGTATAACCGGGGCGTCGAGCTGGTGCTGAACAGCGAGAACATCCGGACAAGCGAGTTCCAGTGGAGTTCTAATTTCGTCTTCGGCTACAACAAGAACGAGGTGACCGAAGTGGAAACTTCCGATGAGTCGGCATACAGTTATTATTACGGTTTGAACACGCGCAAGGGTTATGCGATGAACTCCATGTTCAGCGTCCGTTATGCCGGATTGGACGAGAACGGTATCCCCGCTGCCTATAACAAGGACGGGGAGATTGTCAGGTCGTCCGATGTCTTGACGAAAGACGATCTGGTCTATTCGGGAACCTACGATCCCCGTTTCAATGCTTCGTTTACGAACCGCTTAAGTTATAAGGGCTTCGATTTGTCCTTTATGTTTATTTATGCCGGCGGGCATGTGATGCGCGATGTGAAAGCAGGCATGTTGATTGCCCAGCATCCGATTTACCGCACGGCCAATGCGGACCGTGATTTGATGAATTACTGGAAAGGACCGGAAGACAACGGCAATCCGGACATTAACCCGGTTTTTGCTTTCCAAAACAACGCGGCCATGAAAGCCAAAGACCTTTGGAGCGCAGCGGACAAACATGTGCAGAAAGGCGATTACATCAAACTGCGCGACATTACTCTCGGGTACACTGTTCCGTCTCATCTGTTGAAGAAGTACATGATTCAGGGAATCCGGGTGAATGTGCAGGTGCAGAATGCGTGGTATTGGGCAGCCAACCGAAGCAAGTTGGATCCCGAGGTGTGGGTCGGTTCCTCCCTTGCTCCGTCCCGAGGCTCGCACCTGCCTGCCAATGTGACTTTCGGATTATCACTTAATTTTTAAACCATGATGACCATGAAAAAATATATTTATTTCATATTGTGCACCTTGCTGCTGACGACGTACGGGTGCGACAAGTTTTTAGGAAATAAACCCAAGGGGTATGCTATTCCGGAAAACTTCGAAGATTATGTCAAATTATTGGCATATCAGTCATTGACCAATTGCATGAGCACGGATGCCATGTATCTGACGGATGATATCCATTTGTTGGATGATACCGCCTCATTTGCCGATGTGACCTACGTCAATCAAAACGATCATGAGCGCAATCTCTACTCTTTCCAGCACGGGCAAATATACACTCCCGGAACGAGCGACCGGTTATGGAATGCGGCATACGACCGGATTTACACCTATAATGTGATTATCAACAACGTGCTCTCTTCTGCCGACGCCACGGATGCCGAAAAACACCGCCTGCGCGCGGAAGCGTTGGTGCAACGGGCTTTTGATTATCTGGCGCTTGTCAATATTTACGGACGCCACTACAACAAGGAGACTGCCGCTACCGATTACGGGATTCCCTTGATTGAAAAAGATCAGGTGGAACAGAAATACACCCGTGCTACCGTTGCGGAGGTGTATAAGAAAATCGAGGATGATTTGAAAGAGGCATCTGCCAGCCTGAAAGAGGTTTCACAAAACTTGTTCCATCCGAATCAAGGGAGCCTGTATTCCTTCTATGCCCGTCTGTATCTTTACATGGGACGCTATGATGAGGCTCTTACGAATGCGAAAGAGGCGTTGAAACTGAATAACCGGTTGCAGGATTTGAAACCTTTTATGACGAAAGACAAAACAACTTGGGGACGCATTATCGATGCGAACGGGACTCCGATGCTGGAGAAAGACGAGAATCCGGAAGCCGTGTTCATCCGTTTGCAGAGTGGACGCAAGACCATCACCGTGAGCAAGGACTTGGTTGCCACCTATGCCCGCAATCTGCCGGCAGGGGCTGTCGATCAGCGTCGTGACCTGTTCTTTGCCGATGATACGGTGAATATGGGGCGTTCGGATTATTTTTACGGGGAAACCTGCTATATCCTGTACGCTTACCAGAATGTCGGATTCTCTTCCGTCGAGAACATGCTGATTGCCGCAGAATGCGAGGCGCGTATCGGTTCCAAGAATAATGCCATGGATTACATCAACACCTTGCGCGATAGTCGCATCAAGGGGAATGTCCACCTTTCGGCTGCCGATAACGACGAAGCGCTCCGTATCGTGCTGGATGAGAGACGGCGTGAATTTGCCTTTACCGGTTTCCACCGCCTGATTGACTTGAAACGTCTTAACTATGAGGATAAGTTCAAGAAAACGGTAACGCATACGGCGGATGGGGAAACTTATACGCTGGAACCGAACGATAACCGGTATATCTTCCCGATTAACCAGATGATAATGAATTATAACCCCAGCATGCCGCAGTACGACAGATAAAATGAATGTAATGAACAATAGTATGAGAAAAGTATTGGTAGGCATAGTGACCCTTTTCTTTTCCTTGCAAGCCGTTGCTCAGGAAAGCGGCATCCGCTTTTTCCACGGGACGTGGGACGAGGCTGT